>CAYUUC010000192.1:0-6988 GCA_964447635.1 uncultured Spirochaetia bacterium
AGAGTCATGGCTATGGCTTTAATACATGAAAAAATAAACAAAACCGGTGATTATTATAAAATCGATTTTAAAAATTACTTCCTAGATTTAATAGATAGGATTTTCCGCAACCATAAACTAAAAGACAAAGTAAATATCTTTGTAATTATGAAAAATATTTTACTGAAGCTAGATATCGCAATTCATCTAGGATTATTAATTAATGAGGTGATATGTACTTCATTGAGATATATGAATAATACTAAGGATATCAATTTTTCTTTCTATATGAAAGAATATGAAGTTAATAATATAAATAAATATAATATTATTATTCACCAGAATTGGGGAAATGTAAAGGATTACCAACATAGAAATAAAACCGAAATAGAACTGATAGAATTATTAAGAGACCAAATCGATGCTTTTTTTAGTATAGAAAAAGCAACAGAGGGAACGATATATAGGATTGATTTTGAGTGTCCTTCTAATAAGAAATGAATCTAAAAAAAAATTCAAGAAAAGTTATGATTAATTATATTAGAAAAATATTGAGAATAATTAACAATAAACTACAAAACCGTTATTCATCGCTAGATTTACTCAAAGCAAAATTTTTGTTTTATGCAGGAATTTTGGTTTTAGTAAGCAACACTGTTCAAATTGTTTATTATGTTAGTGTAGCTTATGTACCTCTTTATTTGATAGTAATAATATCAACCATACTTATAGCCTTATATATGTTTATGGTTCTGAAGGGATTGCTTAGAGTAGTCTCTCATTTAATGATCATATCAATATACACTATCCTTATTGTTGGATTTATGTTCTCCGGGGGTATAGAGAGTTATACCCTTCCTATACTCTTGCTGATAGTAACCTTCAGCTTTTATTTTACTAATATTATCTTTGGTTGTATTTTATTCATTTCTACCATATTCATATATATTATAGATATAATAACCAATTTTACCGATTTGTTCAGTGATTATATCGTTATTGATATAGAAAGTTTAAGTTGGTTGAGATTTTCTACTTTCGTGGTATCTACGGTGGTCTTAACCATCTTTATATTATACACATTACGTTCTGAGGAGAAACTATTAAGGAAAACCAAAGATAATGAACATAAATATAGAATGTTATTTAGTAAAATGCTTAATGGATTTACATATCAAAAAATCATACTTGATAAGGATGGTGAACCTGTAGATGCTGAATACATTGAGGTTAACGAAAAATTCCAACGATTATCCGGATTTAGCAAGGATGAACTTATAGGAAAAAGATATTCAGAGCTATACAAAGATTGGGATAAAGATGAACTGGAAAGATGGTTCAGAATCTGTGGGGAGGTCGCCCTAAATACCAGCGAAATCGTAATTGAAAAATATTTGGATTATTATAAAAAATGGTTCTCTTTATATGTTTATTCTTTCGAAAAAGGATATTTCGCTGTAATATTGGAAGACATTACAGATAGGAAAAATCGTGTAAAACTTCTTCGAGAATCTCTAAAAGAAAAGGAAATTCTGATAAAAGAGATACATCACAGAGTTAAGAATAATCTGCAGATTATCACCAGCCTGCTTACACTCGAATCCAGCTCCATAACAGATGAAGAGGCTTTGGTCAAATTTAAGGAAAGTAAAGAAAGAGTGATGACCATAGCTTTGATCCATGAATCCCTTTATAAATCGTCTAACCTAGCATATATCAATATAAGCGGATATATAAAAAAACTTACAGACATTATATATAAATCTTATTATATGAGTAAAAAAGACATTAAATTGAATATAGACGCACAGGATATAACATTAAATGTTAGTATATGTGTGCCACTGGGATTAATCATTAATGAAGTTATGACCAATTCATTGAAGTATGCCTTCCCGGAAGATAAAGGTGATATATATATCTATTTCCACTACGATGAAAACCAAAACAATTATTGTCTATCCATACAAGATAATGGTGTGGGGATACCCAAAGGTGTAGACTTAGAAAATCCTAAAACATTAGGGCTTGAACTCATAAAGATACTCGCAAGCCAACTCCAAGGCTCCATAGATATAGATACTTCTGTCGGAACTAAATATACAATAGAATTTAGTGAACGTTAGGATTTTACTTTAAAGTGAATGGGTCGCCGTATTGAGTTGTACCAGAGAACTCCTTACCTTTCTTGAATTCGGTATCCTCGAATTTGGTTTTACACATGAATATTATATTCTCGAAATTGGCATCTTTCTCGAAAACCGCAGACGAAAACGATGTATCACCGGAAAAACGGGAAGCTGATAAGTCAGCGTAGTTATGGAAATGAGTGCTTCCAAAATTAGCCTCTCCGGAAAACTTAGTCGATATAAAACCCGATGTGTTCATGAACTTAGAACCGAAGAAGTTTGCATCGTTCTCAAAATGGGAACCTGAGAAATTGGTGTCTCCGTTGAATGTTACCTCAAAGAAGTGAGAGACACTGGAAAAATGTGAGGATGTAAAGTAAGCTTTTCCTCTAAAATCAGACTCGGAGAACTTAGCATCGGAAAGGAATTTGGACCTTTCAAATTTGGTATCCCTATTGAACCTTATTCCAGTAAAATCAGCAATGTCAGAGAAGCGAGTTAGGGAAAAGTCCGCATCGTTAAAAAATTCCGAACCCTTAAATGAAGCTCCTCCGTGGAAATGCAATGCCTTGAACTCCGCATTCCCTTTGAATAATGCCCTCTCAAAGTTGTCCTCTACCGTGAACATTGCCCAATTGAAATAGACATCATCCTCAAAACTACAACCCTTAAAGGATACATTGCGACGGAATAAGGAAAAATTGAATATATCATTATGATGTTTACCCGATATGATTTGTCCCTTAAAGTCACAGTCTATGAAAATGATAGAAGAGTCTATATAGCTTCGGAAGCTATTTTTACCCTCCTTAGCAGTATCCTTAATAGTAGTGAAGTCCAAATCGCCTACTACTTCCACTTTCTCGTAATATATGTTCTCTTTATTATCCAATTGTTTTATTATATCATCTGTGTTTATTTGTTGATTCATAATCCTACCTTCTATATAAGGCTAAAAATCCCCTAAGATTATATATTACTAAAATCCAAGTAAATTAGCAATATATGGTATTATTGTATCTGTAAAAAGAGAAATTCCAAAGATTATACCAAGCATAGTCCCTATACTGGAAAGGAATATAACCAGGAGTATATGGGTGAATCTGTTCTTATAAAACCCTTTAAAACTTTGGATATCTTTACTCAGATTCTCTAAATCAGATACTTTTGGCTTTTTAAAGTGGGCTTCCGATAAGCCGGTAAACATACCTATACCCAAAATCGGATGTAATACGGTAAGCCAGGCTCCTGCAAAACCTACCAATACCGTAACAGGATGGGATAGAGCAACAATCGCTCCAAGGGCAGCACCTACACCAGTTCCCAATGCATAACCGAAGAAATTCTGTAATAATCCTTCCCAACCTCCACCAGTAAAAAAGCCACTTATTATCCATGCTAAGATAAGAATAGGTATCCCCCAACCGATGATTTTCCCACCTATGCCTTTCTTTGGTAGTTCGTTGTATAAGATATTGTGGAGTTTCTGTTCTTCATCCTTGTTCAACTCTTTTTCCAACTTGTATGAAGGTTTTTCTTCGCTGTTTATTTTCTGGTAATATTGAAGGATGTAATCTTTATCCTCCTCTTTCATCTTACGGTTTATCTTTCGTTCGAATTTATCAGCAGGGATTGTTTGTGGTATGCTGTATTGTTCCTGAGTAATCATCTTCTTTACGCCTGGTACATGACCTGCACCCAGGACGGCGACGATTTTCTCTCCCGGTGCGTTCTTAATCTTATTTGCCAGATAGATGTCTCTTTCATCGATTAATACTTCCTTTATGAGGGGGAAAGTCTCTCCCATAACGCTAAGTGCGTTATCCAGCATATCACCAGACTTCATCTTTTCGATGTCTTCTTCTTGAAGCTCCTTCTCGGAAACCATAAGACTTCCCAATATTTGATATAGTAGTTTGAATTTTTCACCGGCTGTTGATTTCCGCCAAATTCTTCTAAAAGTGACCTGGATATCCCTATCTGCTAGAACGAGTTCCGCCCCGATTTCCTTGGCACTTTCTATTCCCTGTATCATTTCTACACCAGGTTTAACGCCCATCTTAGCTGCTATCTTTCGTTGGAATGATGATAGGAATAGGTTAGCCATAACCATCATAGCCTTGCCTTCTTTTATCACCTGAACGATGTTCATATTGGAATGCTTTTCTTTTTCGGTAATGGATTTGTATCTTCCTTCATCGAGTTCCACACAGACTGAGTCAGGTTTCTCTTCCTCGATTACTCGTTTAACCTCTTCCTGACTCTCTTTAGAGACATGAGCAGTTGCGATGATAAGTATTTGTTTCCCATTATACTCAAGCCTATGTATTGTGCTTGATTGTGTTCCTTCGGTATCTTGCATAAATTAATCCACCTAAAACTGATTATTGATATAGTTATCTAAATATAACAATATAATTTAATAATACTAAATTTAGACCGGGATTAAACTAAGCCTTGGATGGTTTTTAGATTATGTTTAATAGGGTTTTGAGATATGGTTTGGAATTATTTATTGGATTGTAGTCTTATGGAATAAACCCCTACATTATCCTTATTAGCGATTTCTGGGAATGCTTTATTCTTTAAATCTTCTATATTATTTAGATTATCCATAACATTCTTACTAAGATTATTACTATTACCCAGATTATACTGGTCGAGTTCCTCGGAGCTGGCAATGATTACAATATGCTCTATACCTGAACCTCCGCGTGATGTGAATGAGTAAGACTTGTATGAGTCGGGAGGGAAGTAATATGTATCCGGTTGTACCCAGCTACTATTGTTTCCAGTAGGATATATTAATTTAATATTGCCTTCCGGGTCTATATTGATGAAGTATACAGAGAAGCTTTCTTTAGGAGTGATTCTTAGTCTGAATCGGTCTCTCAGGTTGAATTCGTAATCTACATCATAGAAGCCTGTTTTTTCATTATATTCTACCATCTTATCCTCGAATCTTCTATTACCAGAAGGTTTAACTTCAATTTCAATATCCATAACTTTTTTCACGATTATGTCTGGTGGAGGGTCACTAGGGACATCCACAACTCTCCATGTTGTTCTCATTAAGGATTTAGCAGCTTCATATGTTATCCAGAAATATCCATCACCAGCATAATCCTCTCCCCAGGAATTCATTATTTTGAAAGCACCGCCTGATTTATTATCGTTATAGCCAACAATGACCATAGCATGACCTCCTACGGTTTCTCCCGGGGTAAAGTCTGATATATCATATACATCATCACCATTAAAATAAAAATTTTGCATAGAGTAAGGAGAATGGGCTGATATCTCTACCGGACCTTCAGTAGCGATTATATTCTTGATGTTTTCTATATCTTCATCGGTGTGGAAGTCTTTGGAAAACCATCTATTAAATTCTTTTGTTAGTCTATTATAAGAGGCTATTTTATATCTTTCTTTAACATCTTCATATCCTCTGGGTGGTTTTTTCTTATAGTCTTGTGTATAGGGCATTTCTTTGAGTGTAAGGCATCCTTCTCTTTTCATAAAGTCAAGTGCATGAGAAGGAACTAAACCATCGTCCTCGCCACCATTAAGCGAATTATAGATAAATGATGGAGATACAAGAGAAGATTCGGAATAATCTGTATTATGTTCGATATGTTCCTGATAAGATTTAATACTGTAACCTAATGCCCATGCTACACAACTGCCTATTTGTCCCTGGTTTCCAATGGGGGGCATATCACTTGTATAGTCTTTTTCAACCTCTAGGAAACCTTTAGCTAATAAATTTGGTGAAACAGAGATTTTGGATTCATTAAAGCCTTCTTCATCCATCTTTAATCCTGTTCCATGCGGGGGATCATTCTGAGATGAGCTTTCATTATCTGTTAAAACCAGACCTCCCATAAATATTATTATTAATGTAATTATTATAAAAATCTTTGAAATTTTCATTTAGTCCTCCTTAATTTATGATATTATTAGTTGAGCGTAAATTCCATAATATTAGAATATTACGCTCAACCTTACAAAAGCTATTCGAAGCATCCTTCTTCCAGATAGCATGTGATATAAAATTTTCCATTTTTCTTTTCATCATCAAGCATTGGGTCTTGTTTATAAGCTTCGGTAGACCATTGATTGACCATTTCATCAACATAGTTGGATATTTCATCCAAGGAGATAAACCCATTAGAGTCTTCATCAGCAGCACCACTTAATCCTTCAACCAGGTAGTAAGTATAGACACCATTTTGAAGGGAGCCTGTCTCATATGAGTAAGCAGTATTGGTGGTGGAGTATAGTATAGAAACTCCATTTGAGTTTATAACATCATCCCAGCTGCTTAATTTATTCGGGTTTTTGGGGTCAGGCTCGTCGCCACCATCAGGGTTACTTCTGCCGATATCCAGGAAGAACATGATTTTAACATTTTCCATATCCTTAAGGTCTTTAAGTGATTCGAGAATTTCAGAAAGATTAATGGCGGTATTTTCTAAGTCATCTGTTTTTGTGCCTTTAGTTGCCATATATACCTTTCCATCATGTTGATAACCTCTAGCAGAGAAATATAGTAGTAGGGTAGTGAAATATCCTTCTCTTATATCGTCAGCTGCTAAAGAGACAGCGTTCTCGATATTTACTTTAGTAGGTGTTCCGGCGATTTGGTCTATATCATCCTTTTCGTCTCCATAATATTCAATGGAGGAGAACCTACCGTATTTTTCGAGAACCTGTATCATTTCTCTTGAATCGTCGTCGGTGAATCTAAGCGGGTCCAGATGGTCATATTCATTAACACCTACGACAATGGCTATCTTTTCTTCTCCTTCCCATAAACCCTTAAGTTTCTCTTCACTTTGAGAGTATAGGATAGTCGATACTAATAAAGTTGCTATAAA
>CAYUUC010000193.1:0-6976 GCA_964447635.1 uncultured Spirochaetia bacterium
ATTAACCTCAATGTAAATTTATATAATTTTACTAAAGTATTATTAGGCGGATTCGAATATTTAACGAAAATCATAATAAATAAGTTTAAAAATGAATCTTAAATAATAACCAAAGGGGTTACTAAATAATGGCATCTAGCAAAAAAGATGTTAAAATCCCCTCTATTGAGATTATTCATGATATAAACGGGGGAAATAATATTTATTATGAAAATAGTAAAATATTCGATGAATTATACTTCACAGAAGTAAAAGATAGTGCTAAGGAATCACCAAATAAGCATCGAGTTTATATCAATTCTTCTATTGTATTTGATTCATGTACGTTCGAGAGTGACATCATATCTTATATAAAAGATGATCAATACCTTTCAGCATCTACTTTCCATAAGAATTTCATATTCAAAAACTGTAAATTCAAAAAGAGAATGATATTTGAATATGCTATTTTCTATGGTAATGTTGAATTTTACAATTGCTCCTTTCGCGAGAAAGTGGATTTTACAAAGGTGGATTTCAGGGGTAAAGCCATTTTCACCTCTTCCAAATTCCACGGTTTAGCTGATTTTTCTTATGTTAAGTTCAATAACCAGGCCGAGTTTATGGGATGTGAGTTCTTCGGTCTTGCGGACTTTTCCAATAACCAATTCCAGGATATTGCTAGGTTTACCGAGGTAAAATTTAACGGTGAAGCAGATTTTGAGAGAACACAGTTCATGGGTATGTTAGACCTTCGTAGAGCGGAGTTTATGGAAAGGAGTAACTTCAAGAAGACTTATTATTATAATATTAATTTATTCAGAGAGGTAAAGTTCTATGATTTGATTGACTTCTGGCAAGCCTTCTTCTCTGGTAAGACCGATTTTAAAGAAGCAATCTTTAATAAGTTAGCATATTTTGAACATTCGGTTTTCCTTGGTGGTGCGGATTTTAATTACTCAACTTTTTTTGAGGATGCTGATTTCTGGCATACACAGTTCATTGGGACTATAGAGTTCAACATGGTTGATTTTAAGGGACTGACATATTTTGAATATGCTACTAATTATGGGGAGCCATTCAAACCTACTGGCAGATAAATATTTCCTAAATTTTGCAATTAATAATGAATTTTTATGAATATGTTATATCTTGGTTTTTGTACTATATAAACTCAAATGCTATTTTTAACCAAGGCAACTGAACACTTAAATCGATGGTTGAAAGAGTTTTTAGGTAAGGCTAATGAGATATATTTTATATAAATTTTGATTAATAATCTGTTAAACATATGAGTTTACTTAATAATATACTATTTAAAAAAATACTTATATTCATCATTGTATCTTCAGTAGGTATTAATTTCATCTTCTGCTCCAGTAGTAATTCGGTTAAGGATAATGTTTTATCCGAGCTGGGAGTTAAGAATGATGATGTAGATACCAATCTTACCGAAGAAGAAATTGATGCTGATACTCTAAAAGCCCCGGATTTTGCATCCAAAGAATTATCCTTAACCAACACTAAGAAAGAAGAAAACATACTTAAAGGTTTCCATCAAATACAAGAAATTGCAAGCAGAGAAGAAATAGATTATGAAAGGATTAGCGATACATACTATCAGACAGGATTAAGGGATATAACTCTTAAATTGGATAGATATAATCGAACCTCCTATGACCCGGAGATACGACATTATATTGAATTGGGTAAAACTAATATAGAGAAAGCTGACTTAAAACTTATAAATACATTAGCTAAGGTTTTTAAAGAGGGACTCTATTATCAATTATCACTAGCGGTTGATGAAGATATATTCTTCGATAAAACTTCACTTGGTTCTCCTAACCATTGGGATAAGGCTTATGTCTATTTTCAAGCTTTAGACCAATGGATAAGGGACGCAGCTTTCTATTTATCTGATAATGATTTATCCATAGAGACAATAGAGAAACATTTCGAGGTTGGCTCTGTTTTTGTCTATCAAAATACTAAGGATGCACATATCTCTCTTTATATTGAGGCTCAGCGAATAGAAAAGAAAATCATGAAAACATTTTTTGTAAATATGATAGAAAACCTTAATCTAATAATTGAAGAAAAAACCCAATCCAAACCAGATTACGACCGAATATTAAGTTTGATAATCAAAGCGAGGAAATCTTTTGAAACTTTTTCGAGAATTATTGGTAATGAGGATGTTAAGAAAATGATTCTTAAAGAGATGGGTAAAACTTTTACTATAGACCCTGAGACTATAATTAACAATTGTATATTTTTTATTTTTTATCAGGAAATCGAAAACATCCTGATAAATATGATAAACGTGTTATCTTCTAATGATGATAAAGATAGACCTTTAATGATGGCGTGGGAAGCATATTTCTATTATACGATATTCCATTTTGATTATGAGAATAGGATGGGAGAAGAGAAAGCAGAAAAGATTAAAAAAATATGGTCTTCTTTGATTCTATCCACAGAAAAGGGGAATTTATATTTATCCCAAAATGCTATAGACCTTATTGGAGATAATTTGGAAGAGTATCTAAAACTCTTAGAGATTAGTTATATAGGATAGGCATATTCTTTTAATAAAAAAGCCATCTGTATAATTTGGGTATACAGATAGCTCTGGAGAAAATATGAAAAAAATTATCAATTATTTATGTTTGCGATTTATTTAAATAAATAATTTATAATTCCTATCTTATATAACACTTAATCTCTATTTTTGTATCAATTATTGTATTAATCTTGTTTATCCTATCCTAGCCTATCACGAAAGGAATAATAACCATTCACTGTCTATAACAAAGGAAGTTTATTATATTAATCACAATGATGATATTTAATTAAAAGAAAGGTATCTAAAATGAATTATAATAAACTTCCCATACAATATGAAATTTATAAAAAAGCATTTAGTCTTACAGAACCTAAGATCTCTCCCGATGGAACAAGGTTAGCATATATTCTTAAACATGATTCTTTCAATACTTTATTCATACTAAACATCGAAAACAACATTTCCAAACCCTTAATATGGAAACCAGACGTCTATGCTGGTTTTGGAGGGTCTTATGCTTGGTCTGCTGATAGTAGTTTTATCGTATATAGAAGTAAAAAAGGTCATCTATTCAAAATATTCACCGAAAACGGATTATCAAAACAGCTAACCTTCGATGATAAAAAAGCCCAGACTCCGCAAATCTCCCATGATAATAAGATTACCTTATATGTAGCTGATGGTCTACATAGGTCATATCTGGCATATGTAGGAACTGACGGGAAGAGCTGGGCTCAGGATATTGGAGTTAGATGGGATTTCATACAAGACCCGGTTTTATCGCCTGATAACTTATTTTACACATTTATGGGATACAATAATCCGTTCATGCCTTGGGATAAGTCTTATATTATTGTTGGAGAGATAAACGGTAAGGTTAAATCTATCATAAATGAACAAATCGAGGGGGAAGCATATTCCGTATCTCAGCCTAGATGGTCTCCAAAAGGCAACTATCTTACCTTTATAAGTGATAGAAGCGGGTATTATAATTTATGGGCTGTGGATAAAAGTGTTGATAAACCTTATAATCTCATCCCGCTAGATAATGATATGATCAAACCTTCTTGGGGTAGCGGGAATGTGGATTATGTATGGAGTGGGGACGAAAGCTATATTGTCTTCACGATGATTGACAAAGCCAAGAATAACCTCTATCGTTATGATATGAAAACGAGAAAGGTAGAGCAGATTACTGATAATGGTGGATTCTATTCGTTCATAAACCTGAAAAAGGATAAGGTCTATTGCTTGCATGAAAGCTCTACCAAACCAGCAGATCTAATCGAAATCGATATCAATGATAGAAAGGAACGGACATTAATATCCACATCTTTTATGGGAATGGATTCATACGCTTTATCCAGTCCGGAACATGTAGAGTGGGTAAACAAAGACTCGAAACTGATTTATGGCTTGTTTTATCCTGCAATGAATCCTAAGATAGAACCAGCACCCCTTCTGGTTTATGTTCATGGAGGACCTACCGACCTTATTATGGATAGATGGAACATTCGCATACAATACTTTGTTAGCAGGGGATGGAATGTGTTTGCGGTGAACTATCGCGGTAGTGGTGGATATGGTAGGAAGTATCGACAGTGTTTGAATGGTTATTGGGGGGTATATGATGTAGAGGATTGCAAGTCAGGTGTGGAGTACTTGATTAATAAAGGTAAAGCGAGGAAAGACTGTATAGCTATCTTGGGTGGTAGTGCTGGTGGTTATACAACTCTGATGAGCCTTGCCAACTATCCGGAATTCTATAAAGCAGGGGTTAGTCTTTATGGTGTAACGGACCTCTATGAGTTATCACTCAGTACTCATAGGCTAGAAGCACATTATAATGACCAGCTTATAGGTGATATGTATGAGGATAGGGATAGATATTACTTAAGGTCTCCATTGAGTATAGCTGAGAGGATTAAATCGCCTTTACTATTGCTACAAGGTGATAAAGATAAAGTTGTATCTAAAGAACAGGCAGATTACCTTATCAGTAAGTTAAAAGATAGAGAAGGTTTTCATTATAAGTTTTTTGAAGGAGAAGGACATGGTTTTTCTAAAGATAATGAGGGAGAAGCTCTTAGATTAGCATTAGAGTTTTTGAATAAGTATGTTATTTATAGATGATATCGTTTTTCCATGGGGATAAATCGATATCTTTAGAAGTCCTCTCACTCGTTTTGATTTTTATTCATGTTGTTTTCCGTTGAATTTTATAATGAAATTGGATATTTTTGTTAATTATGGTTATATTTTGAAATAAAAGGTTTGGTAGAGTTTAAATGCTTAAACATATTCATATATGTTTGTTGGTTATTCTTTTGGTAAGTCTAAATCCTATATGTATGAATAATCAAGAAAAAATAGAATTATCAAAATATTGAGTCATTTTGGAGTTAAGGTCTCTTTTGGGAAATGGTTTATTTTATAAAATTTGATGATATTAATTGGAGGTATTATGAGTGATAGGAAGAACATGAACTTTTTGAGGAATTGGGAATTATTGAATCCTAACTTCAAAAAGAAAAAAGATAAAGATGATGATGAAAAAGAAGCAAAAAAGAAAAAAAACTTTTTGAGGAATTGGGAATTATTGAATCCTAACTTCAAAAAGAAAAAAGATAAAGATGATGACGAATAAATTTTCTTAATAAAAATAATCCAATATTCTATAATAGTTTTTTCTTTATTATGTCCTACCTAAAAAGAAGAAATTAATACAAGTCCCAAAATCTATGCGAATGGTTATTTAAATAGATATATATTAAGTTTTCACTTCTATTTCTCCTCACATTATTTTCGTTAATAATCTTATTTTATTAGTTTATTACCATATTCCCGATTTATTTGGAGAAAGATTATGAAAGGTTATCGATATAATAGAAAAGAACCCTTTGCTAGTACCTATTCAATCATAGCGAGGAATGAAGAAACAGGTGATTTTGGTATCGCTGTACAATCTCATTGGTTTGCGGTAGGAACGGTAGTACCCTGGGTGAAAGCTGGCATTGGCTTGGTTGCTGTTCAATCTTTTGTTAACCTTGAATATGCTACTTATGGCTTGGAGATGATGGAAGATGGGAAAACCCCGGAGCAAGCTCTGGGTAAATTACTTAGTAGAGATACTATGCCAGAGATTAGACAAATAGTCATGATGGATTCCAAGGGTAATATCGAAGGCTACACCGGAGATAGATGTGTAAAGGAAGCTGGTCATATAATAGGAAAGAACTATTCTGTTCAGGGGAATATGATGACTAAATCTACTACCCTAAAGGCTATGGCGTCTACTTTTGAGAGTTCTAAAGGACCTCTTCCCATAAGAATGCTGAATGCTTTAAAGGTTGCAGACCAGGATGGTGGAGATATAAGAGGGAAACAATCCGCTTGTATGAAAATCGTGACTGCTGATTTTCCCAAACATGAATGGGATGGAATTACCCTGGATTTAAGGATTGACGACCATAAAGACTCGGTGAGTGAGTTAGAGCGACTATTAAGGATAAATGCAGCTTATCAGCACATGAATCGGGCTGAGATGGCTTTTGGTGGTGACGATATGGAAACAGCATTTAAGCATTACGCAGAAGCCCAAAAACTCTATCCTGATAACCATGAAATGTCATTCTGGCAAGCTGTATCACTGGCAAACATCGGTAAGTATCATGAAGCATATGGTATTTTCTATATCCTTTTTGATAAAGCTCCTGAATGGAAGACTCTTACTAGAAGATTAATATCAGCTGAAATACTGAATGTAGATATTGATTTTATCGAAAAATTATTCGCTGATGACCCTAAGGTAGTAGAAGAGATATTGGAGGAAAATTTTAAAAAGTTTGATGACCAAGATGAAGACCTTTTTTAAATTTACTGAACTTTTTGTGATTTTTTTTATCCTTTCATTTATGTTTATATCTTGTGAGAGTGATAACAATACATCAATAACATTGGATTTGGAAGATGAAGAAGCAGTAGCTGAGGTTGTTGCTAAACTACAGTATGAGAAGGAAAAATACCCGGATGATAAGGAGAAACAAAAGACAGAAATATATAATATTCTAAACAATTATGGGATAGACACAAAAAGTGAAAGAACAATATTTGCAAAAAAAGTCCAAAAGTTCTCTTATCAAAAAGAATTTAACAGATATTTGATTAATAATTTAAAAATCCTTAGGGGGGAATGATTAACGTGATAAGGGTTTTTATCATCTATGTTAGATTTTATTAAAAAGATTTTATATAATGATTAAGGTAAGAAATAGAACTTATAAACCGTTTCTCTATAAATAAAGTTAAATGAAAATTTATCTTGAAATCGGATTCCTTATAATATATATTTAATTAAGAAAAAGGATTTATACATAAAAAAATGCCTACTGTGAAATTTTTGTTGATATAAGTCTGATCTTTTATTAA
>CAYUUC010000194.1:0-6882 GCA_964447635.1 uncultured Spirochaetia bacterium
AAATTGCCTGTCTTACTATCTAAATTTAAATGATGCTGATTTAACATTGTTCTTGATATAAAATAAACCATTAATTTCAGTTAGAAAATATACATTAAAATTTTTATAATTTTCGGAGGAAATATGCTTAAAAATATGAAAGTATCCGTTAAACTTATTTTAGGTTTTGGCTTAGTATTAGTCCTAACCATTGTTATAGCTATAGAGGGTTTCGTATCCATTAACAATTCAAGTGACGGTTTTAATCAATATAGACAATTGGCTAGAGAAGCTAAATTAGCAGGTCGAATTCAAGCTAATATACTTAAAACAAGACTCGAGGGGAAGAAATTCCTCGAAACAGGTTCTGATACAGCACTTGATAGTTATGAGGAAGCTTCAGAATTGATGCTTAATCTTAGTGCAGAGGCTGATAAGGACGAACTTTTCATTGAGGATACTAGAAAGAACCAAATTAATTATATTGAAACAGAATTTAAAAAATATGATGAATATTTCAATCAAGTAGTGGAGCTATATAGAGAAAAAAAGACAATTCAAGATGAATTAACCCGATATGGAGGAAATGCATTAGAAAATATCGATACAATTATGGATGGGACATACGAAGATGGTAATTATGAAGCATCTTTCTACAGTGCTGAACTTCTAGAGATTACACTGACCATTCGTCTAGCTACCTCCAGGTATCTAGTATTAGGTACTGAACAAGAATATCAAAAGGGTCTTGCCTTGTTCGGAAGGGAACTGAATAGCCTTATCGATACACTTAGGAATAGCTTAACTAAACCTGTTTATGTTAATTCTTTGAACAATTACGTTGATACTATAAATCTTTATAAGATTGCATTTGATAACTTACATATAACCAACATCGACCTTAATAACATTGTGGATAACCAATTAGATATTATAGGACCTGATATATCAAAAAAAATTGAGAATTTAAAACTTGATCTACAGGATAAACAGGATGATTTAGGACCTAAACTTGTCAAAGAAAACCAAAATACGATGCTGTTAATCTTAGTTACCTTCGCTGGTGCTTTGGTATTAGCAATAATCATCATAGTTGTTATAACATTATCTATAACCAATACCCTTGGTGGTGAGCCTAATTTCCTTGCTTCCGTTGCTAAACAGGTATCCGATGGTAAATTGGATATAAGATGGGGAAAGGAGGGTAAGAATGACAAAGGTCTCCTAGCGGATATCAAAAGGATGGTCGAGTCCTTACGCTCAAAGGCACAGAACATAGAGAAGGTTGCGGAGGGTAACTTCAATATCAATGTAGAATTAGCATCCAAAGATGATGTGGTTGGAAAAGCCCTGTTAAAGATGTCGGATAGCTTAAATAAGAAGAGTAAAACCTTGGAAAAGATAGCTAATGGGGATTTTACAGTAAGCGTTGATTTAACGTCGAATAAGGATGAATTAGGTTACTCAATGAAAAAGATGGTCAGCTCAATAAACAACATATTCAAACAAATTAACCATACAGTAACTGAGGTGAAATCCGGTGCTGATCAGCTGTCCAATTCCAGTCAGGATTTATCCGAAGGAGCATCTGACCAGGCGTCCTCATTAGAAGAAGTATCAGCATCTTTATCTGAAGTTAGCTCGCAGATACAGGCAAACTCAGAAAACATGGTTAAAGCAAGTGAATTCTCTCAAACGGTAAAAGATAGTGCTCAAAGCGGTAATTTGAAGATGAATGATTTGGTTAGTGCTATAGAAGATATTAACAATTCTGCTGAACAGATACGGAATATCGTTAAGGTTATCGATGATATCGCCTTCCAGACAAACCTATTGGCACTTAATGCTAATATAGAAGCTGCCCGGGTAGGTAAGTATGGTAAAGGCTTTGCTGTGGTTGCTAATTCGGTAAGAACTCTCGCCACTGAAAGTGCAGAATCGGTGAAGGAGACTACAAACCAGGTTGAGAAAGTGATTAAGAGTATAGAGATTGGTAGCGGATTGGTTAATGAAACAGCAAAGCAATTTAAAGATATTGTAGATAAAGCTGTTGAGGTAAATAACTTGGTTACTGAAGTAGCATCAGCAAGTCAGGAGCAAACCAGAGGTGTAGAGCAAATCTCCACAGCACTCAATCAGGTGGAAAATGTAGTTCAATCCAATACAGCTAATGCTGAAGAAAATGCTTCCACCAGCGAAGAACTGGCATCCCAAGCTACTGAACTGGGTAATATGCTTCTAAATTATAAGTTTAATAATACAACTGAGGTTTTAGACATACAAGAAGATTACAATGAATTAAAAAATCTTCCACCAGAAAAACTAAAAATGATTATGGATAAGATAGAAAATCAGAACGAGTCTGATAAAGACTTGAATGAGAATTACGAAGAGAAAAACCTAAAACCTGTAGATGATGATTGATCAGCTTTTAGATAATGTATTTTAGTTGCTCTGTTAATATTATTCTTTAATATATTGAAAAATAAAAGTATATTAATTACTTTTGTTTTATCCTACGAATACATGAGAATTCTTATCGGAGGCTAAATCATGTTTAAGAAAATGAGTGTGTCATTAAAACTCTTTTTAGGTTTTTCTATGGTTTTGATATTGATACTGATTTTAGGTATATACATAATAACGGATTTGATGAGAACTTCAGAATTAAGGGAAGAGAACGCTAATATAAATAATGCAGTTGCTCGATTCTTAATAGCTGAGAATGGTCATTATCAGTGGATGAGTGATGTTAAGGATTATATCTATAAAGAAGATATTACCGATTTACAAGTTAATCTTGATTTCCGTAAATGTGAGCTTGGTCAATTCATATACAGTGAAGAGATTAATAATATCCTTGGTAGATACGAAAATGTTATGACATTGATTGAAGAAATTAAAACACCCCACCAGGAATTGCACCAATCCGCAGAAAAAATCGAAAAAGCACAATCTCAGCAAGCAATGATAGATATATTCGATAATGAAACATTTAAATCTATGAATAAAGTTCAAGGCATCCTATCACAAATAAGAAGCATTCTGCAGACCAGGAGTGTAGAAATAGAAACCGAGTTACAGGAGAAAGGAAGAGCGAGTCTAACCATGACACTTATCTTAGCAGGTTTATCTGTTTTCTTGGGGGTACTGGTTTCCATCATCATATCCCGTTCTATATTGAATACACTAGGTGGTGAACCATACTTCCTGGCTAATGTCGTAGATAAGGTATCCGATGGTGAATTGGATATCAATTGGGGTAGAAAGTCTTCCCGAGCGAAAGGCTTACTATTAGATATGATGAAGATGGTAGAGTCTTTGCTTTCAAAAGCGAATAGCATAGAGCAGATATCCGATGGGGACTTCGATGTGGATGTGACCCTTGCTTCAAACAGGGATGTGATGGGAAAGGCTATGATTAAAATGGCTGACTCACTCCAAACAAAGAGTAACCTAATCAAGAAGATATCGGATGGTGACTTTACAGTGGATGTGAATCTTATTTCTGATAAAGATAAAGTTGGTAAGTCACTTTCGGATATGGTGGAATCTCTTAATATCATCTTTGAACAGATAAACCAGACAGCCGAGGATGTAAAATCAGGAGCCAAACAGTTATCCAACTCCAGCCAGGACTTATCCGAAGGAGCATCTGACCAGGCTTCATCACTGGAAGAAGTATCAGCATCCTTATCTCAGATTAGTTCTCAAGTACAGGGTAACACAGAGAATGTAGTAAAAGCGAGTGAGTTGGCTGAGACAGTAAAGGACAATGCTCAAAAGGGTAATGATAAGATGCAGGACTTTGTGAAGGCTATTCAAGAGATAAACAACTCAGCAGAAGAGATTAGGAACATCGTTAAGATTATCGATGATATCGCCTTCCAGACAAACCTCCTGGCACTTAATGCTAATATAGAAGCAGCTAGAGTGGGTAAGTACGGTAAGGGCTTCGCTGTGGTTGCCAATTCAGTAAGGTCTCTGGCAACTGAAAGTGCGGAATCCGTTAAAGAGACCACTGAACAGGTAGAAAAGGTCATTAAAAATATAGAAATCGGTTCCAAGATGGCTAACGACACGGCGGAGTACTTCAAAGACATTGTGGATAAATCTATCATAGTAAATAACTTGGTTAGTGAAGTAGCTACTGCAAGTCAGGAGCAGTCCCGTGGTATCGAGCAAATCTCTACAGCATTAAACCAGGTAGAAAATATCGTACAATCCAATACAGCAAATGCTGAAGAAAATGCCTCTACCAGTGAACAACTATCTCAACAGGCGGAACGACTGAGTGATATCCTATCCAAGTTTAAATTTGGTAATAGACAAGGAAAAAAGATGCTAACCGGTAGTACAGATATTCATAACCTTTCCCCTGAAATGTTAAATAGGATAGCAGAAGAACTAAAGAGAGAAGGAAATGATGAGGACAATCAATACAATGAGAAGGATGTCAAACCTTTAGATGATGAGTTTTGATAGCTTTATTTCCTAAACATTTGTATATACCAATGGATTCGTATATAGATAAAGAGGATTGTCCTATTTTTTCTTAAAGCCATAAGGAGATGATATGCTAAAAAATGTTAAGTTTAGGACTAAACTGGTTATCTTTGTTTCTATAATACTTATAGTCCTAACTGTAGCTTATTTTACCGCTTCTACATTCACCACCAATGAATTACAAAATTCTTTGGAAATAGAGTCTACGACGGTTATAGAAGAAACTGTTGTTGATAATGCCCAGCAAACTGGTGTTAGGATAGCTGACCTATCGGAAAGCACCAGAGAGTATGTTAGCGATTTATGGGAATTGGATGTATATGATATTGAGTATCTAAAAGCTAATCCTAATGCTCTTATCGAAGCTTTACCCATCATACATAGTATTAGAATACCACAAGAGAAAGCAGAAGACCTAAACATAGATTTTGATATAGTCCGGGTTAATGCTAGGAATGAACAATATGAAGCCCAAGGTAAAGATATCGAGGTGTTTAATGAATTCCAAGCCGAACAGCTTAAAGAAAAGAACATCAAATCAGAAGAAGATAACATGTTTACCTACTACCGAGGTATATACTTTACCGATGATTGTCTTAACTGTCATGGGGGATATCAACGGGTATCCACATATTGGAACAAGTACGACGGACTAGACCCCACAGGGAAAGAACCGGAGAACTTCAACAGTGGCGACTTTTATGCTATGTATAAAATCGGTGTAGATTTAACCCAAGCCGATATGTTGGCTCAGAACATCAGCAATACCTTCGAAAAAAGAGCTACTGAAGAGGCTAGCCAGGGTAACATGCTTAAGATTATCATCGGGATTGTCCTTCTAATTTTAGCGATAATTGCTGTACTATTGATAATCAATCGTAACTTTAAAAGGGTTAATAAGCTGGTTAATGTCTCTACAGATATAGCCCGGGGTGACCTATCCATAGATAGGGTGGATACAAGAAACAATGATGAGATTGGGAAGCTGGCTATGGCTATGAATAAGATGGTTACTTCTTTGAAGGAAAAAAGCCTTCTTATAGAAAGCATAGCCGATGGCGACCTTTCCGTAGATGTACCGATAGAGTCAGATGAAGATGAGGTTGGTTATTCCCTACAGAAAATGATTTCCTCCCTTAGAGAGAAGAGCCGTCTTATCAAAATCATAGCAGAAGGAGACTTCACAGTTAAGTTTAGGATGGCTTCTGATAGAGATGAGGTAGGTAAGTCTCTCAAGGCAATGATCAAAGCATTGAACAACATCTTCCGACAGATACATATCACTGTGGAAGAGGTCAATAATGGGGCAGAGCAACTATCACAGTCCAGCCAGCACCTTTCCGAAGGAGCGTCTGACCAGGCAGCATCCCTGGAGGAAGTATCGGCAGCGTTGAGTCAGATAAGCGAACAAGTCCAATCCAATAATGAGAATGTAGCACAGGCTAATAAGTATTCTAACCAGGTGAAAGAGAATGCTGAAAAGGGAAGTAACCAAATGGATAATATGGTGAAAGCCATAAACCAGATTAACAACTCTGCTGGTGAGATAAAGAAAATCGTAAAGGTCATCGATGATATCGCCTTCCAGACCAACCTTCTATCGCTAAATGCCAGTATAGAAGCAGCTAGAGTAGGTAAGTTCGGGAAAGGATTTGCTGTGGTTGCAGAGTCGGTAAGGAATCTCGCTGCAGAAAGCAAAGAATCGGTCAAAGAGACCACCGAACAAGTAGATAAAGCTATAAAGAACATCGAGATTGGCACTGAGTTGGTAAATAAGACTGCGGAACAGTTTGAATCAATTAAAAAAGCATCAATTGATGTAAGTGAGTTTGTTAGTGATGTTTCAAACTCTTATCAAGAACAGACCAGAGGTATCGAGCAGATATCAACAGCCTTAAACCAGGTGGAGAATGTTGTTCAGTCAAATACAGCAAATGCTGAGGAGAATGCCTCCACTTCGGAAGAGCTATCTTTACAGGCTCAAACCTTGAAAGATATGTTGGCTCAGTTTAAGTTTACCTTTGTTGATGATGATGAAGAACAGAGGAAATTACCTCCTAAATATAGTATAGAAAACTTAAGCATCAAAGACAGGAAAAAAATATTGGGGCAAATCGACCAGATGAAAAAAGCTAATTATAAGAATAAAACAATGTCTGAAGAGATGAAATCCAAAAAGGAAAACCTAGATAATGTTGTTGAAGATAAGATACTTCCAGACCATGATAGAGAAGAGAATAAAGATGATATTAACATGGTTGTTGAAGATAAGATACTTCCAGACCATGATAGAGATAAAAATGAATCGGAATAGCATTACATGTCAATTATTAAAAGACAAAGTTAAATTAAAACATATTCAAACAAAAGTTGAAAATGAAAATTTAAAACAAATTA
>CAYUUC010000195.1:0-3954 GCA_964447635.1 uncultured Spirochaetia bacterium
TTTTTTGAGATTTTTGAATAAACCTATATGAAATTACAGTATAATAGAACTAAATACTAGTTGGAGGTAAAACATAAAATGAGTGAAAATAAACAAAAAGCTGTAGAATTACTCAATACGCTCAATTGGAAAGCATTTGGCTTAGGAAGAAATTATATTGAAATTAATAAGAAAGGCAAAATCATATCACAAAAAGGAGATATAAAGGAAATAGTATCTGAATTAAATAAGCAGGCAAAAGTATTACAGCATTAATATGACATATCCATACTATCGATGACATTACCTTTTGAATCGTAAGTTATCCAATTGTTAACCTCTCCGGTTTCTTTATCATAATAATAGTTCGTATATTCGATTAGTTTTTGAGGGTCTCCAGTATAAATTTCAATTAAGTCTAAAATTTTAGTATTACTAAATTCAGAATATCTAAATAATCTAGTTTCTTTAACCCCATCAAAATAACTAATCAATTTTGTTTGATAACCATCTTTATCGAAATAAGTCTCTGATAAGACATTCCCATCCTTGTCTATATCGGTTTTTACTCTTATGGTTTCCTGGTCATCATAGTATTCAGTTTTTTCTCGATAATTTACTTTATTTCCTTTTTCTATATAATCTATCAAGACTGGATTCTTCTTTTCGTTATAATATATCTCAGTTTGGAGAATACCATCTGCTGAATATAAGCATTCTCTAACAAGTTTCCCTTTATTATAGGTAAATTTATTATACTCCGCAATTATATTATTACTATCTAATAAAGTCTCTTGAATCAAGAGATTTAAACTATTATAAGAGAACAATTTAGTGTATAATAACATTCCATTATCATCGTATAACTTTTCGACCTTAATTTTCCCATTTTCTGGATAATACTTCTTATTCATTACTAGATTCAGGGAAGAATTATATTCGCTTTCACTTATCAATTCTTCATTAGAGTTATACGCTAATATTATAATATATATAATCTCATTATTTTCATTAAAATATTCTTTTTTTAATGGATTAACAGAAGAATCATATGTTATTCTAACATATTTTGTATTCTTAGGTAATGATTCTTTAATATTGTACACACTATTATAATCAATTTCCATGTTTGCTATAGGATTTTCATTCTCTAAAGCTATATCATAGTTATTATTAATGGGATCATTCTTCAATTTGAGATTATAGAATCTGGTTTTCCCGATAATTGAATTAATCTCATCTTCGGTTATAGAAATGGATGATGAACTATTGCTAGCTGAATTATTTTTAGTAAAGATGTTATTTAATAGATTGGCTTCATCCTTAATCTCCAAGTTTTCAATTTTATTAGGTATTTCATTTTCTTTTATAAAGTTTTTAGGGACAATATCATTTATGTTACCATTTTCTCCACATTTTATAATGGTCAATGATGTTATAATCAGGATTAAGGTAAATATATATTGGACTTTATTGTTCAATTATTCCTCCTTTTCAAAGACTTAGAAAGAGCTTGTTCAATTATAATACTATAAATAAAATTAATAGAGAAATTTCCCCCATCATAAAAAATGGTTTTTGCTCCTCTGAATTTTTCTTCTAGTTTCTTAACAGTCCAAAATGGTATTATCTTATCATATTTACCGCCACAGATAACGACTTTAGAAGCATCAACCATGGGTCTATATTTCATATAATTTAAAGATTTATACATTTTGGCAAAATCATAATCGTTTTCAATATTATTTTGTTTAGAATTTTCCTCAAAGAATTCAGATAAGCCTAAATTCCCTATATATTCATTAACATTAGCTCCAGCTTGAATCATGATGTATTTATCTAACCCGTCCTCCACTACTGTGGTATACATAGTGACCAATCCGCCAAGTGATACACCCATAAGAACCACCTCTTTATAATCATTCTTGATTGTATTAAACAATTGAGTAGCTTCAGAAACAGATTGTCTAAAGGCTTCAATGGTTATGACAGGGTCTCCAGAGAAGAAATATGCACCACTGAATGGTGAGGATTTGACCTGACGGCTCATATGATGTGGAAGTTCTATAAGGAATAGAT
The DNA here is from genome assembly GCA_964447635.1 of uncultured Spirochaetia bacterium. GTDB lineage: Bacteria > Spirochaetota > UBA6919 > CAYUUC01 > CAYUUC01 > CAYUUC01. Next base: position 2,059 of record CAYUUC010000195.1, read on the forward strand.
CATATCCTATCTCATTAACTAATTTCCTGCTCATCATGATTTTGTATAACTCGAAACTTCTATCATAAAAACCATGTAAGAAGATTAAAGCCCGGGAATTTTTCTTATGGTTTGATATTATGTGTTCACCTTTAATTTTGTGTAATTCGGTATATATTTTATATTGGTTTTTAAATGTATCGAATGGTTCATATAGTGAATCACATTGGAATTTTTTGGTAATGATTTGATTAATAGGGTCAACCAGGGAAATATATGCTGTGTTTTCGTAATCTAAATAAGTAGGAGATATAATTTTTTCGAATAATCTAATCGTGTCATATTCTTTTAATCTCTTATTTATTTGTGTAAAATCCTTACCGAAATTCGATTTTCCTTTGTTTATGAACCTGGATATATTTTTACTGACTTCATCAATAATATTTGATATGAATTCAATCATTTTTACATCCTTTCATTTTTTAAACTATTCAGTTATTAGTAAATTTAATAAGCGATTTTAAAAAACAATTAATTACCTTTAAAAATCTATATAAAGAGAAAAAATAATATGAATATAGATGAAATAAATTTCAGTATAAATGGGATCTGTCCATATTTAAAAGATAGATACTGGTCTTTATTAACCATGGAAGCCTCTTCAATAACTGCAAGAGAATATGAAAAACTACTTAATATCGGTTATAGGAAAAATGGAAATATATATTATTTACCAAAATGTCATGATTGTGAGGAATGCCGCTCTTTAAGAGTAATAGTTAATAAATTTAGACCGTCAAAAAGGAATAGAAAATTAATAAAAAATAATAATGATATAATAATAAAAAAGCAGAAACCTACTTTAACTAATGAAAAAATCGATTTATATGCTAAATACATAGCTAATAAACATAATGATAAACTTACCTTTGATGTAGAACAAAATTATAGATTTAGCTTTCTTACCGCTAATGATTATACCCAGGAAATGGAATACTATTTACATGGTAAACTAATAGGAGTTGGAATAATTGAAGTATTGGTTAATACTGTTTCTTCGGTATATTTCTATTACGATACAAAATATATGGATAGAAGTCTGGGTATATATTCAATATTAAAAGAAATAGAATTTACCCAACAACTTGGTAAAAAGTATTTACATTTAGGATATTATATCCATGAATGTTCAGCGATGAATTATAAATCAAGATTTAAACCTAATGATATATTATATATGAATAATCTATGGATAAATGGGGAAAGTTTTATATCAAAATTTCATTTCAACAAAAAAAAAGACATGTTAATTGACGACTTATGGTTTTTTTAAGATGATGAAAAGAATTTTATGAATAAATACTTATAAAAATTTTAATTATTTTTTTTAAATAAAGATAAGATGATTATAATTTAGGCTATAAAAGGACTAAAAAACATTTAAAATAATTTTGTTTAATATAAATTGGGACTTGATTTATCCGAAAAGATAAATAGTTTATAGTAAAGAAACTCTTGATTTTTATTAAACTTTTTTATAGTAATATAGTGTTTTGGATTTTGAATAGGGGAAATATTTATTTATATTATGTATGTAAATAATTATCCCTGATTTTAATCTAGTTTATACGCTCTATTTATAGAAGCGGGAATATAATTAAAAAAGACATTAAGTAATGTCATTAGTGAGGAGACTTATGAAAGCAAAATATTTAATAATTTTTCTTTTGATATTCAGTATGATTTTCTTCGGTTCTGTTATAATCGCTCAAGAAACAGATGCTACCGAAGAAGAGGCTACTGAAGAAGAAACCACCGAAGCCGAAGCTACTGAAGAAGAGGCTACCGCTGAAGAAGAAACCATGGAAGAAGAGGCTACCGAAGCTGAAGCTACTGAAGAAGAAACCACCGAAGCTG
>CAYUUC010000195.1:4054-6875 GCA_964447635.1 uncultured Spirochaetia bacterium
ACCGAAGCTGAAGCTACTGAAGAAGAAACCACCGAAGCTGCAAGTCTCGAAGGTTTCGTTAAAGCAAGATTGGTGAGTATTAACAGAGCTAATAGCTATACCATTATATTAAATGGACAGGAAATGGTTGTTTCTCTATTGGGTTTGGATTTTACCGAATCTGACTTCTATATATTCGATAACAAACATTATCAATATGCAGAATGGCTCATGAGAGACTATATGTATGTTTGGGTTGATTATAAAGCTGATAGAACCAACGAAAGAGGAAATCCGCTGGTTTATATGCATTATGGTCCTTGGGAAACTGAAGTATGGGCAGATAGCACCAGTGCTGGTCATGCTACCGCTCAAACTCCAGATGTATATCCTATGAAAATAAGCTTCTGGGGTGAACCTTTGGAAGTATATGACCACAATGTTGCTGAACCTTTTATGAATGACCCTGAATTCTCCAGTGTTTTTGTAAACTGGGCACCTAACTATGACCCTAAAGAATTCGGCTCTGTATTTAAAGAAACATATGAAACCAGAAGCGGTAAAACAAGAACCAGAGTTTGGCACTTGAGAGACCTCAATTCATTAATGCTATTATCAGGTTATGCTGATGTAGATGGCGATATGGAATTTGATAGAAAAGCTGAATACTCTAATCATGTAGCTAAAGCAAAATGGTGTAGAAGAGGATTATGGCATATATTGCTTAAACCTAATCCTGATAACGAAGAAGTTTGCGGAATTAAATCATTAAATTAATTATATGTGAATTCTCAGCTTTGATAAGTTAATTAAAAAAGAGGAATATTTATTCCTCTTTTTTATTGCATATAACCGAAAAATTCTATAAAAGAGTCAATTTATGAAAATTAGCCTTATTCAAATCAATTCAACAAAAGACATCGAGAGGAATTTAAATCATGCTTTCAAGTTAATAAAAGAAGCAACAGCATTTAATCCTGATATAATCACTCTACCAGAGTGTTTTGCTTATATGATTAGAGAAGGTGTCAAACCAGAAGTCAAGCCTAACTTATTTAACCAAGTCATTGATGAAATCTCATCATTAGCTGAGAAATATCATTCGTATATCCTAGCCGGAACACTCCCTGAACCTGTCGATAATGAAGATAAGTATTACAACTCTTCTGTATTAATTAATAGGGAAGGTGATATCCAAGCTAAATATAGAAAGATACACCTATTCGATATCATTCAAGAAAACAAAGTCCTACAGGAATCCAAATTCATGAAAGCCGGCAATGAAGTAGTAACTACAGAAATTGATGGTCATATTTTTGGATTTAGTATATGTTATGATTTGAGATTCCCTGAGCTATTCAGGAAAATGATAGATAAAAACGTTGAAGCTGTGTTTATACCATCTGCTTTTACCATGAGAACCGGCAAAGACCATTGGCAACCCTTACTAAGAGCAAGAGCCATCGAGAACCTCATGTTCATCATCGCTACAGCACAAACAGGATGGCATGACGAAACACGAGAGAGCTACGGTCACTCTATGGTTGTAGACCCATGGGGAACTGTTATATGTCAAAAGGGTAATGGAGAAGGCATAATCAATGCTTATATTGATATGAATTATGTTAATGAGGTAAGAAATAAAATCCCTTCACTTAATAATAGATTTTTTAATAGAATAGATTAATCTTTCTTAACTATACTCATAGTATCTTGTGCTATCATTATCTCTTCATTAGTTGGTATAAGCATAACCTTAACCTTAGAATTAGGCTTGGTCAGCATGGCTTTATTGGCTCTGGAGGTTTCGTTCTTCCTAATGTCAAATTCAACTCCAAGATAATCCAGGTATTTGCATACTTCTTCTCTAACGATATGATCATTTTCTCCTATACCGGCAGTAAAAACGAGACCATCTACTCCATTCATAACAGCTGTATAAGCTCCAATATATTTGACTATACTATAAGCCAAAAGGTCCACAGCAATCGATGCTCTTTCATTTCCTTCATCTCGGGCGTCTTGTATCTCTCTCATATCGGAAGAGACACCACTAATACCCATAACACCGCTTTTCTTGTATATCACCTTCTTTATTTCATCTGCACTCATATTGTATTTTTCCATCATCTCCAAAATAATAGCCGGATCCAAATCTCCTGCTCTAGTTCCCATAATGACTCCGCTCATCGTACCATATCCTAAAGAAGTATCAACAGATTTGCCTTTATCTACAGCACAAATGCTACTACCATTTCCGAGATGACATGTTATAAGTTTTAACTCACTTAAATCTTTCTTCATGAAGTCAGCAGCCTGTTTTGCGACGTAGTGATGGCTGGTTCCATGGAAACCGTATCGTCTTATCCTTTTCTCAGAATAGAATTCGAAAGGTAAACCATATATATATGCTTTCTTAGGCATGGTTTGATGGAAAGCTGTATCGAAGACAGCTACATTAGGTTTATCACCTAAAACCTCGAACGAAGCTCTTATTCCAAGAAGGTTAGGAGGGTTATGAAGCGGTGCAAGGTCACTTATCTCCTCAATGGTTTTAATCACTTCATCTGTTATGAGTATGGATGACTGGAATTTTTCACCACCATGAACCACCCTATGACCAACAGCTTCTATTTCATCAACAGATTTTATAACACCTTTTTCTTTATCAATAAGTACTTCCAGCACTTCTTTAATCCCTGCTCGATGGTCTTTGATTTCTTTTCTGGTTTTAATTTTATCCTGTAAGTGGTCAGCTTGATAATTCAAGATGGATTCTTCTAAACCGATTTTTTCTATAAGCCCTTTAGCCAAGACTTTTTCCTGGGGCATTTCGATAAGA
>CAYUUC010000196.1:0-221 GCA_964447635.1 uncultured Spirochaetia bacterium
ATTCTATTTATATTATCTTATATATTACACAAACACTAAAAAACATATATAAAAACATATAATAAATTATCAAAAATCTTTGTAAAACCAAATAAGTATGATTTCTTATTATTCTAAAATATTAATCTTGTTAATATTAATTTTTTATTATATATAATATTATATAGGTATCGCGACAAGAACGATGGGCATCCTATACTGCGACCGCCGTGCCAGTACCC
>CAYUUC010000196.1:231-6868 GCA_964447635.1 uncultured Spirochaetia bacterium
TATAATATTATATAGGTATCGCATTATGAATAAGCATATAAAAAAACTACCTAAAAAGGTATACGATAGAATCGCAGCAGGAGAAGTAATCGATAGACCTTCCTCAATTTTAAGAGAGCTTGTGGATAATTCTATAGACGCAGGGTCTACAGAAATAATCATTAGACTTTCCAATGGGGGAAACAAAGCGATAGAAGTAATAGATAATGGTTATGGAATGAGTGAAGAAGATATTAAGATTTGCTGTGAACCTTTTACTACTAGTAAGATTGATGAATTTGAAGATTTACTTAAATTGGATACATATGGTTTTAGAGGGGAAGCTTTAAATAGTATATCTACAATTAGTAATGTAGAAATTGTCTCCAAAACAGATGAAGAGGACTTAGCAACCAATATTTTAATTGAAGGTGGGGATATTCTTAGCATATCCAAATCTTCCAGAAGAAGAGGAACCACTATTTTTGTTAAAAATATTTTCTTTAATATCCCAGCTAGAAAGAAATCTATGAAATCTCAATATAGTGAATACTTGAATTGTAGAGAAATTGTTCTCAATAAATACCTTCCTATTAATAATATTTCATTCGAGTTTTTTAATAATGGTGAAAAAAAGTTTAATCTGCCTGCTAATACAGATTTACTTGAAAAAATTCGAATAATACAAGATAAATACTATATTGATAATCTAATTAAAATTAACAATGAAAAACTAAGTGATAATAGCGACAATATAAGGATTAATGGTTATATTGGTAAACCAGACTTAAATCGTCCTAGAAGAAATGAGCAATATATTTTTATAAATTCTAGACCGATATATCTTTCCTCGTTATCTAGAGCTATTATGGTGGCATATGAAGATACAATTCCCAAAGGAAGATTCCCCGTGGTTTATATCTTTATCGAAGTTCCTAAAGATTTGATTGATGTAAATGTTCATCCTGCTAAAAAAGAGGTTAGATTAATAAATGAAAGAGAAGTTGTTTCTATGCTTATTAATACTATTAGAGAGAATCTAACCGGTAAGATTTTTATAGAAAATGCTGGTAAAAAAATCGATGATTATAGTCAAAATCCATTTGAGAATAAAAATATCAATAATATTTCAGACATTAATATCATACAAAGAGAAAATAATAATGAGGATTTACCATACAATGAGATAAAGATTAAGGATAATGAACAGAAGGAATTTTATTTGAGCTATGATAAGCATAATAAAAACTTAAATAATAGTTTTAAAATTAAAATCAAGAATATTAATTTTAATATATACGGTATATTGTTTGACAAATATATCATTGCTGAAAAAGAAGAAGAATTAATTTTAATAAAAATAACAGAAGCCTTAAAAAAGATTAAATATGAAGAATATAAAAATAAGTATTCCAAAAATAACTATAAGCAAAACCTTATGTTCCCTATTTTAATAGAGACTAATAAAAAAGATATGGATATGCTATGTAATCATCAAGATAAGATAAAAGAGTTCGGTTTTAACTTTGACAAATTTGGATCTAATACTATTGCTGTAAGAGTAATTCCAGAATATTGGGATAGGGATATTGATTCTAACCAATTAAAAATAATATTCGATAAAATAATCTATGATAATATTAATTCTGTTGATAAACTATTGGATTATACAATAGAAGAGAAACTATTAATAAATAAAGATAAACCCACAAATGAAAAGGATATTATAAATATATTAGAAAAATTATTTCAATATGCCAATCCATTTATATCCAAAACAGGAGAACCAATAGCAGTTAAACTAAGTATAGAAGATATAGATTATTTATTTAAGAATAAGTGAGGTTAAAAAAAGTGAAAAAAAGCGATTTAACAGGTTTATTACATCATGTGGAAATTTATGTATCAGATTTAAATAAAACCAGAGATTTCTGGTTGTGGTTTTTATCTAAATTTGGATATACGATTTTTCAGGATTGGGAAACTGGATTTAGTCTAAAACTAGGTTATATCTATATAGTTTTTGTACAAACTCTTGAAAAATATAAGGATATCCCTTATCATAGATGTAGAGTGGGACTTAATCACATAGCTTTTTATGCAGAATCAAAAGACCAAGTGGACCAAATTACTAATGAATTAGAAGAAAAAGGAATTAATGTTTTATATAAAGACAAGCATCCTTTTGCTGGAGGTGAGGACCATTATGCTGTTTACTTTGAAGACCCTGATAGAATAAAGGTTGAATTAATCGCTCCCTAAGATAGATATACTAAATCTTCTTTCGATTATTTTTATAATCGACAGTATAAATATAGCTAAAGCTAAGGGAGTTATAATCCAAGCGAATACATTTCCATAACGCTTATAAAAAGATGAAATATTCAAAGGTTTTATTGTTGTTACAGCATAATCTTTTTCAAAGATATTAGTGAACTGCTTATTTTCTCCTTTCATATTTTTGAAAGGTATATGTTCACCCCAGGCATTATTGACTGTGGATATACCAGAAACTGTTGACCTAAGCAAATACATCCTATTTTCGATTGATCGGGCACTTCCTAATATATAGTGTTGTATGGTTGCTTTAGTCTTTCCAAACCACCTGTCATTTGTTAGGTTGATGATAAAATCCCCACCCAGTTTTGTAAACTCCCTGGTTAATGATGGTATTATAATCTCATAACAAACCTGGGGTACAAATGTTATTTCTCTTCCATTTAAATTAAAAGACAATACTTTTATTTCTTCACCTGGTATACCATGACCCATAGCTGAGGCATCCATTATCCGTATTATTTCGGGGAACCATTCTTCGATGAATGTTTTTTTAAATGGATTATATTCGCCAAATGCCAGTAATACAATTTTTTGATATGAATCAATAATCCTACCATTTGGTGGACCTATAAGGTCGTTATTATTATAATATCCATTTTCTGCTTCTCCGTAGTCATTGATAAACATATGAATATCATATTCATCGACTATTTTCTTAATCTCTTTTGTGAAAGAGCTATTTATGGTATAATAAAATGGGACTCCAGATTCTGGCCATACAATAAGGTCCAAATTCTCATTTTCTTTCAACATTTTTCTAGTTAAATCCAGTGATATTCTTTCAGAGTATTTCCTTATTGACTCTCCTTCTATCCAATCACTGTACTGTTCTTTATCCTTGAAATCATCTCTCTTCATTGGGGTATTAGGTTGTATAAAACCAATTTTTAAGTCTTCTACATTTTTTTCATAATCCTTTATGTATTCAATTCTATAATAACCATAAAGATGAACACCAATAAGGATAATAAGTGTAATAGCAGTGATTATATAAGGAAATCTTTTAATTCTTTTTGAATTGGTTTCTTTAGGGAAGAAGAATTCCAATAGTGTAAAAATAAAAGCATTAGATAATCCCACCAGGAAAGTCATACCGGGCATCCCGGTTATATCAATTATCTGCATAGCTAATAAATTTTTATGCATCATATTCCCAAAAAAGAATGGGAAAAGTTCTGGTATTATGAATTCCACTGCTGTTAGAATAATCGGGAATGTTATAAAAATAGGAACCTTCTCTAGATTTTTATCAGCAAGTTTAAGTAATAAAAAAGTGATAGGAAATTTCATACAAAAGACAATGCAATATAATAGAAAAACAGGATAGGAAGCAATTTCTGGTAATGCTTCTCCTCCAAACTTATTTATTGTATAAGTAAGCCATATATAACCAAAGAAGATGGAAAATACCCCGAGCAACCATCCAAAGAAGAAAGCACCTTTATAAGTTTTAATATACCTAATCACAAATAATGAAGGGATAAAACAAATAAAAGGTATAATCCCTATCTCTATATTGGGAAAAGATAGAGACATGAAGAATCCTTGAAATATCGCTATAAGTGCAAAAATCAATATTCTCATTATTAACTCCGGATTAAATATTCATAATGATGGATATGGGTAATATAAAAAAAATATAGATGATTGAAAAAATTAATTCTTTATGAATAATTTTCATTCTTATTGAAAACTTTTAATTGCCTCTTCTTCGGTTGGATAAAAATCAAAAGCATCATTTAAGTGAATGGTTTCAAAAATATTTTTTACAGTATCATTGACACAACAGATTTTTATTCTGGTATTATGATTCAAAACAGTGGATACGCCTAAAATAAGAGTAGCTAAACCAGCTGAATCAATATACTTAAGTTCCTCGAAATTAAAGACGAATTTATATTTACCTTTAGTCAGTAAATTTCTATATTCTTCATAAACTTTATCTTCTTCATAAATGGTGTATTCACCAGAGATTCTAAAAATCTCAATTTCATTTATAGTTTTCCTTTTTACAGTCAAAGTATTACCCCGTTTTTTTATTAATATTAAAATTATTATACAATTTTATAAAGACAATATAAATAGAATATTTTTTATAAATATAAATGTAGTATAAAATATAATCTTATTTTTTATAAAGGAGAATCCATTATAATGCATAATACAAAAATAGCATCTTTTTTACATTTATCTGATGTTCATTTAGGAAAGATAAATTCAATTTCCAGAAAAGAAAATAGGTATGAGGATTTTTTTACTAGTTTTAATTCAGCTATTGATTTTGCTATTAAGAATAAAGTAAATTTTGTATTAATCTCAGGTGATCTTTTCGATACTCAAAATCCTTCTCCTAAAACTTTAAGCAAGTGTGAAGAAATATTGATTAAATTAAAGCATAAGGATATTGATGTTTTTTGTATAGAAGGTAATCATGATAAGAAAAAGATGAATGAAAAAATGTCATGGATTGATTATCTTCAGGAAAAGGATTTGATCATTCATCTCTCTGTTGATTTTTCTATAGATAATAAACCAAAAATCATTAATTATGACCTAAATAGGAAAAAAGGAACATTATATAAACATCCTTCTGGGATAAATATTATTGGATTCGGATGGTTAGGAGTATATGAATGTGAGAATAATATTAAGGTTTTATTAGAACAATTAGAAGGGAATAGAAATCTTATACTATTACATGCAATATTAGATGATTATGGGTCATCTAATCTAGGATACTTAGATAAGGAATTATTTAAAGATTATTTAGATAATATTATATATATCGCTTTAGGACATGGTCATACCAAGAAGTCATATTATGATAAAATCTATAATGCTGGTTCATTAGAATATATAAGATTGAGAGATTTTGATAATCCCAATAGAGGGTATTATTATGTAAATATATATGAGGATAGTAATACTCCAAAAATAGAGGTAGAACATATATTAAGTAAAAAAAGAGATTTTATAAGGATTTCTATTGATATTACTAATATCAATACTGAAGAAGAACTTGAATATATAGTTATAAATAAAATAGTCCAGAATTGGGAAAAAGGTATGAATTGTCCATTGATTTTAGTAGAGTTAACTGGTTCATCTGATTTCCTATCTAGGCATAGTCTTCCAATAAGAAAGATTGAAAAGAAGATATCAGAAAGAGATGAATTTTTAACATTAATTATAGAGGAGAATATTGACTTTTTTTCAGAAAAATTGGTATTAAGAGGAGGTATGGAAGTAGAGAACGGGTTATCGATGGAGGAATTGGGTAGAAAAACAGTAATGGAAGTAATATTAAGTGAATTCCATAATGACAATTTAATTGACGAGAAGATTGCTTTAAAACTTACTGATATTATCTGGGATTCTTATAAAGAGATAATTGAAGGATTGGATGAGGGGAAGAAAGAGTCCTTCATAAAAAACATATATAGTACTTTATGGGAAGGGAAATAATGATAATTAGGTCTATCGTTATAGAAAATATAAAAAGTCATAAACATACAAAGATAAATTTTACTGATGGAATAAATATCATATATGGACCTAATGGCAGTGGTAAATCTACAATTATTGAAGCTATTGATTTTAGTCTATTCAAGTCTGATTCAGCTTCTAGAAAACTATCAGGTAATCTGCAGTCATATTTAAGGAAAGGAACAGATATCGGATATATAAGACTACAAGTAGAAAATGATGGTTCTTTATATAATATGGTTTCCACCATTGATTATCGAGGAAAAAATAATAAAAGGTTTTATACAAATTTATATGATAATAATGGGACATGTATAAATGTTAATGATATAGAAAAATATATTAAAGAAAACATTTTAGATATCGAATTGGATGAAGATACTGGAAATATTTTTGAAAAAATTATAATGGCTAAACAGGGGGAATTACATCTACCATTTAGTATACAACCTAATGAGAGGAAAAAGATATTTGATAAAATGTTGAAAGTACACATTTTTGATAAGTTAAAAGATGAAATAAACCAAATAAATAAAAAAATAACTGGTAGGATTATAGTACAAAAAGAAGAAAACTTGAGTAACCTTAAAGATAGAATATCTACCTTCCCTGATAATTTAGATGAATCTATCTTATCGTTAGAAAATGATATAAAAGAGTTAGACAATGAACTGGAGATTAACATTAAAAAAACCAATGAAGAAAAAGCAAAACTAAATGAATTCCAGAATAATAAAATGAAAGAAAATATTCTTAAAGAAAGGATTGATGGAATAAATGAGAATATTAATAATATCATGAAACAAAAAAAAGCGGTAAACTTGGAATTAAA
>CAYUUC010000197.1:0-6850 GCA_964447635.1 uncultured Spirochaetia bacterium
ATATCTCCTTTTTTTATAGTCTACCTTATTTTTTATCGTCACGAGAACATCATTAATACAGTCTATTTTTATTTAATCCCCATTAATAAAGCTATCAAAGTAAATTATCGAAAGAAATGTAATATATGTTAGTTTTTATGTTAACTATATGAAATGGTTTTATCCTTCGAATTCCTCTATGGATATTGACTATACACAGTATAAGAATAATGACAGGCAAGAAAGGTTATTTTCCTAAAGACAAGCCTATTCTATTATATTACCAGATTTATATGAGACTTTCACCCCGCTTTCCGCAATCTCATCTATAATCTCGCGATTCTTACTACCCAGTCTCAAGTCCATCCCGTTATGACTAAGGAACAGCATCTTCATATCGGAAAGCAAACCAGCTTTAAGCATATCATCCAATACTGATACATCGTTAATCTGGTTACTGACCAGGGATAATGTATCATTAATCTTAATCATTGATATGGGACTTATATCTGATATCCGGTTGGCATATAAGGATAGGACATCTATCTCACGAAGGCTTGACAAGGGTGATATGTTGTTTATTGTATTTCCCCACAGATTAAGCTCTATCATCTTTTCAGGCAAGGCTTTTAGCGGGGATAAATCTACAATACGGTTACCGCCAAGAAATAACTCAGTCAGATTGCTTGATATGCTTTCCAGGGGGGATAAGTCTTTCACATCATTCCTATAAAGCGATAATGCCTGTAAACTATATAGAGATTTAAGCGGGGTAATATCCTGGACTAGATTACCACCAAGAAACAATCGACGAAGATTAGCCAATCCACTCAATGGAGAAATATCTTCGATGCCATCATTCTCGCCAAGGTACAACTCCTCAAGATTGGTCAACTCTTTAAGAGGGGTCAAGTCATGGATGTGGTTCTTATATAGATGTAGTTCTTTCAATCTGCTTAATCCGGTTAAAGGTGATAAGTCTGTAATGACATTGTAATTGAGATTAAGAAACTTTAGATTAGGACAATACTTTATCCCGCTTAAATCTGATATAACTTCAGAATCGTTTTTGGGAAAAGCATTAGCATCTATTTCTTTGATAAGATTAAGGTCAGATTGAGTTATATTGGTTACATCTTTCCCAATCACTTTGCAGATTAATGTTTTAAGATTATTATCCTTAAAGTCAAACATAGGAATTATTCTTCCCCCTCTTCGGGTACCAATGAGGCATCATAAACGGGTGGAAGGTTATCAGTGAAATCTTTCAGGCTAAATGGGGTAACCTTGCCTTGCTTTATAAAGTAGGAATAGATATCGAAAGCCATATCCCCTTCATGATGTTTCCCGAGTATCGATACGGCTAAAGCCATGGTTGTTCCGTTACCTACAGGATTGAACGGTATGATAGATAATATGTTATTAAAGACTACTACACCTAGTATTCTACCATAGTTGTGATAGCCAATCTTCAACACACGAGGGAAAGCGGAAATGCCGTTCTTCTGTTCCAGTATTATAACCGGCATGATAAGGCTAAGGACAGGCATAACCAGAATGATGTATAGTATAATCAAAACAGCAACTATAATCCCAAATATACCAAGCAGACTGAGTATATACATCCCAACAACAAAAGCAACCGCTGATATCACAGTTATCATAAAGACAAAGAACCAGTTACCCATATTATGCCGGTTGAATACATACTTCAGAGAACCTACAACGGAAGCACATCCGATTATCTCACAAGCTAGGAAATGTGTGTACATTGCCTCAGCAAAAACCATGAGTAAGGTACCAACCAAAAATAAAAATAAAGCAATCAAGAGGGTTTGCATTTCGTAGGATTGGAAAAAGCCTGTTTGGGTGATGCTTTCATAAATCTTGAAGTATCCCCCAAGCATTTGTAAAGGTATCATAGACATGAATACAGAACCGACAATCTTTGCGAATATGCCGATTAAGAATGCTCTTCCTCCGATTAAATGAAAACCTCGCTTTATGTATTCTTTGAATGTAGTATGAGTAAAATAATTCTTCATATAAATTTCTCCGGGTACATAACTGATTTAATATATTAATCATAAGGATTGTATTAGTAAACATTATCTAACAAGAATGGTATGAAATATAATAAGAATTGATTTATAATCTATGATTCAGGACCATCTTTTTTGTTTAACTCGGATCTTTCCTTTTCAATAGTGGAAGACAACTCGTTCTTAACATCATTAAAATCTTTAAATGAAGAGATTCTTCCTTCTTTTATTATGGTTGAGTATTTATCGAAAGAAAATTCCGGTGTGTTTTCCCTTCCTAATAAAGACATTGTTAGAGCCATAATAGTAGCATTTGATATTGGTAAGAAAATTGTAATAAATATTAAACTAATAGCTCCATTGAATGCTAACACCGCAAACAATCTTCCATAATGTTCATATCCTATTTTTATTGCTCTTACTAATGCTGATATTACATTCCTTCCTTCTAAAACCATAATCGGAATTACTAGATTAAGGATTGGTGATATTATTAGAAGTGCAACTAATACAATAATAGATAAAATTCTACCTACTATACCCATATATCCAAATATGAAAAATAGTAGACCTAAAACAATAATTACACCTAAAGCAAATAGGAAAAGCAATAACCAATTTCCAAAATTGGAAAAGGTGAATTTTAATGACTTCATTCCACCAGACTCACTTACAGCTTCATTAGCCAATATATGAGTAAGCATACCTTCTGCCATTAAAAATACCAAAATACCAGCTATCATAATTATGATGGCGACTATTATCTTAATACTACCTATTCCTAAATAACCCATAGAACTAATTAAAGCCATTGGATTAATCATTAGTAATGGATCTATTCCCATTATCAACATTGGTAATAAGAAAAGCAAAAATAATCCAACGATTTTTATAATCGCTCCTATTACGAATGTTTTTCCACCTATTAGTGAAAATCCTCTTTTAATAAAATTTTTAAATGTTCCAAACTCAAAATACTTTTTCATTCTAAATCCTCCTTAAAAAATTACATTCCAAGTAGTTTTTATATTAATCAATTGAACATGATTAGTCAATACTAAAATTCCATTTCTTAACGTAAAAAACATATTATTAATAATATATAATTATTTAATTTTTATTAGTTTTTACTAATATCTATCATATATATAATTATCAAATCGTCCATCCCCTTCAGACCCACCAGAAAAGTCAGGAAAATCCAGGAAGATTATCGTTACTGATAAAAGTGGCTGAAATACAATGTAATGATCGAAAACACGAGGATAAAATTGAAGCGAAACCAAAAGTTTCCATTCGGCTAAATCATGGTCTATATTTATTGACAAGGATTTTATCTTCCAATAAGTCTTCTGTAGCTTCTCAGCATCCCATATACTCAAAGCCCACCATATATCCTCCAAAACTCCCCTAGGATGGGCATTATCCGGGTGAATATATCCAAACAATTTATACTTCCATAGCTCTTTATTTTCAACTTCGTATGATATGCCAAACCTCCAGAAAGGCAACACCTCAAAATCAATAAGGAAAGCTAGGTTTAGGTTATCCCTCTTCGTAGCTTCTTTCCCATAATAATGGTTATAATCAATATTAAGCCTAATATCGTTAATATATATGGTATTCAGTAAAAACAGGTCTATAGGAAGTCTGTATTTAGATAAGATTCTTAAACTATACCCTCTACCACCAAACAAAGAAGGCAAACCATACCTAACTATCGCTTCCTTTCTACCACCTGCCCGATAGTCTATGAAGTCCAACCGGCTTTTCTCTTTATAAGTAACTGAAAAAGTAAACCCGTCCAATAAATGGTTTTCCAGATTAAGCTTATAGTATTCATTATACTTCTGCTGAAGCAGGTATTCCTTATCTACCAATATGGATAGCGGTTCACCCTCGCTATCAGTAAGACTTATGATTTCGCCTAACCTTAACATATCTTCATTATCCAATCTTAAAGGAATATTCACACCGATTAACTCGATATCCGTTTTCAAGAAACTAATATATATAGAGTTAAACTCCAGGGTCTCCCCTGCTTCATCAACAAAGGATATGCCATGCTCTGTATCATTTAATCCGAGATGATAAGCAAGGTCGTCGAAATCACCACTATACTTGTATTCCGCAGACAACCCGAAACCAAATTCCAGATATTCATACTCATCGAAAAACTCAAATCCTATTGAGCTACTAAGCAACCATTCCCATTCATATTTTGTAGATTCGACATCATCAGCCTGTATCTCTTCTTCAATTTTATCAATATTAACATGGGTGGATTGTTTTGTATAATCGATATTGTATTCCATACTTATAGAAAATTCAAAGAATTCGTAACCCAGCACAAACGGCAATGAATAAGCAAAACCAACAGTAGTATAACCAACCCCTTCTTCCACAAAACCATACCCATAAGCATCATCATCCCAATCATCATCTGAGGGGTCTTTAATCTCTGTCCCTTCTTCTACATAGCGTTGACGGAGAACATAGGAAAAGTCAACTTCATACTCAATCGGTAATGATAACTTTAAATCCGGTATAATATAAGATAATGATGAGAAGGCTTTATCAGGATTGAAGACCATCAGCCACCCTTTGATAGCATCATCTATTAGATTGTTGCTGAAATTCGATTCATATTCAATGGATAAGTCTGGGAATAAGAACATGTAAGGTTGTATCGCATAGTAGTTAAGCACATCATAAGGATTAAGCTCCTCGTACCTCGACCGAAAAGACCAAATCCAGTTTCCACCTACTTCAGCTTTTAATCCCAATGTGGTTAGGCTGATTCCTGTGTTTAGGTTCATCGCTGTGGATGAGGAACCAGGACTATCAGGGGCATATACTGCGATGGTCTTTTCCTTATATATAATGTCAGTGCTTAATGTAAAGGCCTCACTTCTGGGGAAATCCATAAATTGCTCTTCAAAATTGGGGTCACTTATCTTCATATAATCCAAATCGAAACCTATAAATAGATTATCCATGTATACCCGGAAAAGGTTAGCCAATCCGTCATTACCAATCGAGAATAATATATCGACTAGACTGCTGTCCCTTTGCTTAATCGAACTCCTCCAACCATATAAAACCCTGCCTCCTTCGTAGAGTATATAAGGTGCATCTATGCCAAGGTAATATCTTAGTGAATTGAAAGTCTCTTCCGCTACTCCATCATTGTCTATATCAACATAGTTGGAGAGTTCCCCCCAATGAACAGCACTCCTGCCAACATACTCCACCGCTCTATCATATGCCCCTGCCAATTCTATGTCAATGAACGAAAACAACAGCACCTCATCTTTAAGAGAGAAGTAAAGACCCATCTTCTGGTAGTAGTCCGCTATCAAGTCATTAGAGAAGTCACTTAGGTTAAATCCTGTTGTGGTTTGTATATAGAAACCCAGGCTTTGTTCATATTTGATGCTGATACTAATCCCCGAACTAAATCCCATCTGAAACCATAGCGGGAGGTAGAATAAGGGGGTCTGTCCAACTTGAAAGATAAGGTGGGAAGCGAATAGGTTCTTTACAGCAAAAGCATCCATATCAGGATACACCCAAACCTTGTTAAGGTGTAACTTATAATGAGGGTCGCTTAGGTTAAAGTCGCCTGATAGGGTAACATCAATAAGTATGATTTCTTCAATGGATATGATTTTTGCTTCGGATGCTTCTAACAGAACCCCAACCATATCCGGAGCATATAACGAAACATTATACATGATAGCCCTCATGGATGACGGATAGAAGAAGGCTTTATCGGTATGGAAAGTGAAGTTTCCCCAACTGAATACGATATTACCACTAGCCATAACTTCAATGTCGGATAGGCTGGTATTTCCATCCTCCTTATCTTCGATGTTCAATATGATTGAATCTGCTTTAACCTCATAATCAGCATAAGATGCACTACAGTAAAGGAATATGTATTGCGTATAAGCTCTATCTTCCATCCTGACCTGTCGTTTCATAGATAAACTACTCTGTACGGCTATGGTTTCCCCATCAACCGTTTGACGGAAGGATAGTTCTCCATCTATGTTCCGAACGAGGTCTAATAATTGATAATTGCGAGAAATAGTCCTGATAAGATGGGATATGATTTGCTCTTTGTTTGCGGAAGCATCATATTCTACTCCTAAAAAGTCAGTGATTGCCTTTATTGTATCGTTATCCAGATTGGATACCAATTCGATAAGTAACTCCATTGCTTCGATAAGGTCAATATCCTGTTGTTGGTTATTTTCTGAGAGAGGAACATGTTTCCTATCAAATGCATAAAGTTCAGTCAAAAACATAATAGAGGTTATCAATATGATAATGATAATGTAAATACACCTTATGAGCTTATCCATTATTTGACCGCCTGTGTTAAACAGGGATTGGCATCGATAAAGGTAAATCACTTATCAATACCAATCCAGCTTTATGTTAGATATAAGAAGAACCTAAATAGGTAACGATTCTTAAATCATTAATCTTGTAGCACAGCTCCAGAACTATATGCACCAAAATATCCCCCTGCTGTAGTTAATTCGCTTTTAGCATCATCAGTGGTATCTTGATATTGAGAACCATCACCAGCATAAGCCTGGGTGAAGTCGCATTCATTGCCGGTATAGCCTTTCCACCTGAAAATGCTGTATGAATCAGCAACAGGATTATATATACCACCTGGCTTATACTGTATAACAGCGTAGCCGTGGTCTGATGAATCGCTATCCCCCGCATTGAATGTCTCATTATCATATTCAATCACATCAGCTTCGTAATTCACTGCCCAATCATCTGTTGCTGTTTGTCTTCCACAGTAG
>CAYUUC010000198.1:0-6849 GCA_964447635.1 uncultured Spirochaetia bacterium
TTTTAAGGTTAACAATCTTACTCATCTCCTCACTTTTATCTAGGTTTAACTGGTGTTTTAGTTTTGTGGAAACAATTCTATTAAACTTCTTAAGTGTGGTTTGTATTTTTTTAGTTTCTAGTTTAGATATTTTAATATTTTTAAAGGTATCGGCTATCTTTATAATCATGTTTAGAGAAGCTTCATAAGCCTTTTTGTTATTGAACTTATTCAATAGATAAGGGATACGCCTCATAAACTTATACACAACATCATAATAGCCCTTATTCATATTCTTCTTTATTACTGAAAGAACCATATTAAGCTCATCTTCTTTGGTTAAATCGCATGCTGTTTTTAAATCTTGCAGATATCTTTCTTTGATTTCTAGAGGTAATTCATCCAATTTCATCTTCTTATCATTTGGGGAATAGACCCTCATTGTCCCTCCCTCTTCATAAAAGGAATACTCATTATAGATATCTATTTCAATTCTATAACCATCATAAAACTTTCTGTAGCCTTTAATGAACTCATAATCAGAATACTGAACAAAACCATTTTTATGTAATATATTAACTGAAACAGTTTTACTATGATATAATGGTATCTTTTCATCAACCAGCTTGGAATATATCTTCTTTTTATCAGATTTTTTCCCTTCCAACTCAGTATTTACGATTAAAACAAACTCGATATTATTCACCTCTCTTTTTAAGGACTGCTTCCCACCGGGGTACTTCACATATTGTGAGGTAATGATATCCAGTGAACCTTTTTCTATAAGTATATCCAGCATATCATCAAAGTCGATTATCCCATCAATGGAATAACTTACAAGGATGTATTTTGCATTCACATAGCGGATAAGCTCTTTAAATTCCAATCTGGCACTACTTTTATAACAAAAACCGGATTTTGTTTTAATCCAGTCTTTTCTAATTCCTGATTTGTTGGTTTTCTTCCCATTAATGTAAATCTCTTTATTGATGGGAGGTTTATCATTATAAGCTATAGTATTAAGAAGATGATAGTTAGAACCATATTGATGTTGGTTATATGGCGGGTCTAGGTAAGCGATATCGAATTTCATTAGTTTATTCAATCTCTTACAAAGTTTTATAGCATCAGTTTTGAAAACCTTATGCTTGGTTATATTATCCCATAGGATAGGTTTTTCGATGGTCAAGTCTCTAAGTATTCTGCTTAAAGCATCTCCTTGAGAACCACCAAACCCTCTATGATATGCCTTAAACACGCCTGAAGTATTAGAACGAGCTGATGCTTCATACAGCAAAGGGCTTAATAGTGTATATAAAACATGTTTTCCATTGTTTTTGCTTCTTGTAGCTAGTTTATCGATTTCTCCCCTAATTGCATCTATCTTCTCTCCAGTTTCCCTTTTGTAGAACATCCTTTCCTTTGATATATCCGGGTTATTAGTGTCTTTCGGGCAGTAGTACTTGGTTATATAACTTTCGTCGTATGGTAAAGGGGAAAGTTGATTTAAATGGTCTATAACATTTTTTATTCCACCGAATTGTTCGAATACCTTATCGATTAATTTATCATCCATCTCTATATATAATTTATTTATGACATAAGAGTAGTATTCCCAATCATTAGATACAATCTTAAATCCCTGTGTCTTAGCTAATCTTGATACGACACCAGTTCCTGTAAATGGGTCAAAGAAAGTGGGGATTTTATCTGGATTAGTATTATCAATATCGCAATATTCTAAAGCCTTTATCAGTAATCGAATAAGCCTTCTTTTATTACCGATATACGCTATGAGTCTGGTTTCTACAAAGTCTTTTTCCAGAGTTCCGTAATTAATCTTCATTAAGCTACCATTATTCGTTTAGTTGGTTTCTCTTTATTAAAAAAGATTTTCATTACCATAAATCTTATATATGCTTGATAAGACAGATTATGGATGATTTATAACACGTAGCAAAAAATATAATAAACCAAATTCTCGGAGTGAATTTATTATTATAAAAATGTTCATTACTTTTTTAGTGTATAGCGTGTAAATATAATATGAGTCTTAGTTTAAAAGATGGAATCTATACGATTTTTTGCATATTATTCTTGGAGATTATTATATGAATAATGATTCTAAAAATCTAATACCAATAACCTCTTTCAACTCCAGATATATTCAATTTAACTTCCCCGATTTATATATAGGAATAGCAGAATACGAGGAAGGACCGACAGGATGCACCGTTTTTCATTTCAAAGATAGGGCTAAAGTCGCTATCGATATACAAGGAGGTGGAGTTTCCAGCATCAACACTCCTTACAAGCTAATGCCCATTGATGCAATATGCTTTGCGGGTGGGTCTATATACGGCTTGGAAGCATCTACAGGTGTTAGTGCTGAGCTTTACTCAAGAAAGGATTACTCGACTCAATGGTTCGATATACAGCTGGTATCTGGAGCTATTATCTATGATTATGGTCATCGGGATAACTCTATATATCCCGATAAAAGACTGGGCAGACGAGCCATCAACCATGCCATACCTAATAAGTTCTTTACTGGAGCAAGAGGAGCAGGTCGGAGTGCTACAGTAGGAGCAGGTTTCAACTTCACCCATGGTGAACCATCTGGACAGGGTGGAGCTTTTAAGCAAATAGATAATGTTAGGATAGCTGTGTTTACCGTGGTGAACTCACTAGGAGCTATCCATGATAAGAATGGGAATATAATCAGAGGAAATCTTAATAAGGTAATCGGGGAGCGATATCCTATCTCTATAAAAGAAATAGAAGATAATCTATCCATAAATAATATTCCATATAACATCCCTGGTGGTAATACTACATTATCTTTATTGGTAACTAATCTGGCATTAGATGATAGAGAGTTGCTTCAAATGGGTAAACAGGTTCATTCATCTATGAGTAGAGTGATTCGACCATTCCACACCCTATTTGATGGAGACATCTTTTATACCGTATCCACAGGTAAAGTCCTAGATAACAGGTTCAATAGCGTTTCTTTAGGAGCTATTGCTTCGGATTTGATATGTGATGCTGTGTGGAATTGTTTTGAATAGTGATGGGTTATTATAAAACCCACCACATATTTAAAATATTAATTTGAATATAAATATACTTTAATTTTGTATATTCCAGGTTCCGTTGTATTATAGTTGATGGTTTCAGTATCGCTAGTACCTTCAGAATCAGCAACAGTAGTTCCATTAGGGTCTAATAGAAATAAGTCAAGGTCATTATCAGCATGAGTAAATGATAGAGTGATATCTATATCTCCGCCCATAACATTTATCTCCCAGTAATCACTATTACCGACCGTTGAGACTGTTCCACTTACCATATCGCTTATAGTAGACACTCCTTCTGCCATTTGAATAGCTGCCAATGGATTAATTAAACCATAACCGGTGAAGTTATCGAAACCTACTCCCGCTTGCGGTTGACCAGGTAAATTGTATTCAGTATAAACAAGGTCATCAGCACTGTTCTTTATGATTGTCTCAATGGACGATGGAGTCAATGTCGGGTCGACTGATTTAAGTAAAGCTCCTAAAGCAGCAGCATGAGGACTGGCCATCGATGTTCCTTGTTTATAAGCATAAACAGATGTATAGTCTACATATTCATCACCTGTTAATGTACCATAATCAGCTATTGAATTATCCGGGTCTTGTAATCCCTCTATTGTATTTTGTAAGATACCGCCTGTTTCATCACCTATATAAACCTCACCACCAGGAGCAACGATGTCGATATCTGGTCCGTAATTTGAATAATAAGACCTTTTCTGGTCTATTGCGGTAGCTCCGACAGCGATTACATTATCATATGCGGCTGGATAAATGATAGTATCCGGTACATAATCAGTATCATTTGCATCATTCCCAGTAGCAGCGAAGATAGTAACACCATTATTATAAGCTGATGTAATAGCATTCTGATATGTTGAACTATAATTACCACCACCAAAGCTCATGTTTATGATATCTGCTCCTTGATTCTTAGCATAATTTATACCATCTATGATATTGCTTTGATATCCGCCTAGCCATCCTAATACTCTAACAGGAAGTATGGTTACATTCTGAGCCATACCAGCGACACCAGTGCTATTATTAGTATTCTGTGCTATAGTTCCGGCAACATGAGAACCATGTCCACCTTCATCATTAGGATCACTATCACTATCGACAAAGTCATAACCAGTATCCATATTAACAGGTGTGTCTGGTAAATTATCAGCAACACCAGTATCTAATACAGCAACGGTAACAGAAGAGTCTCCCTCTGATAAATCCCAAACTAAAGGCATATTCAGATGTGTAGCATTAAATTGCCATTGGTCGGTGAACATTGGGTCATTTGGTGTCCCCATCGGGTATTCTATGTAATCGGGTTCTGCTATTTCTACTTCTGGTAAAGAATCATAGTAATCTATCATTGTTTTCCAATCTTCATAGGTCATCTCGTCGGCTTTCTTATAAGGCTCAACGATTGTTAGCTCAGGTGTTGGTCGATTAGGTCTATAGGTCATCTTTCCGTATCTTTCATATTTAGTCTTGACATTGCTATCACGATTAAGTATTTGGTTTTCGTCTTTAAAGACAACCATTATACGGTCAAATTCACCCAGGCTTTCCTTCATTTGTTCAAATTTATCCGGTAAGTTTCGCTCATTGGTTTGATTCATTGTATAATTAAGTGAACTTTGTTTTCCAACAAATGTATCTGGTGATTTTACTCTAGTGGAAGGATTTAACTTATCATATGGGTCGTTAGATTGCCAGGTTACTTCTAATACATACTGGTCAGAGGGGTCCATATCACTATGTGTAAGTTCAACAACATTATCTGAAGGGATTGATATGGTATAGGTTCTATCTTTCATAAAGCGATAGTCATCCATTATATCCGCATAAGTGTTAGAAAAAGTAAAATAATAAACTGTTCCACTATCATCTCTTAGAATTGTCCAATCAAAAATATTTGCTTCTACATCGTTTATATAACCCTCAGAGCCTACAGATATACTTGCTACATTATAATCTGGATTAGGTAATATACCAGTATCCACAACTAAGTCTGAACCATCATCGGTTAGTAAATCGGTATCGGTAAACATCCTTAGTTCATAAGTAGACCCGGAAGGTGGTGAACCACTATATATATCAGCATCCACATCGAAAATGACATTAAATGAAGGTATTTCATCAAATGTAGCTGTTATGGATTTATCTTCAGTCATAGTTATGGTGATTGGATTATCGATTCCAGTGGCATCACCGCTCCATTCTGTAAAATCCCATCCTGTATCAGGGACAGCAGTAACTTCCACATCTGTACCATGATCATATGTTCCTCCAGATGGGTTTAACGTTATGCTTCCGCTACCGGTTGTATTTGTGTCAAGAGTATATGTTGGCATTTCTAAGTAACCATCATCTTCATCACTATAACTACTTTCTCCATAATCATTTATAGCTTTCACCTTAAACCAATAGACCTGACCAATTTGGGCATTGGTATAGTCATAAGATGTAGAGCTTTCGGTTTTTATCTTGGTATATTCTCCATATTGAGCATCTGATTTATAAACCCAATAATTAGTAGCATCAGTGACTGCATTCCATGATATAACAATCTTATCTGTATAAGTCCCGTTACTAGCGTCTAATCCGGTTGGTGTTGCTGGTGGGTCTCCTTCTTCTCCGCCATCACCACTATCACCGCCATCACCAGAATCCGGCAGAAATATATCACATGAGGATAAGGATAAAAAAAATATTAATGAAAGTATTAATAAAAATACATAAAGTTTTCTCATGAGTCTTCTCCTATTAATATATTAAGCAAATTCTATATTTAATTGAATTATTATGTAAATTTGATTTTATGATAC
This sequence comes from uncultured Spirochaetia bacterium, assembly GCA_964447635.1. Lineage (GTDB taxonomy): Bacteria > Spirochaetota > UBA6919 > CAYUUC01 > CAYUUC01 > CAYUUC01. The sequence goes on from CAYUUC010000198.1 coordinate 5,891, forward strand.
TATAATCTTTATAGTATCACACTATTATATAATTACCATCAAATGAATATATTCATGAAAAAAAACCAGTAATGATGTATTAATTATTTTTAATTTTATCTGAAATATCCTTCTAGCTTTTTTATAAATTGGTTTAACTTTTATAATATTACTCGTCATATAAGATTAATGTGTTTTAATATATGTATCATAGAAGATTTTTATTAAATATTTGTTAGATACTTTATTTATATTAAGGAGAGTTTTTTAACAATTTTGGAAGAAATAGAATATGGAGTTTATAAAATATCGGTAAGTTTGCCAGATTCCCTCTTCAAAAAGAAAAATATATTTGAGAATATAATTATTAATTCCCAAAAAAGACTAAAATCATTTTCCAATAATTATGATTGGATTGAATATATAAAAGAAAACTTTGCTAATATATGCGAAATATATGATGATAAACAAGAATTTAATAAAAGGATAAAGCAAATTTTTCAGTTAGGAGAAGATATTCAAATTCCTGATACATATTCAGCATTCCTGGAGAATAAAATTATAGCTGCTGTAAGTCCTAGACTATATCAGGAAAACTTCCCTGAAGGCATAGAAGAAAGTTCTTATGAAAAACTACTCTGCCATGAGATGGCCCATCAATTCCATATTAGACTATTGGATGGCGATGAAGAAGCTATGGGTCCGGTATGGTTTTTCGAAGGATTTGCTATTTACGCTTCCAATCAGTTTTCTGATGTTGAAACCAATATTGATGTAAATGAAATCATCCAAATAATCGATGAAAAAGAAAGAGGAAGCTATAAAAAGTATTCGATGGTTTTCAAATATGTTTTAAATAAAATTCAATTACCCACTCTGGTTGAAAAAGCTGGAAATGAAGGCTTTAATGAGTGGGTGAAAAATAGAATAAAAGATTAAGGTTGTTCCCCATTGTTATGAAAGATTTAATAGGAGAACCC
>CAYUUC010000199.1:0-6822 GCA_964447635.1 uncultured Spirochaetia bacterium
TAACCAAAGAAAGGATATGGAAGAAAATCCGTGGATTTTGCTGGATTATATTTTTATGATTGTACATATATTTGAGAAGGAAACTAGGGATTTTTATAATATAGAAAAATTGTGGTCAGAAGCTAGAGTCATAAGCTATGGTTATGATGAATTAAATAAAGTTAAATAAGTATAACTAAAAGTAAATAAATCATAGCTTTTTACTATTAACCAGTCTATTAACCTATCAAACTTTTTATAAAATAACCATTTATACATATTGCAATATATATCTAACACTAATGTTAATAGTTAATTCATTGTATAATATTAACTTAGGAATATTTATTAATAAGTTAAATTTTTTTGCTAAATATATATTGTTATTCTCTTGGAAATTTTTCCTTTTTTTTCTTATATTCTTTTTGATATTATATTATGTTCAATATCAATTTGCTTTACAGTATATTAATTAATACAAATATTTATATGATTATCATTAATTCTACAAAAGTTAGATAGGAAAGGGAGTTATAAACCATGGAAAAAGACCCACTGCAAAAATATTATGAAAAACTAGAACAATCCAAAATAGGTGGTGGTGAAAAAGCCATAGAAAAACAACACTCTAAGGGTAAACTTACTGGTAGGGAAAGATTAGAAATCCTGCTAGATGAAGGAAGCCTAGAAGAGTATGATGCATTTAGAGTTCATTCTCAAACAGCATTCGGATTGGATAAAAAGAAATTCCTGGGAGACTCAGTCATTACTGGATTCGGAACCATAGAAGGACGGTTGGTTTTTGTTTTCTCATTCGACTTTACCGTTTTGGGTGGTTCACTATCTAAGACAGCTTCCGAAAAAATATGCAAGGTGTTAGATGCTGCGGCTAAACAGGGATGCCCGGTTATCGGTATTAATGACTCCGGCGGAGCTAGAATTCAAGAAGGGGTGGATTCACTAGCTGGATATGCTGATATTTTCTATAGAAATGTTAAGTATTCCGGTGTGGTTCCACAAATCACCGGTATTCTCGGACCATGTGCAGGTGGGGCGGTTTATTCTCCAGCATTGATGGACTTTATTTTAATGAAGAAAGAAACCAGCTATATGTACTTAACAGGACCTAATGTAGTTAAGCAAGTAACTCATGAAGATGTGACCCATGAAACACTTGGTGGAGCAGTCATTCATAATACAAAAAGCGGGGTTGCACATTTTATGCATTCTACTGAGGAAGCTCTATTGAAGAATATCAGGGATTTATTGACTTATCTACCTCAAAATAATATGGAGATAACTCCGATTGAAAAGTGTAAAGACCCGGTTGACCGTATTGATGAACACTTGAACTATATCGTACCTGAAAGCCCTAATAAACCATATGACATCAAAGACATAATACATTCTGTAGTAGACAATAATAAGTTCCTCGAGGTTCAACAGCACTGGGCACAGAATATAGTTGTAGGATTTGCTCGAATGAATGGCCGATCTATAGGCATCGTAGCTAATCAACCCAATTATATGGCTGGGGCTCTGGATAGTGATGCTTCTATTAAGGCTGCAAGGTTCATTCGTTCCTGTGATGCTTTTAATATACCAATCATCACTTTTGTCGATACAAGCGGTTTCTTACCTGGAACTGGACAGGAGTATATGGGTGTAATTAGACATGGAGCTAAGCTGATGTATGCTTATGCTGAAGCTACTGTTCCAAAAATCACTATCACCACAAGGAAGTCTTATGGCGGGGCTTATTGTGTTATGTCATCTAAACATCTGGATGGTGATGTAAACTATGCATGGCCTAATGCTGAGATTGCAGTTATGGGTGCCAGAGGTGCTACACCTATTATCTTCGGAAAAGAGATAGCTAAAGCTGAGGATAAGGAACAAGCTACTAAAGAGTATCAGCAGAAGTATGAAAGAGAATTGATGGACCCGTACAACGCAGCAGCTAAAGGTTATATCGATGGTATTATTGAACCTAAGTATACCAGATTTAAAATCATTAAAGCACTGGAAATGACTGCTAATAAGAAGGTTCAAACAGTTAAAAGAAAACATGGTAATATACCTCTATAAAACAATTAAACCAAGATAAAGGATTGTAAATAGATTATGAGTAAAAAAAGCTATGTTCCTTTTTTAATATTAATTCTGATTATTCTATTATTCACTGCATCATGCATCCAAAGGATAACAGCAAGTAAATATACAACGGATATACTAAAAATGAATGATGGGACGAAAATAAAAGGTATAATAACTCCAGGAGACCCTCAATCACCTTTCATACAGATAATCGAAGATTCAAGTGATAGTCTAAAACTTGTAAAGCGGAGCAAGATTACTTCTATAGGTTATTCTGATTTGATTATCATGAAAGATGGTGATTATAATTCAGGTTCGATAGAAGTAGATAAACTAAAAGTAGAAAAAGCAGGAAATACTAAGGAGATTATCGAAATTGCTCCTGAAGATATAAAAGAAATTCATTTTAATATTGAAGAAAATGACTTAATATTACTCCAGGATGAACAGAGAATTAGAGGGAATATCCAACAGAATACTTTTGATGTGGTAACAAAAACCGGACATAAGAAAATACAAACCAACAAAATCAATTTGATAGTTATGAGGGGAACAATCATAGAAAAAGACCAATCCATCGAAGAATCATGGAATGAGTTAGCAGGGAATATTGGAATTAAGAATGTTGTCCCGGAAAGCTCAGATGGAAGAAAAGTTAATGGATGGTTGTATACATTAATAGGTGTTTTAGTAGTATTTGCCGCATTAATCTTAATGCTCATCGCTTTCTTGTTGATGAAATATATCAGAGGAAAGAAAGATAAAACAAAGGATAAACAAGGAGTCAAATTAGCAAAGACACCATTAAAAGGAGATATCCCGGAAGATGTAATCAGTGCTATTGCTTTAACTTTAGCTTTACATGAAGGTGGAGAAAAGCTAAAACTGACTTTTGATAGAGAAAAGACTGCTAGTTATAACTGGGCATACTCTGGTAGAATGGATAGTGCCCAAAGAGCAGAGTTTCAAAGAGGCTGGTAATAAGCTAGTTAAAACTAAACATAACAGGTGGTTTATATGAAATCTTATTCTTTAATCATTAATGGACAAAAGTATAATACAAAAGTTAAAAAATCAGCTCCAGGTATGAGAATAGTTGAGGTTAACGGAGTTGATTATGAAGTAGAAATAGAAGGGGAAAAGGAAGCATTAGAATCCCGACAAAAGGCAATTAATAGTGCTAAAGAGGGTGAAAAAACATCAATCCCTACTATAGGCGGGGGTTCTAAGACTACAGCTTCCGGAAGTGTCAATGATATTATATCTCCTATACCAGGATTGGTTATAGATATTATAGTAAAAGAAGGAGATACAATCTCAGTTGGTGATTTGGTTATGACCATGGAAGCAATGAAGATGGAAAATGAAATCAAATCTACTAAAGAAGGTACAGTCACCAAGATATATGTGAATAAAGGTGACTCGGTTCTAGAAGGACAACAATTAATGACAATCGAATAACAAAACTGAAAAGGATATATTAAAATGGAACAATTTTTGGAATCGATTTTCAACTATTTTAAGACAACCGGATTTGTTTCACTTGGAATACCGAATCTGATTATGATTATTGTCGGATTGGTTTTGATATTTCTAGGTATAGCTAAAAAGTTTGAACCACTATTACTTGTGCCGATTGGTTTTGGTATACTGGTTTCCAATATGACCCCACCAGCAGAATTCATAGGGACTGAAATTGCTGTATCAGACCCCGGAACATCATTCTATATGATTTATCAAGGTGTAAAGTCTGGTGTGTTTCCTCTTTTGATGTTCCTTGGACTTGGGGCGATGACAGACTTTGGACCAGTGCTATCGAATCCCAAATTAGTTCTATTAGGGGCGGCTGCTCAGGTTGGTATTTTCGGAGCTTTTTTACTAGCTTTATTTCTAGGTTTCCTTCCGACTGAGGCTGGTTCAATTGGTATAATAGGAGGTGCTGATGGTCCAACTGCTATCTTCTTAACTGGGCAATTATCTCCTCATTTGTTGGGAGCAATTGCTATCTCGGCTTATTCCTATATGGCTCTAGTTCCTATAATACAACCACCAATAATGAAATTATTTACAACCAAGAAAGAGCGATTAATCAAGATGAAACAATCCAGAGAGGTTTCCAAAAGAGAAAAGATAATCTTTCCTATTGTTGTATTTATAATCTCCGCTCTGGTATGTCCTGCATCAATTCCACTCGTTGGAATGCTTATGCTTGGTAATTTAATAAAAGAATCTGGTGTTACTGATAAACTCGCTGATACTGCCAGAAAATCATTAACTAATATCGTTACGATTTTATTAGGATTTAGTGTTGGATTAGCAACAGAAGCGAGTCAGTTCATCAATTTCCAAACCATTTTCATATTCGTTTTAGGAGCTATAGCTTTTGCTATTGCTACAACATTCGGATTACTCGCCGCTAAGTTTATGAACTTATTCCTGAAGGGAGATAAAAAGATTAATCCTTTAATCGGAGCAGCAGGTGTGTCTGCCGTTCCAATGGCAGCCAGGGTGGTTCATATGGTGGGACAGAAGGAAGACCCAAACAACTATCTAATACATCATGCAATGGGACCGAACATCGCCGGTGTTATCGGTTCCGCAGTTGCCGCTGGTGTCCTGCTTAGTATGCTAGGTTAGACATGATTAAGCTAATCCGAGCATAGTAAAGCTCCTACCTTTCTGGTAATTACAAAATTTCCCTTTTGCTCTATCCTTTCTTTTACTAAAGGTTTCAAGAAATCAATAGCTTGCTTATACTTAGTATCGGGTAAATGTGGCATCACAACAACAAAACGACTGACAATATAATCCATGACCTGTTCAAAATCTTCTACGATTAATTCACTTTCAATGGAATGGTAATCCACATATTTATAATGTCTTTTTAATATTTCGTAGCCGTTTTCCAATCCAAACCTTGTGTTTAATATACTGCATTTAGGTTCAAGTTTGAATTCCCGTTCTACTTTTCTGAGAAGCAGATAAAGTTCGGGCATATTATTCATGCTATTAGTAGTAACAAAAAAGATGCCATTTGATTTAAGCAGGTTCTGTTTGATTCTTTCAATCGCTGTTGGTATATCTTTGAGGTAGTAAAGCATATGACATGCGGAGACTATATCATATTTAATATCCGATACTTCATTGATAAAATCCCATATATCTTTAATATGGAAGTGAATATTATGGGCATATTGCTTCTCTGCCTTAATTACTGCTGTGTCAACCATATCTTTACTGGAATCAATACCCATTAGATGACAATCATTATAGTGTTTCCTAATCTGGATTAGAAAGTTACCCGTTCTACATCCTAAATCTACTAATGATTTTATATTAGAAAAACCGCATAAATCGAGTAAAGCTGTTTTCCACTTCTCGAAAATCACCTTCTTAGTATCATAGGTCATAGTGAATCGGATATGCTTTTCGAGGCTTTCATTTGTAAGATAGTTTATTCTTCGGTTATTACTCATACTATTTTATCACAGCGTCTATTTGACCTTTGAATCTGAATAGGAATACGATAAATGCAACGAAACCAAGAATCATCCCAATAACTATCTTACCCCATAACCAGCCGCTTAAGTATATTACCAAAAGTCCAGATAATCCACCAGCAACCATTCCGATGATTGCCCCTTCCAGTTCGTTTATGAATGCTCCCATGATAAGTCCTACAAAAGCCATGGATGGGATAAGCCATACCCAGCTTAACCATCTATCCTCTTCTAAACTGGGTACAATAAGAAGTATTCCGATAAATGTTATCCAAAACACTGTATAGAAAATATAAATTAATGCTTTTTTAAATCTTCTTAGTCTGGGTGTGTTTATTTTCTTTTTTGATTTAACATTACTCTTGTTATAGACTTTTAATGCTTCTTTGATAATTCGTTTAGGTATATTCATATTTCGAGCGATTTTCTCTATATCTTCCTGTGAGTAGGTCTCCTCTTGTCTTTGTCTTAGTTTCTCTGCTTTGTCGATGATTTCCTTCATCTCTTCTTTTGAATACTTTTCCTTAGCCATATAACAATAATCCCCATCTCAATATGTTTATTATGTTTGTTTGAATTCTCCTTCAATCTTATCGTAAAGATAAAACGAATATATCTTGGTTCTTAAGTCCTTCCAATCATCATTAATTAATCCCGCTTTCCTGCATGTATGGGATAGGAATGTTTCCACATCCCAATCGTATTCAGTAGCAACTTGTGGTAGAAGCAATCCTTTAGCAAAACCTTTTTCTACGATTAATCCATGTTTACCAATTTCTATTTGACTTAGATAATCTCTATAGTCTTTAGCTTCAATCAGTTTGGGTTCTGACATTACACTAATCTCAAATGTGATATTGGGTAGTTCAGACAGCTTTATTGGTGGAAATCGCGGGTCTTTCGTTGCTGAGGAAATAGCTGAATCAATCAGGGCTTCAGCTAATGTGCTATCCGGTATTGGTCTACCAATGCATCCACGTAGCTGGTTATTCTTTTTATTCCTCAGGGTTACGAAAACACCACGCTTTTTCTTAAGATTTTCATCTAATCCTTCTGGTGCACTAATCTTCTTATTATCCTGCAAAAATGTTTTTATTGATTTTTTAACTAAATCTTTTACTTGTTCTTGATATTTTTCCTTTTCCATAGTATTAAATATAACAAAATCTTTATGATATGTTTAAAAAAGTCTATTAAAATTATAAAAAATACATATTTGGATGGGAAAGCGAGAAGGAAAAAAGAA
>CAYUUC010000200.1:0-6801 GCA_964447635.1 uncultured Spirochaetia bacterium
CTTTATTCTATTACTTTTTACAGAATAGAATAAATCTGGTATTAATGAAGATGGAGAGTGAGATATGGTTATAATAAAGTCTTTTCCCCAAAAAATGTCAACTTCTGCAGTCTTTATGGTTTGTTTATCTTTTAATAAATATGGATAATGAATAACCATGAAATAATAATTAGGATATACATCAATCCTGGGTCTTTCTACTTCACTACTTATATCTTCAAGATCTAGGGGATGGAATCTGTATGTATCAGCAAGATATCTCATATCGGCGCCAGTAGGATTGGATATATGTATCCATTTATTCTTTTGGTTTTGTATGGAGTCTATCATAAGGGTGTCCTTGATTTTAATTAGTATTTAAGTAAACAGATGATTTTCCTTTCTAAATAAGATAACTATAAACCATTAAGAAATCAATCTGTTTAGGAAAGTTTGATATAGATTTGTGTCTATTAAGAGAGTTGTATCTTTATGTTGGTAAAAAATATTTACCAATTGATTATAATGTTATATTATGTAAAGCAGCCACTATTAAATCCGCTACTAATATACCCATACTACTTAATACAACAGCATTAGTTGTTGATTTACCAACACCTTCAGCTCCACCTTCTGTTCTGAAACCAACATAGCTGGATATGGTGGATATTAATCCTCCGAAAATCATCGCTTTATATAAACCTGTAAATACATCATAAAATAATGTGTATCCAATAAAAACATCGAAAAAAGTCTTAAAAGATTGCTTAAATATAACATTAGCTACTAAGAATCCTCCGAAAATCCCTGTTAAATCTGCTACAATAATAAGGATAGGTAATACAATTAATGAGGCTAGGAATCTCGGTACAGATATAAATTGAATCGGTTCTGTTGATAGAGTGGTTAAAGCGTCTATTTGTTCGGTGATTTTCATTGTACCGATTTGTGCAGCCATTGCTGAACCAGTCTTTCCTGCTACTATGATAGCTGTTAGAACTGGTCCTAATTCTGTTACGATAGCAAGACCCATCGCCCCGATTTGGTTCGATGCTCCCATTACCATCCTTTCCATGGTTGCTCCTAATTGTAGTGAAATAACAGAACCCATAAGGAAATTAGTTAAAATGGTTACACCGAGAGAATCATATCCTATTTTCACTGCTTGTTTTAATAATTCACTTAAGGGGAAAGGTCTTTTAAATATAGCTTTGATAGTTTTGAATACAAAGATAAAATACGCACCAAGACTTGCTATACCCCTTGGAATTCTAACTAGGATGCTTTCTCCGGATGATTTTATTTTATTTAATACTTTTTTCATTTTTTAAAGGTAATTTAATAAGGTTGATAATCAAATATTATATATGAATATAGATAGATATTCTAATTAACTTCGCTAGAATTTAATCTAAATATCATTGTATTGATTAATGAAATTTTCTTCAGCATAATTTTCGAATCTTGTATATTGTTTTCTAAATGCAAGATTTATAATACCAGTAGGTCCATTTCTCTGTTTTGCTATTATTAGTTCTGATTTTTCTAATTTTTCATTAGATTTATTGGAATCATTTGCTTGATTATCATTCTCTTTTTCTTGATTGTCGTCTTTCTTCTTCTGGTAATTTTCCCTGTGTAGGAACATAATTAAATCAGCATCCTGCTCTATTGCTCCTGAATCTCTCAGATCGGATAGCAAAGGTCTTTTATCAGGACGAGTTTCTACCATTCTATTAAGTTGAGCGGCTGCTATTACCGGCACTTCCAGTTCTCTTGCCAATTGTTTTAATGATCGGGATATCTTGGCAACTTCGGTTTGTCGGTTTTCATATTTATGGCTTGATGGAGAAGATAAGAGCTGTAAATAATCCACAAATATGGCATCTAATCCTTCTTTGGCTTTTAATCGTCTACACTTAGCTTTCATTTCCAGGACATTAATTTGACTACTATCATCTATGTAAATATCAGCGTGCATAAGCTCGCCAGCAGCTTGGGTAATTTTAGTGAAATCATTCTCCCCAAAATTTCCTGTTCTAGCTTTATGGCTATCTATCTTAGAATATGAACATATAAATCTCTGGCATAATTGCTCTTTAGACATTTCCAGTGAGAATATAGCAACCTTAAATTTTTTATAAATTCCCATATTCTCAGACATGTTTAATATTAATGCTGTCTTTCCAACAGATGGTCGGGCAGCGATAATGATTAGGTCGGATTTCTGAAATCCTGCAGTCAGATTATCTAAATCGGTAAAACCTGAAGGGATACCAGTGATATGTCCTTTGTTATGATATACTTTTTCCAGAAAATCTATTGTGCTATTAACAGAATTTCGGATGTGCATCAAACCGGATCTAATCTTCTTATCAGCTACTTCAAAAATACGGGATTCAGCTCTATCAATGATTTCACTTACTTCTTCATCAGATTCATATGACTCTTTTATGGTTTCCATAGAAGTAAGGATCAGGTTTCTTAATTCAGATTTTTCTTTAACTATTTTTATATAATAGTCTACATTAGCTGAAGTGGCTAAATCTCTAGTTATCTCGTTTAGGTAAGTAGCACCCCCAATATCATCCAGACTATTCTTCGATATCAATTCCTCGGATAATGTAACCAAATCAACAGGTGTACTCTTATCATAAAGATGCATTATAGCTTTATAAATGGTTTTATGTGCTTCTACATAAAAGTCTTCGGATTCAATAGCTTCTAACGCTTTAGATATGGCTTCATTATCCAGAATCATAGATGCTATCACAGCTTTTTCAGCATCGATGTTTTGTGGAGGAACTCTTTCTAGAAAATTATCTTTGACTTTTGTTTCTTCCATTTAGATAACTCTTTAAATATTATTTAGCCAGGATATGTAGTAAAATGGATAATGAAGGATTTAATCATTTTCTTTTGTTTCTTCTATATTATCTTTTTCATTTGTTTCTTCTTCTTTTTCTACTTCTTCTTCAACTGCTTTCTCTGCTTGTTCTTCTTCCATTCTTTTAAGTTCTTCTTCTGATATTTGTTTTTCAGTTTCACCCTCTGATACTACATGTATGGTTAATTCCGGTTGTATAGATTCGTGTAATTTAACTCTTACTTTATGCTCTCCAACCACTTTAATTGGTTTTATTAATTCTATGTTTCGTCTATCAATATTTATATCATGTTGCAATAGTTTTTCTGCAATTTCAGAGTTTGTTACCGAACCGAATAACTTACCATTTTCCCCGGCTTTCTTTTCAATAGTAATATCCATGGTTTTCAATCTTTCTTCCAGAGTTCTTGCAGCTTCTCTTTTCTTAGCTTTTCTTGCTTCTATTTCTTCTTTTTTCGCTTCAAATTCTTCTCGATTTCGTTTATTATTTATCACAGCTATTTTTTTTGGTATTAAATAGTTTCTGGCATATCCATCTTTGACTGATTTGATATCTCCTTCTTCACCTAATCCTGGGATATCTTCCTTTAGAATAATTTCCATCTTTATTTTACCTCTTATTTACATAATTTAATTAAAACGGTATATCCTCATCACTATCTTCAAAAACTTCATCTTCATATCCCTCATCACTCTGTTCAAAGATATCGTCTGATGTATCTTTCTTATCCATATTGTTAGATGGTTTGGACTGGTAATTCGAGGAATAAGAATTATCCTTGTTAGAATCCCCTTTAGACCCTATAAACTGTATATTAGACCCTATAATCTCAACTTTACTTCTAGTTTGTCCATCTTTCTCCCATCTATTTTGAGAGAGTCTCCCAATAATAGCTACTTGCCTGCCTTTATTTAGATATTGTTGACACATCTCAGCTGTTTTACCAAAAGTAACAATATCAAAGAATGATACATCTTTTTCATCCCTACCAGAATTATTTGCGATAGAGAATTTACATATGACGTTATTGGAACTATATCTAGTTTCCGGGTCTCTTGTTAACCTTCCAATGAGGAATACTTGATTGATATCATAAGCCATAAAATCTCCTAACTGATATTACTATTGTTTTTTAGCTACAGTCAGAAGGTGTCTGATGATGTCTTCATCTACCTTAATCTCTCTTTCGATTTCGGGTAGGTTTTTAGCTTCAACCCTCATTTCGACAAGATAGTAATGACCTTTTTCTCTTTTCTTTACTTGATATTCTAGCTTTTTTATGCCCATATCTTTATCACTTACGATTTCACCTTCGTTCGATGTTATGTAAGACTTTATCCTATCGAATACAGCATTAACATCCTCGATGTTCGGGTCGATTATAAGCATTATTTCGTACTTTTTCAACTATAAACCTCCATCTATTCTTACTGCTCAATATATATTTATTCTTATTATTATTTTTGAGGATAAACGCAAAAATAAGGTTAAAAAAATACAAATAATCTTATAAATAGTCAAACTTTTATCACCTTCCAACCTATAATTATTAATACCAAGATATAATGATTTTTTTTCAATTTATCAATAATCTCAATAAAAATACTCATATCATATATCGATATGATAAATAAAAGGTATGAGTAAAAACTTATGGATTCTTTACTACAGAAAATAAAAAGTAATTATTCTTCAATATTAAATAACATAAATCAAATAAAATATGATAACTCCAATAATAGAAATAAAATCAATGAGATGATAAGAAGACAGGATTTAATCAAAAGACAATCAAAAATTATGTATAATCTAGGTGATTGGGAATTAAGGAATGCCTTAAAGAAAGTATATGATAATGGTTATTCAATATCTTATGTTCATAAATGGTCTTATGATGGTTATTCCGTAGGGACTATTGGAAAATCATTAAATATTACTTTTTTTCGAAATTTCTTTGATAAAAACAATCCTGAAGAATTTTCACAATGTGATTTGATGAAATATGCTGGATGTATAACAGAAGAGGGTTGCATCCGATCTATGATTATTCATGAACTTGGTCATGTCAATTTCAGAGAATACATCGATGGAAAATGGATATCAATGCTCAAGGATAGCCATAACCAATATTGGACTAATTGGGTAATTTTGAGATTTATAAAGTTCAACTCTATTGTAAACTCATTTAGACCTGACCTTCTGATTGGTTTCTTGATACTTAATGGGTTTAATTCAACTTATGAAAAACCATCTTCAAATCTTTCTAAATTATTAGGTCATCATTATAAAACAATCCTCAAGAAACATGGTTATATTTCTGATAGACTGATTATGCCTCGTATCAATAGTCCTAATGATTGGTAGGTTTTTTATTTATCTGGTCTCATAAGGGGAAATAATACGACATCACGCAGATTATCGCTATTAGTTAGTAATGACACAAATCTATCAATACCCATCCCCCAACCACTCATAGGTGGCATACCGTATTCCATGCATAAAAGATAATCTTCATCCATAGGCATTGCTTCATCATCTCCTTTCTCCCTTAATCTGGTCTGTTCTTCAAACCTATGTCTTTGGTCTATTGGGTCTACAAGCTCAGAATAAGCATTTACTATCTCCCAGGAATTAACTACTAATTGGAATCTGTCTGTAATTAGTGGATTATCGTCATTCCTCCTGGCTAATGGAGATAATGATATGGGATGGTTAATAAGGAATGTTGGGTTTTTAATCTTTGGTCGGCTGATTTTTTTATAGAGTTGGTCGATTAAATTTCCAAAACCCAATTTTTCAGCATCTTCTATTTCTATGTTTTTTTCCTTAATTTTTCTAAGAAGTTCTTTTTCATTATTAATATCGTTAATGTCGATACCACAATCTTTGAGTATCAAATCTCTGAAAGATGCTTCTTCCCATTCTCCTGAGAAATCAATCTCCTGACCGTCAATATTAATTATATGTGTCCCCATAACTTCTTTTAGTGTATATTGTATCAACTCTCTGGTGAATTTCATATTATCCCTAAAATTCCAATATGCAACATAAAACTCCAGCATGGTAAAGTCTTGTAGGTGAGATGGGTCCATTCCTTCGTTTCTAAAACATCTAGCAAATTCATAAACTCTTTCATAACCGCCAACTATTAGTCTCTTTAGCCATGTTTCAGGAGCGATACGTAGATAAACGTCCATATCTAAAGCATTATGATGGGATTTAAAAGGTTTTGCTAAGGCTCCAGATGGTTTAGTTTGCAGGACAGGAGTTTCTACTTCTTCAAAATTATTATTATCCAGAAATTTTCTTATGGTTTTTACAATCGATGTTCTTAACTTGAAAATATCCAAAACTTCTTCATTCATAATTAAATCTAGATATCTTTGTCGATATCTGGTTTCTCTATCTTCAAGACCGTGCCATTTTTCAGGTAATGGTCTAAGAGTTTTACTTAAAATGACAAAGTCTTCAACTAGTATGGTTAATTCTCCGGTTCTTGTTTTAAATAGTTTTCCTTCTACACCCAGGAAATCGCCAATGTCCAAAATTTTTTTAAAATAATCGTATTTATCCTTTTTCAGTGTATTAAATTCAAAACATAGTTGAATTTTCCCGGTAAAATCTTGGATATGGCTGAAAGAGAGTTTTCCACCTTTTCTTTTTGCTATCAATCTGCCAGCAGTTTTTATATGTTTGTCTATTTCCATATTTAAGATATCTTTGATATAGCTTTGTTTCTCATATCTTTCTGGATATGGGTTTATGTTTTCATTTCTCATCTGTTCGATTTTCTCAAGTTTGATTTTTCTGATATCTTCTGCCATTTATATACCTTCCATCTATAATTTTGATTATTTAAAAAATTCTTATAAATTTAATGGGATTTATTGAAATAATATTAATCATATATAGAATATGTGAAAAATATTTATAG
>CAYUUC010000201.1:0-6787 GCA_964447635.1 uncultured Spirochaetia bacterium
TAATCAACCACAACCCAGCCCATTCATAGCTGTATCGTTTAATATCTCTTCCTCTCAATATTGGTTTTATAATCTCCTCGCTTTTAGGGTCTTCCTTACAGAGACGTTCCTTAGTTTCAGTATCGATTATAAATGCATTGTTGTATCCGGTTTTTATTCCATAATTAATACTAATATCCCATTCTTTAAGAGGCTTACCTATTTTCTCTATTTTAGCTTTTAAGTTTATTTCAGTTTGATTTCCAATAAGCCAAGTGTTTTTTGATAGGTTGTTTAATATTGTTTTATTATTATTAAAGTATTCTGTAATATCGTCTCCCTTTTTGTAATCGTTTTTAAACTGTACAGCTTCTGTATGGTTTAAGTTTTTATTGTTCTGAATTATTAATATATTAGTGTCTACAGTAGCTGATTCGAATACTTTAAATCCGCTAAAATCGATTAATTTCACCGGGTTCTTTTTAGAGAGGTAATCTCTTAATACATCTCCATAACCTGCTCTCATCCATTTATTAGATGTGATATAAACCAAATAACCACCTTTTTTTAACACATTCATCCCTTTCTCATAGAATAAAGCATATATATCACCGGTGCTTTTTAATGTTTTATAATTGTATGGTTTATATAGTTTGGCTAATTTCCCACCCTCTTTTTGTAATTGTATATAAGGCGGGTTACCTATAACTATATTAAAACCATCATTAACACCAAACATCCATTCAGGGTCAAAATAATTTGCGGTAGTATTCTGGTCGTAAGGATCCCATTCTGACAGTAATTTCGCTGTTTCATTTGGAATACCTTTATCATTTAATAATATAGAACCTATTTCTTTCCTTATCCTTTCATCTTCTTTTCTATATTTTCTTTTTGTGTTTGGAGTTTTAGCTGAGAATATTTTATGTCTTGTGTCTTTTAGTTTCTCTGTCAATTTTTTAATACCAGATGTATCAAATAAGCTATGTTGTAAATCAGGTTTTTCAATTCCAATAAGCGTATTAGCCGCAACAAACTTAGTTTCAAGGTTAGGTAAAGACCTTACTCCCAAATTTTCTTTATTATTTGTTACTTTCTGGTCTACAACAAGAGATATAAAGAATCTTAGCTTGCTTATTTGAACAGCAATAGGCTGAATATCTACACCATAAATGCAGTTTTCAATAAGATATAATTTACGCCCGTAATCGAGTTCATTGTTTTCAAATGCTTCCTCAATATCTTTTATAGCATTATTTCTTGCAGAGTCTATATCAATCTCTTCCGCTTTTTTTATTTGTTTATCCATCCATTTTTCATTTTTGGGGTCTATTTTATGCAGTATATGGGTCATTTTGTGTAATATACCCATAGGAAATGCACCGGAACCGCACGCCGGGTCAAGAACTTTACAATTATTAATGGAGTCAATAATTTTATCTTTTATATTATCATTATCAAAAGGCTGACTATCACTATAAGATAACAACTGATATAATTTATCATCAATATCTTTTTCATCATTAGATTCAGAAATTAACTTATTTTTTAGATGAGCAATAAGACTTTCATCAACCATATAATTAACAATTTCTCTCGGAGTATAAAAAGACCCTGTTTGTTTTCTTGCTGTTGTTTTTGTTTCAGGATTATAACTTGCGAGGAGGTTTTCAAATACTTTACCCAATAATTCAGGGTCAAGAGCTATATCTTCCTCTATAGGCGTATTTTCTGCTATTGTGAACTTATAAGATTTCAGTATATTTATTAATCCTTTAATACTTAGATTTCTTGTATTAACTTTATAACCGTAATCATCACTTAAATCAACATCACTATCACCTCCGAAAAATATATAATCGGGTACTGTTAGTTCGTTATCCTCTCTATCGGAGAAGCCATCATTATATATAATAACATCTCCGCCTTGCTTTCCCTTTTTTTCCGGATGAGGTTTATCAAGGCATTCGAATAATCCACCATTCATAAATGGAACTTTTTCTTCAAGCATATTTATAAATTTTTGTGGGTCTTTAAAATACTTTTTATACCTCATAAGGTTAGTTACGTTTCTATGCTGTCCGTCATTCCTGAATTTTCTTTTACCCATTTCTTGATTAAGAGTAGCAAAGAATAAGTTTTGTAAGATTGTTTTATAATAATTACTTGTTCCTTCTTTTGGACTAAAGTTTTTTAAGAGTTTTTCATCTATGAATTCTTCATCAAATAATTCTTCCGGTATTAATCCTTTTTCTTTTATGAACCATACAAATAATAACCTTGTTAATAATCGGATAAGATTTTTAGCGTTATGTTCCTTTACTTCTGGATGTTTAAGTAATTCTTCTTCAAGTCCAAAACCAGCTTGTATAGGAGCATTTGGGAACACTACATTTTTAATAGCCCAGAAATACCAGTCTGATAATTCTTTATAGAACTTTTTGTTTAGTATAGAAACATTAAACACTGATTGCCAGTATTCATATAATAAATTAAAGTTAGTAATATCTTTTTTCTTTTTCTTTCCATTTTCTTCTACTTCAACTTTCTTACCCTGTATATTTAATTCCTCTAATATCTTAATATGTCCCGTATGTGTATTCATTATATTGATATCTCTAATTATGGATACCTTACCTGCTTTTTGCCCTTCTTTTCTAATCTTGTAATCTAATCTTTCACAATTCGCAATAGATATGTAATCATTATATCTGAATATTACAACTACAGGATAAAATTTATATCTTCTGTGAAATGCTCTTGTTATTTCCGCAAGTTGGCTTCTTGTAGGTAATAAATTATTTTCTCTCTTTTTCAAATTAACTAAAAATACTATTATACCTTCATAGTCATCTTTTTTTAATATATTTTCTATATCTTCACTTTCTTGATTATTAAACGCTTTTTCATCAACCAATCCTATAAAATATCCTTCTTCAATTAATAAATGGGCTTCATTACTTGTTTTATATTGTTCTTTTAATAAAACCTTTGGTAAAGCAAGATTTTCGGGTCCTTTGTTAATAGGTATGTTTAGTTCTTGGAATAATGATAATGCAGATTGGTATAATTTATCTTTATGTGTGAAATTAATTAAATTCATTAATACTATCTCCAAATTTATTCGCTTATTAAAAACCAGCATATTAAATCAAAATTACATTCTTTATATTTTTCAGCAGATGTCTTATTATCTTTCATTTGTTTAGTGGTTTGAGTATCACCATCTGCTATTTTATCCAGCATATCCTTATCAGCTTTTCCCATAGTTTTTTTCTTCGTACCATCTTCCTGTTCTTCTTCTGTATATGCTTGAGAGTTCAACCAGTTTTTTAGTGAGGAGGAGAGTTTTTTAATAGTTTCTTCATCACCTTCATCGATTCTCTCAGTTCCTTCTCTTTTACTTTCTCTATATGACCCCAAAAATGCCAGAACCTCTTTTTGGTTCAATAACTGCTGATTACCTTCCATATCAATGAATATCAGTTCATAGCTTTTATACTCGTAATCCACAATTTTTTGAGGTTTTGCAGGGTATCCTAATAAACATATTAATCCTGGTTTATATTCTTTATTTTTTAGTTTAAATCCAGTATAAACCGCTTTCGGCATATTCTTATATTTATTAAATTCTCTGTTCATCTCTGCTGACAAATCCTGTCTGAAATCTTCAAGTGAAAAATTATCGAATCCTACAGTAGATTGATTTTCATCAATATCATTCCATGATAACTGCATTTGTTTAATCATTTTCTCATTAAGTTTTTGTTCAAACTCTTCATCTTCCGACATTTGTTTAAATCTTTCTGTAAATTCTTTATGTACTTCAGAACCTGCTAATTTCATTGCCGCCATTCTTGATTCTATTCTTCCTTTTAAGTCCAGATATGTATCTATATTTTCTGAGGGCCAGTAATTAATACCTAAAATAATATCATTAGGAGAACCTATTCTATCTATTCTACCCATTCTCTGAATTACTCTAACAGGGTTCCAGTGTATATCATAGTTTATTACCATATCACAATCCTGCAAGTTTTGACCTTCACTTAATACATCAGTTGCAATTAATATATCAATAGGTTTATTTATTTTTTCATAAGTTTTCGGTCTGTTATCCTTTATCCAGTTAATCCATTCTCTATATTGCTTTTTCTTATCCAGCTTATCTGAACTTGGTTTAAACTCTCCCCATTCTTTTTCATTAAACAGTTTTGTAAATGGAGCAAATTTTTCCAGTATAGGCTCAAAGTTCTTTGTTTCTGTGTTACTATCATCTGTTTTTGATATATCACCACTGACAAAACCTATATTAGTAAATCCTCTTGTTTTCAGATGTTCAAATAGATATAAAGCAGTGTCTTTGTAGACAGTAAATATTAATATTTTTTTATTATCCTTATTGAAGGGCTTTTCCTGTTTATTTTTAATTTTATTCATAAGTGATTCTAACTTATCATCTATACTTTTGAAAGTTCCAAATGATTTTTCTTTTTCTATATCTTCTTCAAACCTACGCAAATTACTTATTAATTTGTCTAATGCTTCTATATCTGTTTTAAGATCTTTTTTAAAGTTTTCAATATTACCAGCTTTATCTATATCTTTTAAATTAACTGGTCTTTTTTTACCCAAAGAAAACTCTTCACTTTCTTTCTCATCAAAGATATCATCGAAATCAAACTCTTCCTGTAAAATAGCTTCCTCTTCAGATTTATCTTTTAGATATTTATTAATTTTATCCAAAACACTCTGATGATAATCATATACTCTCTTTATAGTAGACTGGAATGAACACCATGAGGACTCCAATCTTTTAACAAGTAATATATACAGCATCTTTACAAGAAAACGATCTCTCTGCTGTTCATCTTTTAATTTACTTACATCTTTTTCCTGCTTGATATAAAATGATGGCTGATAAGCAGAAAGCATTGGTGGAAAGTTTTCAAATAATTCTTCAAAACTCTCATAATTCCCTATACTTTTTGGAGTAACAAATATATTTTCAGGTTTTTGTTTTTTGGGGAAGAATAATTCAGTATTTTGTTTTTCTACCATCTTTCTGGTACGGGCAACTACTAAAGAATCTGTTAATCTAAAAAAACCAGCAGGTAATTTTCTTATAAAATTTTTTATTTTAGGTGCAGAATCTTTCCTCCACTCATTAAACTCTTTTTGAGCGTTTCTAAATGTAAAAAATAAATTTCTTATACCTAAACTTTCTTCAAAACCTTTCTCATCACCTTTAGTAATTAACTTAAATTGATTCCTAATATCTACTAAAGTATTATTTATAGGTGTGGCAGATAACATTAATATTTTTATATCGCCTTTATTTTTTTGTAGTATTTCTTCTACAAGGAATTTATATCTTTGAGACTTATCATTTCTAATATTATGACTTTCGTCTATCACGAATAATTTAGGTTTATCATTTTTAAATCTTGTATCTGTTCTTTGCTGCTTATAATTATCTTTATCTATTCTTTCATCAATCAAATCTGTATGATATCTTACATAATAATCTAATTCATCTTTTTCAAATCTTGAATCTTGATTTTTTCTGTACCTTATCCAGTTATAACTTAATTTCTTGGGGCATAACAAAATAATTTCTCTTCCTTGTAATTGAAAAAACTTCATAACAGCCAATGCACTCCATGTTTTACCTAAACCTACTGCATCGGCAAGTATGGCACCATCATACTTCTGTATCATCTTAATAAGACTTAATACGCCTTTCTTTTGGAAATCATATAATGATCTATATATTACAGAGTTTTCTAATCTTCCTATCTGCCTTGTAAAATCTGGATTATCATAATCCTCATTAACCTGCTTACCAAAAAGTTCGTATAATACTTTATAATAAACTTCTTTAGGTGAATAAGGATATATTATACTTTGGATTTTCTCTATAAGATAGTCTTTAAAATTATTTAATTCTTTTTTGCCGTTTTCATCATAAATCGTTTTATCTTTATGTGCTTCTTTTCTATTCCAAAGTTTGTTGAACCACTCTTTTAAATTTTTGTATTGGTTATTATTACCTGTTTCTGCAATGTTTAACTCCACATTGTTTGTTTGCTTCATTCCAATACCAGCTTCTGTTAAATTGGAGCTACCAGAAATAAAGTAATGTAATCTTTCATCTTTATTAGAATGAAAAATATAAGCTTTTGCGTGACAAAAATTTGGCTCTAATGTTTTTGTTAGCACTTTATCTTGATTTAAAAAGGCTACACACTCTTTTGCATACTTCTTTAATTTAAAAGCATTATCTATTGTAATGTTTTCATTTAATAAATCTATACTATAATCCTTAATTTCATCTATATTAACTATATCACCAAGTATTAATCTAAATTGTTTGATTTTTTCATTTATCTCCTCTGATAAATATGCAATAGCTCCAATAGTAAAATAACCTGTAACAATGTCCATTTTACCTGTTTCTGTATATTCTGTTATCCATTCTATAATTTTGTTACTTTGTTCATTATCAATAATCATTGAATTATTCTCCCATAATAATTTTCTCTTCCTATTAACAAAAGTTTTGCTTATGATTGCTATAAATTAATATAATGGGAGATTTTGGAAAAGAAAAAAATAAATATTTTTTGAAAGTATAGACTGGAATTAAAAAGCAAGGTTTCTTATATTTAAGATATGAAAAAAAATACGCTCTTCTCCATTTTGTCAGAAGGAAGAGACCCCATAAACCTCCCTCATAGGGGGACTTAAAATATATTAACTCTTTTTCTACCCAAACTTTTACTCATCCTCTCCCCTATGAGGGGAG
>CAYUUC010000202.1:0-6735 GCA_964447635.1 uncultured Spirochaetia bacterium
ACTAATAGAAAAAAGAAAACAAATTCAAAAACCAATAAGAAAACAACATTAACCAAGACTCAAGCAAAGAAAAAAATGACTACTAGAAGCGATAAAGAAAAGATTCTAATTATCGTAGAGTCTCCCGCTAAAGCAAAGACCATAAATAAATATCTGGGGAGTAATTATGAAGTGGCGGCTTCAGGTGGACATATTATAGACTTGCCAAAATCCCGTATGGGAGTAAAAATAGAGAAAGGATTCGAACCTGAATATATAACCATAAGAGGTAAAGGCGATATTCTGGCTAATCTTAGACTGTTGTCATCCTTCTCAAAGGAAGTATTATTGGCAAGTGATGATGATAGAGAAGGAGAATCTATATCCTGGCATATAAAGAATGCTATACTGGAAAAAAAACCAGATGTAAAAATTAAACGAATAGTATTCAATGAAATCACCAAAAAAGCAATACTAGAAGCTATTAAACATCCAAACAATATAAACCATTATAAAGTAGAAGCTCAGAAAGCAAGAAGAATCCTTGATAGAATAGTCGGTTACGAATTATCACCTTTTTTATGGGCTAAGATTAAGAAAGGTCTATCAGCAGGAAGGGTTCAATCGGTAGCATTGAAGCTAATATGTAAGAGAGAGGAAGAAATAAATAATTTCGTACCCGAAGAATATTGGAAAGTTCAAGGTGAATTTAAAAAAGGCTCTTCTAGAAGCTTTAAAGCTCAACTAGCTAAAATAAAGAATAAAAAACCGGAAATTCATACTAAAAAAGAAGCTGATGAGGTAAAAAAACTCCTGGAAAAAGAGAACTACTCCATATCTAAATATGAGGTGAAAGAAAGGCAACGCTCCCCACTATCTCCATATACTACATCTAAGATGCAGCAGGATGCCTCTAACAAACTAGGCTATAACGGAAAGAGAACGATGGATATTGCTCAGAGATTATATATGGGTATCGACTTGGGTAAAGAAAGGACCGGTCTTATTACTTATATGAGAACAGACTCCACAAGAATCTCTGATGTAGCATTAGAACAGGTTAGAGATTATATTGATAAAAAATATGGTAAAAAATATCTACCAAAGAGTAAAATTATATATAAGAATAAAAAAGGAAGCCAGGATGCTCATGAATGTATTAGACCTACAGCTGTAGATAAAGACCCTGAATCTATTAAGAAATATTTAACTAAGGATGAATATAAGCTTTATAAACTAATATGGGAAAGATTTGTATCATGTCAGATGACTAACGCTATCTATGAAAATACACAAGTTGAAATAAAATCCAAGAACTCTCTTTTTAAGGTAACCAGTTCTAAATTGTTATTCGATGGTTACACTAAAGTATTGGTAACGAAAGCAGGAGCAGATGAAAAGGTTAAACTACCTAAACTTAGCGAAAATGATAAAGTAAATTTGAAAAAAGTAGAACTTGAGCAGAAATTTACAGAACCTAATCCAAGATATACGGATGCTACTTTAGTAAAGACCCTTGAGGAAAGTGGTATAGGTCGACCATCAACCTACGCTCCAACCATAAATACCCTCATAACACGATACTATATAATAAGGAAACAGAAACAACTTATCCCTACAGATATAGGCATTCTTGCAAATAAACTAATTTCTGAAAATTTTAGCGATGTTATAAATGTTAAGTTTACCGCAGAAATGGAAGAGGAGTTAGATAAAATCGAAGAAGATAATAAGAATTGGCAACAGGTTTTGAAAGAATTCTATGATAAATTCGAAAAGAATGTTAAAAAAGCTCATCAAACTGTTGAAAGTTTTAAGGGTGTATTAGAAGAAGAGACTGAATATGTATGCGAAAAATGTGGAAGACCTATGGTTAAGAAGTTGGGTAAAAATGGATATTTCCTTGCTTGTTCAGGTTTTCCGGAATGCCGAAATGCCAAACCTATACCATTAGGAAAATGCCCGAAAGATGATTGTGATGGTCAGATTGTCAAAATCAAGTTACCAAAGAAGAAAGCATTTTATGGATGTACTAATTATCCGGATTGTGGTTTCCAAACATTTGATAAACCTTATATAGAATCATCGTGTCCGGAATGTGATAGTTGTTTGTTTGAAAAAAGGTCTAAAGAGAAAGGTTTTTATCTCAAGTGCCTTAATGAATCCTGTGGTTGGGAAGGTAAGCCTTCATCATTAATTGAGAGAGAAGAGATTAAGAAGAATTAGAATTAATGTATATATCATCCCTCAGAATTGTTAGAAGGGTCATCTCCATCATCATTCAACTCAGCGTCGATGGGTTTAGCTGATTTAACATTGCTTTTACTTAGAGATATAGTACTATAACTATTTAATTCTGTTATTATTAGAGTATCACCTTTGACTTTAATAAATACCCCCTTTATTTCGGTATTATCTACAAGTATAAATAGGTATGCTTGTCCTTGAACGAGATTTTCAAATTCATATATGGTGGTATCATCATCGGATAATACTTTAGGACCGACTATTGATAAAATATTTTCATAATCATCGGTTATTGTAATAGTATCCACATCTTTCTTAAATATTCTAACGGTTTCACCTGAGCTGTACTCAATAATATAGTAATTGTCTTTTTGTTTTACAACCTTGCCTTCATAAGTTTTACCATCTTTAGAAACAATTTCTACTTTTAGTTCTCTATAGTTTCCTGTACTCTCGACGACTTCTTTTAGGTCTTCGCTAATAGATACTAAATTAACAATAGATGATTCTTCGTCATTGAGTTTAATAGACATACTATCATCATCTTTAAAATCGATATCATAATAATCCGTATTTAATTCTTCTAGAGGTACTTCGATACTTTCGTCATTAAAGGTATTTTTTATTTCCAGACTTACATCAGTTAATGATATTTCGAATTCTACTTGTTCAGCTTCCTCTTGTTTAATAAGGAACGACATAACCTCATCAATATCCATTTTTAGTCTTTCTTCGTTAATTGCGTTATTGATGAGATTCTCTATTGTTTCGGTTCTATTTTCACTCTGTAATCTTTCATCTAATTCTTCATTGTAAATATTTTCTTCTGCTAGATAATATTCTTTATTCTCAATCTCAACATCATCAATTAGGTTATCCACGTAACCAGATATAGTTTCCAGATTCACCATATCATTATACTCCGGGTCTTCTATATCTATAGATAAGGAATATTCAGAAATATCTAAACTGAAGCTATCATCAAATCTATCATTCAGGTCTATATTGGTAAATTCATTAATTAATGATGTAACATTATCTTCTAGATATTTTCTAGCGGAATCGGAGTCATTGGTGGGAACTTGTTCATCATTGGTATCTTCTTCAGTGGTTTCCTCCTCGGTATCAGTTTCGTCGGTGGTATCTTCGTCGGTGGTATCTTCGTCGGTGGTATCTTCTTCAGTGTTTTGTATATCATTATCTTCCTCGGTATCAGTTTCGTCGGTGGTATCTTCGTCGGTGGTATCTTCTTCAGTGGTATCTTCGTCGGTGGTATCTTCGTCGGTGGTATCTTCGATAATATTTTCTTCCTCTTCTTCGTCGGTTTCTTCTTCTCTTGCTGAGATAACATCTGTTATATCATTTTGGTCATCGTCATCATCACTTTCTCTATCTATTTTTTCCTTAACTTCATCGATTTCGCTTTGTATTTCTTCATCGAATGTAGATAAAGTGGAGATATCATTTAAATCGCTATTAATGTTAAATATGGATTCTTCATCCTCCTGGTTATTATTCTGTTCTTGAGTATCGTTTCCTCTAGAAGTATTAATAGCTTTCTCCAGATAAGAGCTAAATTCGGTATTTTGCTCTTCCAATTCCTTGAAAGTTTCATCTTGTTTTATTTCTTCGGTGGTTTCACTTTCAATTCCAAAGAATTCAGTATTAAGTTTTATTCTTTCGTAAGCCAGTTTAACTTTGTTATCCTCAATATCTTGAGTTTTTCCAATATCTATGGTTTTTCTATATTTTTTAAGAGCATCATCGATATTATCTTCGCCGCCCTGTTCTTCAAGCGCTCTTCCCCAATAATAATATACAGCTGAGTTTGCGATTCTCCATTTATCTTCTAGGGGTGTTTCCTCTTCTACTTTATTAAGATTTTTATTAATGAATTCTGGAGCTAGTGAAATGATTCTATTATAATCATTGGTATTTATTAAGCTATTATATGTAGCGATTAATTTATCAATATTGAGTTCATCATCACTTTTCAGTTCTTCGATTCTCTTTTCATTTTCCAGCTGTGCTTTTTCCAATTTATTCATAATTGCTTCTATTCTGATAGCTGTTTTATGAGTATCAGAGTTTTCATCAGTTAAACGATATACTTCCCTAAAACTGTTTCTAGCCTGTTCAAAATTATTTTGTACTGCATGATTAAATCCTATGTGTAGGAATATATCTGCTTTAAGAGAATCTCCTATTCCTGTATTTTCCTGTAGGAATTGCTGAAAATATTCAATAGATTCCGAATAAAGTCTATTTCTTTCTTTTATATATGCCTGTCTTAATAATATATCGTTATAAAAATTTTTAGAGACATTATTTTCAATACCTAATAGACCATCAATAAATTTGATAATTTCTTTAACAAATGGTTCAAAGAATTGTTCTTGTTTATCCTGGTCAATATTTTGTATACTTTCAATAGGAATAGTAGTATTATAAATTAGTTCCTGGGTGGTATTTTCATTGGTTTGTTCTTTATTTTTCAGGTTTTCATATATTTGGAAGAATTTAACCAACATATGTAGAGAGCGGTTTCCTTGCTGACTTTTACTGATAAGATTTGAGATATCATCGATTTCCTGGCTTCTTATTTCTATTACACTCCAGGTAATAAATCCAAAGAAAGAGATTATAATCAAAATAATGATAATAGCGACTATAAGTCCTTTCGAACCAACATGTTTATTATTATTAGTAGTAGATAAATTTTTCTGTACAGCTTTTCTATTTTTTATTATTCTATTTCTAGGATGGTCATTTAGTTCTGTTTTTATATGTTTTTTTCTTTTATCATCTACTACTTGTGGCATACTAATTATTTTAAACCCACAAATTGAAAAATTTATCCAATATATAAAAATTAATTACAAATTAATTATCAGTAAAGGAAAAATATAACGCATATTATAATAAAAACCAATCATTAAATATATATCTATTTATTATTCTACATTTATATTTATTATCGAGGTGATGAATAGGATATATTTCCTAAAAAATAAATAATTTTCAAAAATATTCTTATCAAATATTGTATTCCTTTATGAGATACAAAAATGGTATTTATTTTTTTAGGAGTAATTAAATATAAGGATGGAAATATTCTTTATTAATTAATTCTAATTTTTCTTTTATTAATTCCTGTTCTTTTTCTTCAATTAGGTTGATAGTTTTAGAGAATGATTTATGAATAGCCTCTTCTAGTGAAGGGATTAATTCCTTTGCTCTTTCGGTTAAGTGTATAATATGAACCCTTCTATCGGTAGGGTTTTTCTTTCTTTTGATAAACCCATCTCTCTCCATCCTATCCAGAGTTCTTACTATTGTAGCAGGTTCAACATCTAAAGATTCACTCAAAGTTCTTTGATTTACTATATCATTCTTGCCTAATTTGAGGATTATTTTTCCTTGAGCTAATGTCAACCCAAAATCACTCAAATTTTCATTTAATTGTTTTTCTATGCATTTTGCAGTTTTCATTATAGTAAAACCTAATTCCTGTTCAAGATCCCAATTGCTCATATAATCTCCTTCCATTTTAATAAAAATTATAACTTAAGAATTACTTATATAATAAATATATATCTTATAATAAGATTTTATGTTGTATAAAAAGATATACATCTATTAAATAACTAATTCTTCTTATGCTTTTATTTTTACTAAATTATTATATAATAATAACTTTAAATCAATTTAGAAATTTTTATTTTATTATATTTTTTATCAAATTATATATTTTACTTCAATATGCATTTCCGAAATATTGTTTGTAAAATCAAATAAACTTATTATTATATATTAATTAATAAATATGAGATGTTTTAGTGATATTAAAATTATAGTGAAAATATACATATGAGTTTAATACTGAACCACTATATATCTATACAATAAAAACTGGATCAATATAGGTAATATATATAGATTATAATTCGGTGAGTTTTAAGAAATGGAAAGGGATATAAAAGAAGTATTAATAAGCGAAGAAAGAATAAAACATAAGATTAAAGAATTGGCTAAAAAGATAACCCATACCTATAAAGGTAAAGAATTAACCATCATAGCCATTACAAATGGAAGCATAATATTTCTAGCTGATTTAATCCGACATATACCAATACCACTTTTAGTGGATGTTATATCAGCATCGAGTTATGGAAGTTCCACAGAAAGCAGTGAGATTGTTACTATATTGGGACAGATTAAGATAGATTTAAAGAATAGAAATGTATTAATTATTGATGATATTTTTGATACTGGAAAAACTTTGGAAAGAATCATTAAAAAGATATCTCAATTTAATCCAAAAGATATTAAAACATGTGTACTATTAGAAAAACCGGATAGACATAAAGTTAACATAAAACCAGATTTTGTATGTTTCCAAATACCTAATGAGTTTGTTGTTGGTTATGGTCTTGATTATAATGAAAAATATAGAAATCTTCCATATATTGCCGTCCTAAAAGAAGAAATCATTAATAAAAATAAAAC
>CAYUUC010000203.1:0-6712 GCA_964447635.1 uncultured Spirochaetia bacterium
AACTTCTTAAGACAAGATGTTAATCCTCTTAGCTCACAACAGGATGGAGATAATGATAACGAAGATGGTGAAGATGACCAAGACGATGACGACCAGGACAATGACGCTGGTGACGCTACAAGAAGAAATGCCGAGAATGACAACCAGGAAGATGAAGAAGATGAAGAAGAAGACGCTGTTAGAAGAGAAGCAGAACAAGGTGATGATGTAGAATTAGTTTTCGAATTTGACCTTACTACTCTAAAAGGAAGAGATGAATACAATCAGATAGTAAGAGAAATCAGAGGTGATGTAACCACACCTAAAGTTAGAAGCGTATATTACCGAATTGATTCAGCTTCATTCTATATGTTAGAAAATGGTACAGTAGATAATGAACCATATTTCCATCTTACTGATTTAGGATATATAGAAGTAGAACAGTCAGTTGACAATTTCATGGGTGCTTTAATAAGAACCACTTATATGATGGATATTGAAAATCAAGAAGAAGATGAAGAATATGTATTTAAGTTTAACTTCTTCGATGGTTTTGGAAGAATGAAAGGTTCTTGGTATCCAGCAGAAATTGAAGAATATATGGAAGTTCCTGTTGAAAGAGCAGCTGAACAAGATACACCTCCTGTAGGAAGAGCAGAAGAATTGGAAGAAGATTTTGAAGTTACATTCTTCACTGGTGACAAGATAGATGCTCCTGACTTTGTTGGAAATCCTGGTGACTTTAATGATTACCTAGAGGAATTTGACCTCGAGGGATATATTGAAGGAATCAGAGATTTCTTCCAGACTGACCTATTAATAATGGGTGCTGGCGAAAACAGAGCTATCTATGAAAACTTCTTTACTGTTGATTATTCATTCTTCGGTACTGGAACAGAACTAGATGATAGAACAGAATTATTCCGAAATATTGAAAGAGTACCTTTCGGATTTAACCACGAAGACTTACCTTCTGATATAGAAATGGACGATGCTCCAAGACTAGATAACGATGAAGATGATGCAGAAGATATCGATATGGATACAGCTCCAGCATTAGGTGACGACGATGAAGACGATGAAGACGGCGAAGATGACGAAGACGATGAAGACGGCGAAGATGACGAAGACGGTAATGAAAACTGATAAAAAAATTAATTATAATTTTAAATAGATTATGATACTTATTAGAAAGAAGAATTTTATATGACTCTATAATAAAAGGGCTTCTCTTATTCATGAGGGAGCCCTTTTTTAATTTAAATGGGATAAAAATAATGAAAAAGATTACCGATAAAATATTCTCTAATCCCACCCCTTTAAAAAGGTTACTTATTGGTGGAATTTTTGGTGCATTTTTTGGTTTGGTTATAGCCGTATTGTATATGTTACATGTCTTTGACTCTTTAGAATATTTAATTGAGGATTTAAGGACAACCAGCTTTACTAATTATAGTAAGATAGAAACCCGTGATATAAAAAGCCAGGTAAACTTACAGGGATTAGATATTCCTGCTAAATATAAGATACCAGAAGAGAAACAGGTCTTTGAAGGTGATATAATCTATCTGTCTATTGACGATGCTTCTTTGGAACAGTTAGAGATACATGATGGCCTCTCTTATCCATGGCCAAGAAGTGTATGGGCAGAAGCAGTGGAATTCTTATACGCTTCTGATATTAAATCTCTGGTTTTTGATATATCTTTCTTTCAGGGTCACCCTAAGACAGAACCGGGTTCTTCTCAAATAACGAAAGAATGGCAGAGTGATGAAAGATTCAGCGATACATTGGCTCGTTTCGATGATACTGTGTTAGCTACAGCTTTTACTCGTAGTGTTGGTTCTGACCAATTTGCAAGTACTGTTCAGAATGCACAACTAACATTTTCTGAAGGATGGTATCAGGAGGCTTTTATATCATTGACTTTAGCTTATTATAACTCTAAGAGTGAATACGAAAGAGTTATTGCAAAGAATGTTTATAATAGACTGTTGGATACATTGAAAGAGAAGATAGAGAAAGAAAAACTCGATATCAAATATAATAGCTTCGAAAAACAGTTGGAGTATGTAAGGAATAATAGAGAGAACCTTTCAAAAAAGATATCCAAATACAGGTTAAAGAATTTTGTAACAGATGGATCGGTAAAAATAGATAATGCGTTGAATGTAGAACCTCCTATGGACTTGCTAATTGGAGAACCATACACCTATGGACCATCAGATTCTCTGGGTGATGTTAAACTGACACCAGATAGCGATGGAGTAGCTAGGAGAACCGTTTCTGTGGTAGAATTTGGGGGTAACTATTACCCATCATTAACATTAGCCGGGGTGATGGAGTCGCTTAAGTTTGATAATGATTTTGTTAATATTTACATTAAAGATAAAGATTTGTATCTGGGTGACAAAGAGAAGGCAATAATACAGTTTAATCAATCTACTGATGAATTAAAAGAGAATATAAACAGTATAAAATCCTTATATGAACAGGAAAAACTCAATACTAGTTTAGATAATCTTTTGACTATTATAAACTCCATCGATATAAATCAGGAAAACCCGTTCCCGGAGATAGAAGAATTTATAAATAGGAATGAGCGGGATTTCGCAAGATTAGATATGTTGAAAAAATTGACTGATGCATATTATGAATTGGATTGGAATGATTATGAATCGGTACAGCACCTGGATAATATTCTGAATGAGACTGTGGAGCTTTTTGATTCTAATTTCTTCAAAATATTAAGGGAAAGATATCTATATGATATAAATGAAGTTTTAAGAAGCTTCGATAGAGATAATTATAAACAGCTTATAGAGAATGCAAAAGATAAGTTAAATCTCATACCAAATGAAATCATAACCAATTATTCCATGGTTATACAAAAGATTGTGATTAATCTTATACAGTTAGGTGAATATGACCAGCTTATCCAGGATGAACCTACCATAGAGGAATATCAAATAAAAGATGAAGACCAGCAGAAGATATTCAACGATTTTGAAACATTTACAATTAACTTAAATAGTACTATTAGAAAAGTAAACGAGAAAAAAAATGCCCGAATTATTCCTCTGGATAATAATGGTCTATTGAGACTTAAATTCTATGGAAGTTATAAATTTCTACCGAATGTATCAATATATAAAGTCATAAAGACCTGGAAAAGCATAAAAAGATTATGGGAGGAAAGAGTAGTCGGCGGTAAAATAGGGAAAGAATCATTTAATGGAGATATCCTACAACTAGCATACCAGCATATAAGGAATAAAGCCTTGAGATACAGTGCCAATAATCCATTTGAAACCATACTTTCATCAAAATTAGGTGATTACTATCTGTCTGTTCCACCTGAAGATATAAGGATGCCCAGCTCAAGAAGGTTTCCCAGAAGTGTCATTCAACAATACGGTGAGGAGAGATTGATTAATGTGATGATTGAAGAGTTAATTAAGGTGGAAGGAAGAAAATGGTACAATAGTTTAAATGCAAAAAGTGAAAATGACCTTGATAATTTATATTATAATCTTTTGACTACTTTACAAGCTAGAGAAGAATTCTCCACGGCAACAGAAGACCAGATATATGAATTTTTACAAAGAGTTGTTCCAGGTATAATGGAGAAGATTTGGGATATTAGCTATCCTGATGAACAAATTGAAGCCTTCATACAAAATAATGATGGTCTAACTAATATGATTAGTTCGATTATAAATGGTTTTGAAGTTTACAATCCTAAAGAAAAAGTTCATTGGGTTGAGTATTTCTTCTATTATAATGATGAAGAATTAAAGAATGACATATATAGCCAGATTGCCCGAGACTTATTGGAAGGAGAGCTAGGTTATATTCAATCCGGGGAAGAGTTGCCTGATATAGACAGAAATGCCTGGACAGACTTTGTGAAGAAAGTCATAGATGAAATGCTTAATAAGATTTATCTATGGGCGGAGGATAACAGGTATGATTTATTATTCGGCGGTTCTCAGGAAGAATTGACATTATTTATGAAGGAATTCCTAACATCGATAAAAGAGGGAGATGACTTAGCTCGAACTTTGATAATGGAGAAAATACTATTCGTCCACCCTGTAGAAGGGAGCATTGAACTGGAGTATTTAGATGAAGACGCTATAACCATCCCCAAAGAGGATATTGATAAAATGTCTCCAGAAGATAGGGAGAAACTCTTTGAAGAAGCATTCGAGAATAGGGTAGCCTTGATAGCATTAGGGGGAGAGATTCTGGAAGAATATGCGATGTTGTCTTTGGAAAGACAGGGTATGAATGTAAACGATGTTAATGTCATTAATACAGTTCTGGATGTAATCGACAGGAAACCCAACATTTCACCTGAAGACCTGCTTAATGCACTTTTCAAAATCGCTCAGGATGAAGATACACCGCCTTCTACCAGAAACCTAATCAGCAATATACAGCTGGTTAATCCGGAGAACTTTAAGGATAAGGTTATTCTGGTTATGACTGATGCGGCTAGTTTATTAGACTTAAGGAAAACTCCCTTCGATTCCAGAGATGCGGGAGGTAATCTTCATGGACATGGCATATTGAATGTATTGAACAATGATTATGTCTATGATTATAATAAGGATTACATAACAGTACCGATAGTAATTGCTATAGGAATACTAATAGGCATCATTGCAGTATTGTTGCCTATAAGGATGAGTATATTCATATTTTTGGGAACTTTTATTGCTTACAATGTTTTTGGAATACTATTCCATTATTATGCATCGAGCATCATAAACATGACTGCGGTGAGTCTTAGTTTGAGTATTGCATTCCTTGCTGGTATAACCATGAACTTTGTACTGGAGACGAAGCAGAAAGGCTTTATAGAAGGGGCATTCTCTCAATTCCTCGCTCCGGAGATACTCAGCAAACTAATGACTGACCCAACCAAACTAACACTTGGCGGTGAGACGAAGGAATTAACCATATTCTTCTCCGATATTGCCGGTTTCACCACTCTATCCGAGCAATTATCACCGGAAGGTCTTGTCGATATACTCAATTACTATTTGACAAAGATGGCGGATATCATTGTTGTAGATAATAATGGATATGTTGATAAGTATGAAGGAGATGCCATCATGGCATTCTGGGGTGCTCCGGTTGATGATGAGGAACATGCGATAAAAGCCTGCCAAGCTGCGTTGGATAACCAAAAGAAGCTTAAGGACATTCAGGAATACTTCCAGACGCAGGGTCTGAAAGCAGGCATTAGCATAAGGATAGGATTGAATACCGGTCGGGTGATTGTCGGTATGATGGGTTCTCAGAAGAAGCTAAACTACACGGTTATCGGTGATGCGGTAAACCTCGCATCTAGGCTTGAAGGTGCTAATAAGCAATTCGGAACTGAGATTATGATTAGCGAGAATACATTCGTTCATGTTAAAGAAAGAGTGGAGGTTAGAGAATTAGACTTGATGAGAGTTAAGGGTAAACTAGTGCCGACCAGGGTTTATGAACTCATATCCAGAAAGGGTGAATTAACAGAAGATAAGCAAAAGATTATTCAGATATATAACCAGGGATTGAAAACATATCGGCAGAAAGAATTCGAAAAAGCCTTAACGAAATTTAAAGAATGCTTATCTATTGACCCGGATGACGGTCCATCAAAAACTTACCTTAAGCGATGTGAAGAATACATTAAAAACCCGCCACCAGAGGATTGGGATGGAGTCTTTATCATGACCACAAAATAAAAAAATCAATGAAATCTTTATTTATGGGGTTTATAATCATAATAAAAGCTGATGTTAATAGAGCGATAAATATATTAAGAAAAGTAATCGACAATTCTTTTATAGATAGTCGATACAGGTTGTTAGCGACTCAGCCGGTAACGGTAAATCCGTTATAAATAAGAGATTTAACAAAATATATAAAAATATTTATATATTTTAAATTCTTTTAAGGTCGTGATTAGAATCTTAATTCCTTATTGTTTACCTGTTAAAAAAATTAGACAGGTAGAATAACAATAGTCCATTTTAGGAGGCATAAAATGAAAAAGATATCATTAATTTTAATATTAATTATCTTAATTTTTAGTTTTTCTTTGGTTATTTCCGCACAGGATAACGATGAGCAAGATTCAGACGAGGAAGAAATATATATTGTAGAAACATCTATAAAGATATACGACCAGCCAAGAAGATTCAGTAATGTATTCGTTTTACAAACCGGAACCATATTATATCTCGACCCATATTATGAAGATGAATCTTTCTTTAAGGTTTTCATAGAAGAAAGCGAAGAAGATGTAGAAGAAGGATATGTTATGATTGAAGATTTATTCGGCGATAATGTATCATCCACAACATCTGCGGACTTATCCGATGGTGATGATAGTACCGCATCGGCAAGAGGCAGTATGGGGCAAAAGAGAGTACTATCTCTAGGGTCTTTGAAATACGAAGAGATAGGAGACATATCCAGCGTTAATAAGATGGAGCGAATGACATCTATGATTGGTTTAGATATATGGGAAGAATTTCGAAAATTTGGCAGATTAGGTGAATTTTTCCAGACTCCTAGTTTGTATTAATATTTTTAGTGAAATTTAACCATATTGGATAGAGTTTTCGAAAAACATGATGCATTTTGAAATCTCTAACCTATAAACTATTTCCTACGGTGAAATTTTTGTTGATATAAGTCTGATCTTTTATTAAGAGACCCCATTCTACCT
>CAYUUC010000204.1:0-6702 GCA_964447635.1 uncultured Spirochaetia bacterium
TTGATGCTTTATCTTCTTCACAATTTTCTATTGTTTTTTGTTTACTGTCAATAAAGTATTTGTTATTTTATTAAACAGTTTTTTGGTGTTTTTCATGTCTTTTTGCCTTTTTAAAAAAAAGATATGAAAAACTCTTTTAAAAAAATAGCATCAATGAGCAAAATTTATACCGCTCATTATTGGTAGTAAAACCTTTACCTGATTATATTAAAAATTATGATAATTCTTTTATTTTCGGTTGTACTATATTTGGAAATGGGGATATCAGCTTTATCATAGATACTGGTAGATTACATAAAACAATTTTTAATAATAAATTGTATAATTAGATACATTTCTTGAACCTAACTCTATATTAATTTTGAGATTATGAGAATAATAATCAATAATTACAGTGAATCAAGATAAGGATGTAGTTTAGTTAGATATTTATTTCCAAATATCCATATATTTTGTATTAATATTTACATAGTTTATTTTATTCTCTCTCAATATAGCGTGAACATTAATGTTTGTTCTTATATCTAATATCAACGATGTTTTAATCATTCTTCCAGTACTTATAACCATATCTATCTTGTTCGGTATAACATCCATACTATCTGTTACTATAGCTTTTGAAAGAAAAGGAAAATCATTTGATAGATTACTTCTTTACCCTATTTCTATTAGTAAGCTCATTTTAGCTAAAACTACTAGCCCTATTTTATTTGGTATAATTAATGCCTATATACCAATAATTTTATTAACTGATATTATGCGAAGTATTAAACAAATTATTGACGTCAAGTTCATAAAGATATTATTTAAAAACTATGGATACATAACTAATTAAAAAGATACTTGATTATTTTAAATCTATACTAAAACCGAGTAATCTTTAACTTCTCAAATATAGCTGAATCTGTTCGTCAATGGGATTTGACAAGAACATTTTGTAATGAATTCCACTGGGAAAAACACCTTTGGGATTTTTTTAGCCCATTTTTTGATGTAATGGGTGCGTATCTCATTATAGATGATACAATACTCGAAAAGCCTTACTCGAAGGTGAGTAGAGTAATCGGTTTCTTTATAAGATGGTGCTTCTCTCATAAGGACAACAGATACGTAAAATGGATACAAGTTATATTTCTTCTTTTAGTAGTAGGAAAGTTAGATTCCCTGTTGGGGTTCAGGATTTATGATAAGAGTAAGACAAAGATTGAATTTGCAAAAGACATGTTAAACTATACCAGAAATACACTTGAAATGAAAAGTATGTTTGTATTGTTTGACAGCTGGTATTCTTCAAAATCCTTATTGAAAAGGATAAAAGATTACAGTTGGTATTTCGTATGTATAATTAAAAGAAACCGTTGTGTAAATGGAAAATCGATTATACATATTTTTTCAAAATTCTTTCTGGATGATTAGAAGAGTGATGAATGGTATGGATGGTTTGCTTATTAGAAACCGCAAGCATTATTTAGTCAAGAATAGCCTTTCTCTAAATAAAAAAGAGATTTTGAACTGGTATAAAAAGCGCAGTGTAATCGAAGAATTTTTTAAAAGTAATCAAGTCGAGATTCAAAGTAAAATGCTGTCAAGGTCGTTCAATAAAGATTTGGGAGAACCACTTATATTTAGAATTATTTTGTTTTTGCTTATTAGAATTGAAAAGAATAGATTTAAGTATAACAATTTATAAAGCTAAGTCTATAGTTAGATTAACAGACTATACCTCGTTAATCTGTAAGTGGACGAGGTACTTGGCTAAAACATGAATTCAGTTACTTACAACATCATTTATAATAAATGTTTAATTTTTTTTACTGCCTTTCTTATTCAAGAGTGTAATGACAGCATCACCTTTTTTTACTCCAAGATGGTTTGCTACTAGATTACATTTTGTTATTAACAAAAAATATAGATTCTCTTCTCTATCTGATAGACTCTCAAAATTACCCATACCTTTTGATATTATGACATCAGCATTATTGAAAATATTTCTAAATTTAGGAGTAGCATTTTCTAAAAGAACTCCCGGAGCGTCATCATTAGTATCAATTATCTTTGCTAATTCATCTATACCTATATACTCCGCATCTTCTCTAGTAGCATCATTTAATATAGGCTTTCCTCTTACAGAGAAATAGAACTCCTCAGGTTTTTTTATTTCCTTAAAAATTGTTTTTATAAATAATTTATCAGTTACAATTTCTCCACAATTATCTCCTAAATAAAGGACAGTTCTTGCTTTCATTAAATCTTCTTTTAGTTTAAGACTATCATCAATAGCAAATTGTACCGCAAGGATTTTTTTTATAGTCTTATTAATATCAATTTCTTGGTTAACACCAAAATCTATTATATTTCCTGCTATTGATATCTTTAAAGCATTCAAATAAGGATTTTTTGATGAAGATATAATATTTTCCATTTCAGGAATGAGTTTTAACATTAAGTTATTATATTCTCTTTTCAATTCAGCATAAGGATCGGGATTCCCTAATTCTCTTCTCACAAAACTTTGAATGTCTTTGGCAATATAAGGTGCTGTCTTTTCTAAGTCTATTTCAGAAAGATGTTTTAATACTTTACTTATTAGGTTCTTTGTTGTTTTAGTATCGATTTTAAGTAGTCTTGATATATTTAAAATATTGTTTATCATGCATGGGTAACAATCGAAATATATTTTCATGGATTAACCTCTAGAATTAAATATTATTGAATGATTTGAAAATTGTTAGAATATTCCTCTTTATAGATATAAATCTTTGCATAAAAGGAATACAAAAACAATTATTTTTCTCTTTGGAAAGGCCATGAAATTATACCACCTTCCATAACTCTAACATTTTTATATCCAAGAGAGTTGATAAATGATTGGGCTTCATATCCTCTTAAGGAAATTTTACAGTAAACGATTATTTCTTTATTCTTGTCTTTTGGTAACTTATCTATATTATTTCTTAACTGACCTAGTGGTATTAAGTTTTCACCTATACCTAATCTCATATCTTCATATTCCTGTTTTCCTCTTACATCAAGAATAAATATATCTTCTTTATTATTTAATTTGTTTTTTACCTCAACACATGAAATACCTTTCATTCTACCTAACCATTTATTTTCCAATACATGTATAGCAGAGATAAAAGTATCGATTGCTTGAGAAAATGGTGGTGCATACGGTAAATCAAGATTAACAAGGTCTCTTATTTTCATTTTAGAATATAGTGCCATAGATGCAACAGAAATACTCTTTGATATATCTCCCATTCCTATACACTGCATACCTAACAATTTACCTGTAACTTTATCGGCCACTAATTTTGTATATATAGGCTTAGCTCCCATAAATGTAGGTCTTTCCGGAGCAGCATGTAATACAGTGATTATATTTCTATAACCTTCCATTTTTGCTTGTTTTTCAGATAAACCTGTACTACCAGCATTAAAGTCAAATACTTTACATATCCCCGTCATTAAAACACCTTCATACTCGGCACAATTTCCTTCGGTAATATTTTGTCCAACGATCCTCGCTTGAAGATTAGCAGCATCTCCCATTGGCCATAGAACCTTATTATAATTTACTAGATTAGTTACTTCTACACAATCTCCAGCTGAGTATATATCAGGGTCACTGGTTTGCATAAAATGATTGACTTTTATACCGCAAGAGGTACCTATTTTTAATCCGCAATCTTGTGCAATCTTAATATTAGGTTTTACACCAATAGCAATAAGAACAAGTTCACAATCGAACTTTTCTCCGGTGGTTGTTTCAACAGCAACGACATTTCCATTTTCTCCAATTATTCTTTTTACTGCAGAACCGGTTATAACCTTAGAACCTTTACTTTTTATATGGTTTTCTACTAGTTTAGCCATTTCCCAATCTAGAAAAGGTAATATTTGATTCATTTTTTCTATTATTGTAATTTTTATACCAGCAAGTTGCAGTGCTTCAGCTGTTTCTATTCCTATTAGACCACCGCCTATTACAACAGCATTTTTAATTTTCTTTTCTAAGGTAATTTGTTTTAGATACTCAGCATCTT
Source organism: uncultured Spirochaetia bacterium (assembly GCA_964447635.1). Lineage (GTDB taxonomy): Bacteria > Spirochaetota > UBA6919 > CAYUUC01 > CAYUUC01 > CAYUUC01. Next base: position 4,050 of record CAYUUC010000204.1, read on the forward strand.
CCATTGTTTTAAGTGTTTTTACACCATCAAGTTCTTTACCTTCTATATTAGGTACTATCGCATCAGAACCGGTAGCTATGACTAATTTATCGTATTCTAATTCAATATCTTCTTTGTTAGCATGGTCATAAGCTTTTATTTTTTTATGTTCCCTGTCAATTTTAATAACTTCGGTTTCAACCATTGCTTTAATGTTCTTAGCATTTAAGAAGAAAGATGGGTCTCTTGTTACACCGGTTGGTGTTCCTATTAATTGATTCCTATCATTAAAAACACCACCTATATAATAAGGATAGCCACAGGAAGCCATACTTAGATATTTACTCTTTTGTATTATAGTGATTTCAGCCTCTTGGTCCATTCTTCGGGCTTTACATGCCGCTTTTGGTCCTGCTGCAGAACCTCCAATTACTATTATCTTTTTTTTCATTGATTTATCTCCTAAAAATTAGATTTTTACTGTTTATTAATTTTTCTTAAATAATAATTTTTTCCATTGTAAGATGTTTCTATAAGCAAACCTTTATTAATCAAATCTTTTATAATACTAAAATCTAATTCTTTATTATTAAGTAAATTTCGTATGGCTTCCTCTCTCATAGGATGTACGGAAGTTATACTTAATATATCATTAACCACATCATCATTAGTTGATGTGAATACATTTCCTTCATATCCAATTAAATATTCAACATTTATATTGCTATTTGTAAAAATCTGATATACCTCTGCGAGTTTAGATTCATCAGGTGCTGTTACCCATTTCTCGGTTGGAGGTCTGGTTGGTATAGCTATATATGAAGTGGTAATATCTAATTTTGAAATAAAATCAGCTGTTTTTATTATGTCTCTGCTATTATCATTGACACCATTTACAAGCATCGTTTCTGTTAATAAATCTCCAGTATAATTATCAGAAAAAACTACTATTCCTTCTAGGATTTTTTCTAATCTAAGACCTTTAAATGGTCTGTTAATCTTTTTCCATATATTATTATCAATAGTATCTATTTTTATTGAGACTAAATCGAAATTATATAAATCTTCCCTTACATCTTCTCTCCATATAAGCGAACTATTAGTTATTATAGCAGTTCTTAATTGCATTTTTTTTAATTTTTGTGTAATATATTTAATATTTTTATCTAATGTGGGTTCACCATCGGGCACAAATGTTATATAATCAATTTTTTCATTTATTGCATTAATCTGTTTTATCTTTTCTGTAATTTTATATAAAAAAATTTCTGGTTCATAGAACTCTTCTCGATTAATCAGCATTTTAGTATTGCGACCTATCTGACAATAAATACAAGAATATGAGCAAATTTTTGCGGGAATATTATTAATACCAAGACTTCTACCTAGTCTTCTTGAAGGTACTGGTCCGTAAATATCCATTTTTTCTCCAAAAATTATTAATAAATAATACATTTACTCTTTTAATAAAATACATGTATTTTGTTATAATGACTTAAAACGAGTTAATAGTATGATGAATAAGAACATCTCAAAAATATTGGAAATTCTTAATATATTAATCCAATCCATAGAATAATATCATATATTGGCTTATAATTTAGAATCTTTTAAATATAATTAATATCAATTTTTTTGGGCATATGCACATATAATAATATTATTAATTATATAGTCAAATTTGATTATGTTCAAACCATTTTGGAAATTGAAAATTTGATGATTTTATCAGAGAGGAGAAAATTATGATATTTTATATGGTAAACTAACCTTACCTCAAAAACATGAATCTTATTTAAGATAACTATGATCCAGAAAGGATATTTTAAATATATTCCTAAGTAGATAGAAATAAAACTGTTTTATGAAGTCCAATTGCATAACTGTCTTTTTTTATTAATAGTTAAAACCAACGCTTAAGGTATTTATCTTTACGTTATTTTTTGTATAGGCTTTCATGCTTTTGTTTACAAAGATATATTCTTTTTCTTGAAACAAATCACAGGTAGAAAGATATAATCTTTGCGTACTGACATTAGCCATCATAAACATTCTACTGATAAGCCTTACAAGGGTATTATAGAAGATGATTAAATGCTAGCGTATAATCATATTTAGGGATAGATATCAATTCACGAATACACTTATTAAACATTTTATTATAGTATTTACCAATCAATATTTAATATTTTTATTTAAATAACAATATTTTTATTATTTTTTAAATATTTAACAGTCCATGGACAATATCTAATACAGATACCACATATTGCACAATTTATATTATTATAACTGGATAATTCTTTTGCCTTCTCTTTACAAGCATATGCATTATAAAAGTCTGAGCGTTTTAATTCAAGTTTCCAGTTTAATCCTAATGGTGCTTTAGCAGGACATTTCTCGACACAAACTTTACAATTACCACAATACGATTTTGTTACAGGTTTAGCTACAGGTAATTCAGCATTAGTTATTACACTAATGAGTCTTATAGCTGACCCATAGTCTTTTGTAATTAATAAAGCACATTTACCAATCCATCCCAATCCTGCTTTTGTTGCAACAGTTTTGTGTGGTATAGTATTAGATAATTTTTCATTTAGATTTTTTATTTTTTGTGTTGAAGGGAAATATGAAGCTTTATATCCTTTACTGATTAAATAATTAGATGTCT
>CAYUUC010000205.1:0-6637 GCA_964447635.1 uncultured Spirochaetia bacterium
TCAAATTAGTATTTATAAGATATTAATAAGATTAAATTAAAACTTTATCATATCGAAGTATGTGGTCTATAATTGCTATGGTATTAGAATAATGATCGTACAATTTATACTTTTTATCCCTGGTTAAGTTTTTATATGATTTAATCTCGCTATTATTCCAATCAATATCCTTATTTGATAATTTCTGTCCGAAGGATACTTTATTTTCAGATTCCCTTAGCATTCTTAAAAATCTAAGATTATCTAAAGATTGTGAGATTGGTATAATACTATCTAAAATAGTGACTTTTTTCTCAGAGTCAATATTTCTAATAAAATCATACTTACCTGTTGTTATGGAAAAATGACCTGACCTGATTCTTCTCAATGAATGAAGATGGGCATAACATCCTAGTTGTTCACCAATATCTCTTGCTAATGAACGGATGTAAGTTCCTTTGCTACAATTAATATGAATTTTGGCTATTTGTTCTTTTTTATCAAACTTTATAAGTTTTATCTTATTTATGTTTACTTCTCTTGGTGATATCTTTATATCTATATTCTTTCTAGCCATTTCATATGCTTTTTTTCCATTAATCTTAATAGCTGAAAATTTGGGAGGAATCTGATTAATTTTTCCTTCAAATTTATCTAATACACAATCCAAATCTCCTCTTGATATTTGAATATTGCTTTGTTTTAATATTTCCCCTTCTTTGTCATCTGTTGTAGTAGAATATCCAAATTTTATCTCTCCAATATATTCTTTATCCTGCAATAAAAGGTAATCTGATATCTTTGTAGCTTTATTAATACATAATACCAATAGTCCTGTAGCAAGTGGGTCTAATGTTCCACAATGACCTATTTTCTTAATTCCAAGTTTTTTTCTTAGCTTGGTTATTTGATAAAAAGAAGATTCTTTATATGGTTTATCAACCAATAAAATTCCATTTAAACTTTTATCCATAATTTAATCACTATTAGCTTTTTCATTTTCTGTATTGATTAGTTTTTTTAGTTTATTTATAATTTTATCACCTTCATATAATGAATCATCGAGTTGGAAGCGGATTTCGGGTGTGAATCTTACTCTTACTAATTTTCCGATTTTATTCTGAAGAAAACCTCTTGCACTATTCAGACCTTCCATGGTTTGTTTCTTTTTCTCTTCATCTCCTAAAACACTTATATATACAGTAACATATCTTAAATCTTTAGAAACCTTTACATGAGAGATAGTAGTGATTAATGGTGTAATTCTAGGGTCTTTAATTTCTTTTCTTATTAGATCCGATATTTCCCTTTGAATAAGACTTTCCATCTTTTTTACTCTATAATAAGCCATAATATTCTCCGTTAATATTTTATTTTATGATTTTGTGGTAAGGTTTGATTTGCTTATAGTTTTCTGGCAACTTCTTTAATTTCGAAGGCTTCTAAAATATCACCAACTTTTAAGTCATTAAAATTCTGGATTGATACACCACATTCATATCCTTCTTTAACTTCATATACATCATCTTTAAATCTCTTAAGACTCTTTATTTCTCCTGTATAGACCACAACGTCATTACGAAGTACTCTAATTTTTGAATTTCTATTAATAGACCCATTAGTAACATAACATCCTGCGATAGTTCCGACTTTGGATATCTTGAATAAGTCTCTTATTTCCAATTGACCGGTTACATTTTCTTTTTTAACAGGAGATAATAATCCTTCCATAGCTGCTTTAACTTCTTCTACAGCATCATATATAACATTGTATCTTCTGATTTCCACATTTTCTTTTTCGGCTAGTTCTGCTGCTTTTTGGTTTGCTCTTACATTAAATCCTATAATGATTGAGCCAGAAGCACTTGCTAATAAAACATCACTCTTATTTATACCCCCAGTAGCAGTATGCACCACGGCTACTCTGACTTCTTTATTAATATCAGATAGCTTTTCGAAGTATTCTTTTAAAGCTTCCACACTACCTTGAACATCAGCTTTTATTATAAGGTTTAATTCTTTTATATAACCTTCTTCAATAGCTCCATATAAGGTATCTAAGGTTACATGTGTCACATTCATAGCAGCTTCGTGTCTTTTATATTCCTGTCTTTTATGGCTAATCTGTTTAGCATATCTTTCTTCTTTTACTTCTTGAAATGGATCGCCAGCTTCAGGAACTCCATCTATGCCCAATACCTCTATAGGTGTAGATGGTGATGCTTCTGATATAGCTTTCCCTTTATCATCGAACATGGCTCTAACTTTTCCTTTATATATACCTGCGACAAAGAATGAACCTATCTTTAAGGTACCGTTCTGGATAATAACTGTAGCTACCGGACCTCTACCTGGATCAATCTGACTCTCAATCACTGTTCCATTAGCTAATGTATTCGGATTGGCTCTGAGATTCTCATCTTCCGCTACAAGTAGGATGGTTTCTAATAATTGATCGATACCTTCATGTTTCAGAGCTGAGACTTCAACCATAAATGTATCTCCACCCCAGGTATCTGCTAGTAAGTTATGGTCGCCTAATTGTTGTTTTACTCTATCAGGATTAGCTCCTTGTACATCCATCTTATTAATTGCTACTATTATTGGAACACCTGCAGCTTTTGCGTGATTTATTGCTTCAATGGTTTGTGGCATTACTCCATCATCTGCTGCTACAACGAGAATAACGATATCCGTCACTTTAGCTCCTCTCATTCTCATTGAAGTAAAAGCTTCATGACCAGGAGTATCAAGGAAGATAATATCTTCATCGCTATCCGTCTTCACTTTATAAGCTCCGATATGTTGAGTAATTCCTCCAAACTCTGTTGCTACTTTATTGGTACTTCTAATTGCGTCTAATAATTTGGTTTTACCATGGTCAACATGTCCCATAACGGTAACAATAGGAGACCTTGGTTTCAAGTCTTTTTCTTTATCCTCTTCTGTTTCGATTACGGTTTCATCATATAGGGAAATCACATTAACCTGGCAGTTAAACTCATCTGCAATAAGTTGTGCTGTATCTGAATCGATGACTTGGTTTATCGTTACCATTTCTCCTAAACTCATAAATTTTTGTATAAGAACACTAGACTTAATATTCATTTTCTTTGCTAGGTCAGCAATAGATATTGTTTCCGGTATATCTATTTTTTCTGGTATATTATATACCTTTTCTTTTTTCTTCTTTTTAATATGGAATTCTTTTTCTTGGGGTTGTTTTTTCTCATGTTTCTTTGTTGCTTTATCTTTTGGATGTCTTTTCTGTTTTGTAGGGAATGTTGGTTCGATATCTTGTTTATTATACTTTTTATCTTTATAAACTTTGTTATCTTTATCTTCTTTAGTGAATTTATCTTTTTTATGTTTATTTAGTATAATCTTTTTTCTTGGTTTCTCTGTTTTTTCATCCCTTTTCTCTTTGGTTTTACCTTTATCTTGATATTTCTTTATATACTTTTTATTTTGTTTATTACCAGTAAACTTTTGTTCACCTTTCTTTTTTATATAGTTTTTATCTTTAGTATATTTATTCTTTTTGTCGATTTTATTTTCTTTTTTAGACTCTTTTTCTTCTTCGGTTATCTTCTTATCTTTAGGTTTTTCTTTTTTATCTACATCTTTTTCTACTACTTCCTCAATAGCATCATCAATTTTTTCACTATCGGTTTCAATAGGTGTAGTTTCTTCTTTCTCTATTTTGTCTTCTAATGTGGTTGAATCTTCAAATTCTTTGCTTTTTTTATCCTGTATGGTTTGACTTTTATGCGTATGCACTTTTGCTTTTTTATTTTTAGTATCTTTATGTTTTACTACAGAGGAACCGACGACTTGTTTCATTTTTATAATAGGTTTTTTTCTCTTTTTTTGAGATTTTTTCTCATTATTTTCTTCTTCTTCTTCTTCTTCATCTTCATCTTTCTCCTTTTTGTATTTACCTTTAGTTACTATAAGAAGTTTTTTATTATCTTCTTTTTCTTTATCACCATTAGCTGTCTTATCAAAATACTTTTCTACTTTATCGATGTCTTCATCATCTAAAGAAGAATTTGCACCTTTAGCATCAATTCCTAGCTTATCTAGAATTTCCATGAATTCCTTGTGTTTTACATTATATTTTTTTCTAAGTTCGTGTACCTGCATTTAATACCCTTTAAAATAATATTTTATTCAAATTCTAATTCAATCCCACATTTTGGACATAGAATTATCATCTCATTAATTGGATTACCACATTCAGGACATTCATATTCATAATCGTAATCATGAACAATATCCTGTTCTTCTTCACCTGTTAATTCTTTACTATCTTCTTTTGTTTCTTTTTCTTTTTCAATTTCTTCATCTTTGGTAGTTTCTTCTTCTTCTTCTTCTTCTTCTGTAATTTGGGTTTTTGTTTCGATTTCATCATCCACAATTTCAACAGTATCCTTTAATATAGTATAGATTTCCTCAGCCCAATTCTCTCCAATTCCTGGAATCTTTGCTAATTCTTCTTTAGGTGTATCAATCAAATTTTCGATTGTGGTAATACCAACTTCTTTAAGTTTATCTATAATTATAACAGAGAGACCTTCTAGTAAAGATATATCGTGGGTTTCCTCTTCAGCTTCAAATGTGGTATCCCAATCCATTCTAAAGACATCACTATATTCTGATGGGTTCTCTTTATATTTCTCATGAGTGATTACATCGATATTCCATCCTGTTAATTCACTAGCAAGTCGAACATTTTTTCCTTTTTTACCGATAGCCAAGGATAATTGATCATCTTCTACTATAGCAACTGCCTTACTCTCTTCTTTGTTTATAATGTTTACTTTATCAATCCTAGCAGGTAACAGAGCGTTTTTTATATATGTTCTTTCATCGTTATTATAAGGGATTATGTCTATCTTCTCGCCTTCTAATTCCTTAACTATGGATTGAATTCTAATTCCTTTCATTCCAACACAGGCTCCTACCGGGTCAATCTGTGTTGAATAAACACTTATTTTAGTTCTCGACCCTACATCCCGAACTATCCCTTTAATTTCTACAATCTCATCGGATATCTCAGGAACTTCCAATTCAAAAAGTTTTCTAATAAACTCATTACTTGCTCTTGAAAGGATTATTGATGTCCCTTTATTGTTTTGCTTTACTTCTAAAATTATCGCTCTTATTCGTTCACCTGGGCTGTATCTTTCTCTTGGTGATTGTTCCCCTACGGGTAATATAGCTTCAGTTTTCCCTAAATCAACAAAGATTGTACCGAATCTTTCCCTCTGGAACTCTCCACTAATAAGTTCTCCAACTTTATTTATATATTCAGAATAAAGTTTATCTTTCCTTATTTCACTCAGTTTTTGTTTAACAATCTGTTTAGCTTTCTGTATCTCAATTCTTCCGAAATCCGAGAATTTAATTTCTACTAGAACTTCATCTCCTATTTCACAATTCGGATTTAATTGTTTTGCTTTGCTTATTGAGATTTCTGATACAATATCATCAAAATCTTTATCCTTTACAACTTGTTTTTTTGAATATAAGTAGACCTGTCCTTTAAGGTCATCTATCTTTGTTACTGCATTATCCGTTGTGTGATATTTTTTTTCATATGCTGCTAGTAGTGCTTCTTCTACGGTTCTATAGATTAGATTTTCGGGTATATTATCCCTATTTACTAATCCTCTTATAGCATCCACCAGAGTAACTGACTGCATAAGTCCTCCAAATGAATTAATTCAACAATTTTATTTTTGATATTTCATTCTTACTAATTTTTAGCAAATGTTCTTCTTCTTTTTGTTCGTTAGCTTGTCCACTACAAACTGATAAAGACTTTGCCATATCTTTATTAATTGGTATAATGAATAATTCATTGTTTTTATAATTTTTTAATATATATGCATTACCATCTTTTATAAGATGTAATTTTCCGCTATTTCTTAACTGTTTTTTTAAATCTTTTTTAAAGTATAATTCTATTTCATATCCAATAAATACCTTAAGCTCTCTATCAGTTTTTAGTATGCGGTTTATTCCTGGAGAAGATACTTCAAGAGTTATATCATCACCAAATTTTTCTATCAAAAAGTCTTCACAATTTTTGGATACATTTTCACAATCTTTATGTGATATATATCCATAAGGTTTATGAATGTCTATTACCGCTCTAACTGATTTACCTTGGTATATAAGATGATATTCTACTAACTTATATCCAAGATTTTCTATTATTTCTTCTATCGTATCTATGTATATATCATTTACTTTCTTTGCCATATATTTATGTATTATAAAACAATATAATAAAAAAACAAGTTTCCCTACTAAATTAATATTAATTTAGTAATCTATATAATACCTAACTCCATAATATAATAATACTTAATAGATAATTATATTCATATTCACATATAGTACGAAGAGTAAATCAATCCATAAAAAGTGATTTTCAAAGATTGAGTATATATAACCTTCTTATTCAATATTTTGAAAAAAATCTATATTAGTGTATATTATTATGAATAACTGATATTGGATGTTTTCAAATTATTTGGAGTTTGTACAAAATTGTATAATATGCTATTAACTTTCTACATTATTAATATAATATTGGCGAAACAATAAATCAAATATAGTGTTAACATTTTACTATTATAATAATTCT
>CAYUUC010000206.1:0-6615 GCA_964447635.1 uncultured Spirochaetia bacterium
TCAGGCATTATATGAGAATACGCCTAAATATGAGTATAAGAAGCGATTGGATGAGTTGAAGTAATGATGTATTATATGGTTTAGATTTATATGTATGGTTTTTATGTTATATGTAGCAGTTGTGTATTTTCAATATATATATCTTTACAGTATTAATGTTTAGAAGGAGAAGGATAGATGCTTAACTTTTTAGTAACTGGAGCTGCTGGTTTCATCGGTAGTAATACGGTAGAAGCACTATTGAAAGAGGGATACGGTGTCGTCGGCTTGGATGACCTAAGCACAGGAAAGCAAACCAATATAGACTTCTTAAACTCTCTGAACGGTAGGTTTGACTTTGTAAAAGCTAGCATACTTGATAGGGAGTTAGTTGATAAGCTGGTATCAGATTGCGACTTCGTTATACATCTTGCCGCTTTCGTTTCCTCACCGAACTCAATAAACCAGCCCCACTTAACCCATGAGACTAATGTCACCGGTACTTTGAACATCTTCGAGGCGGTGAGTAAGTATCATCGGGTGAAACGTGTTGTGTATGCTTCCTCATCGGCATTGTATGGTGATGCTTCAGAGATGCCAATCGGTGAGGACTCTCCATCAAAGATACTGACACCTTATTCGGCGAGTAAGAAAGCATGTGAAGTGTATGCGGATGCCTTTTCCGCATCCTATGAATTTGATGCGGTCGGGTTGAGGTACTTCAATGTATATGGACCGAGGCAAGCCCCTTCATCGGAGTATTCAGGAGTGGTATCCTTGTTTATGGACAAGCTCCAGAAGAACCAACCCATCACTGTATATGGAGATGGTGAGCAGAGTCGGGATTTCGTCTATGTTAAAGATGTATCGGATATCAATATTAAGTTATGCTTCTGTGAGAAAGACCCATCACACCTGGTGCTTAATGTGGGGACTGGTGAGAGTGTTAGCATAAACGATTTGGCTGATGCCATAGCCTCTAAGCTGGATATAGATTATGAAGCCATCCATAAACCACCTCGAAAAGGGGATATCATTCATAGTCGTTCCAATATAGATAGGCTAAAGAAGTATATCGAGCATCCGATAAGTTATGGTTTGGTAGAAGGGATAAGCGATTACATTGATTGTCTTCTGACTTGACATATCAGTAAAGGTTTTCGATTAATATTAATTAATTGTTTAATAAGTTTAATGGTTTTATTAAATAAATCCATAAATTCTTCAAATATTTTAATAAACTGCTTGACTTTATGCAAAATCTTATATACATTATTAATATATTTAATTAATTTCTTATTTATATTAAGAATTTAGGAGGATTTATTAAAATGGAAGAAAATATAAACCAAAATAAGGAGCAAATCATCGAGGAAGATGAGGATAGCAGGATAATCGACCAGGAGTATGATATACCGGTAAACAAGAAAATGAAGATTCAGAACATACATGGTAACATCAACATTAAGGGTATTGAAGGTGATAAGATTAAACTGAAAGCATTTATTAAAGAACCACACATCGATAAAACCGATGTTAAGCTGGAAGTACAAACCAAGATTGATGATGATGGAACAATCAATGTTAAGACCAATGTCGATAAGATTGACGAAGTTGAAGACGATGACTTTAACTGGAAAAACTTCTTCAATAAGATAAGCGACATTATAGGTTTTGCCATCAATAGGCATAAGCTACAGGTCGAGTATGAAGTATATCTACCGGAAGGAATGGAAATCTCATGCGACAATAAGTCCGGTAGATACACCATGGAAGACTTTAAAGGTAAAGCATCACTGAGAACCATGAATGGCAGAATGAACATACAGAAAACCGAAGGCGAATTAAACCTTATAACCTACAATGGAAGGATAGAAGCGAAAGACATAACCGGCAAATTCAAGGCGGAAAGCTATAATGGAAGAATCACTGTCTTTCAATCTACACTAAGTGAACTTCTGGCTAACACTAAGAATGGCAGAATAGTCGCTCAATTTAAACCGGAAGAAAATATCCAGTATAAAATGAAAACAATGAATGGAAGGATTGTAATAGGCATACCGAAAGACGCTTCCATCAAAGTGCGTGCCGGAACGAACATGGGGAAGATAATCGATGAAATCAATGATGAGGTTATCAAGTCTAACTTCGGTCATAATGAATTGGAAAGAGAATTCGGAGGCGATACTTACAACGTAGAAGCCATGACTATGCATGGAAAAATCGTAATCAAAGATTATAATGACTTTACCGATGAAGAAGACGATGACGGTTTTAATTGGGACTTCGACTTCCACTTCGATGATAAACCTTTTGTAATCAAGAAGAAGAAATTCCAGGAAAAAGAGAAGAAAGAAAAGGATGTATCCGAAGAGGTAAAGATGATATTACAGATGGTCGAGGATGGTAAAATCACCTCAGAAGAAGGTGAAAAACTGATTAAGGCAATTAAGGGATAAATGAAGGAGGTGTTGAAAATGAAATATAGAAAAAAGAAAGGCATCATTGAAGAAACGATTCAGGATGCTATTCATACCGTATTCACCAGTCTGGAGGACGCTTTTGAGAGTGTAGGCGATTCTTTTAAGTATCTGGAAAACATCATGCCTGCGGAACTCAATTTTGACTTACATAAAATGCCACACCCACCATTCAGAACTCTCCATAGAAGCAGGAAAGAGGAGAACACCTTCATCCTGGATATGGTTAAGGAAGAAAAGCTTGGTATAGATGATGCGGAGGTATTGCTAAAAGCGGTAAACTCTGTATATGCTGATAAAGAAGATATCATGATGATTCTTGAGATGTTTAAAGAGGATAAAATCTCTCTTGAAGAAGCAGAAAAACTGATAAAGGCTGTTGGTGATAAATAAATTATTACTTGTGAAGGGTGATTATGTCAAAGAATAAAGAAAACAAAGATAAATTCAAAAAAGAATTCATTAATGATATGATGAAGGAAATTCTAGAAGAGGATGCATTCGAAAGTGTGAATGAGTTTGAGAAACAATTAAGAGATATTGAAAGAATGCTGGTCATTAAACTAAATAAAGCTGGTATAGATGTGAAGAATCTGGCTGATAAGATAAAAGCATTCTATGAGTATTCCAAAAAAACATATAAGCCTAAACCAAAAAGGAAACCTGGTAGACCGCTTAGAACCGGGAAGAATATTTCAAATTCTGAAGAAATTCCTATAATATTGAATATGTTGGAGAAAAAGCTAATCACTTTAGAAGAAGCAGAAGCATTGATAGAAGCCATCGAATAGATAAGCATTCCATAAGTCTTAGACCTTCAAAAATCCTTTCTCTATATGCTTTTTACTCGAATCTTAACTTTGATTTATTACTATCTTCTTCATATTATGTTGACTTTTTATTATATTTTCTAATATAGAGGATAAACTTTTAAATTAAATTAAGACTATTAATATCCAATTTATATAAAAGAGGTATTTTTATGGATTGGCAAAAAAATAAAGAAATTGTAGAAAAATATAACATAAAGCGAACACCAATTGATATGATACTGCCTGTATTGATTACGATATTGTTTTGCTATATATTCTCTCTATTGATAACTGTTATAGCTGGGCAATGGTTCAATATAAGGTTTTATATCGATACTATCCAGATAGTAGCAGGATTCGGCGTCGTCTTGAGCTTGTTGGCTTTCGCTCCCCGTCTATTCAGGGCAAAACATATATCCGATAATACCAAACTGGAACAGAAGCATCTATACTCAAAATCCGAACTAAAATCCAAACTCTCACAGATGGATATAATCGTCTTCTGCGGGAGTATGTTAACCATTCTTACCAGTCTTCTCTTGACTCCTCTATACTAATCAATAACCTATAAAAAAGCCCATCCAGAATTAAATCCAAGACGGGCTTTTTAGTGTATTTAATTAGTTATGCTTCTTATTATGTTTTTCGAATCGCTATCTCGAATACATCCTCCACATTCTCTACCGGATGGAAATTGATTCCTTTCCTTATGTATTCAGGTATCTCGAGAAGGTCTTTCTCATTATCTTTAGGATAGATAACATCTTTGATGCCCACTCTCTTGGCGGCTACCACCTTCTCTCTCAATCCTCCGATGGGAAGCACATTCCCTACTAAGGTTAATTCACCAGTCATTGCAACATTCTTTTTGCTCATCTTATCCTTAGCCAACGACATTATAGCAGAGGCTATGGTTATGCCAGCACTAGGTCCGTCTTTCGGGGTAGCACCTGCCGGAACGTGGATGTGTATAAGGTTCTTATCGAAAAAGTCCGGGTCTAAGCCGTGCTTCTTGCTTACACTCTTTACATAGCTGTAGGCTATGCTTGCCGATTCGTTCATCACATTACCGATTTGTCCGGTTATCTTGAATGAACCCTTTTGGGTGGGTAGAGCGGTAGACTCAACAGTCAATGTATCACCACCCAATGGAGTCCATGCCAGACCAATAATCATGCCTGGTTTGGTGATTCGCTTTTCCTCATCGAAGCGGAACTTCTCCGGTCCCAGCCATTCTTTTAGTACATCCACAGTGATTTTATCGGGGATATTAGTTTTCTCTCCTTCTTCTGATTTAGCCTTGAGTGTAGCGACTTTACGACAGAGTTTTTCCAGCATACGCTCAAAATTCCTCACCCCGGCTTCTCTTGCGTATTTATTTACCAAATAGAGATAGCTTTCCTTATCCAGCTTAACATCATCCTTAGTAAGACCATGTAGCTTCAACTGCTTAGGCAGGAGGAATTTCTTACCTATGTTATACTTCTCCTCATCTATGTATCCGGCCAGCCTTATAACTTCCATTCTATCCAGCAGTGGTCTTGGGATGGTGTCCAGAGTATTAGCGGTGGTTATGAACAGGACCTGTGATAAGTCATATGGCAGGTCCAGGTAATGGTCTACGAAGTTGTCATTCTGTTCGGGGTCTAGGACTTCCAGCAATGCACTGGCAGGGTCTCCCTGGAAGCCTTTGCCTAACTTGTCTACCTCATCGAGCATCAGTACAGGGTTTGATGTCTTGGCTATCTTTAGAGAGTTGATTATCTTACCGGGCATTGCTCCTACATAAGTCCTTCGGTGACCCTTTATCTCTGCTTCGTCTCTCATACCACCCAGAGAGAATCGCTGGAACTTCCTATTCAATGCTCTGGCGATACTCTTTCCTAGCGAGGTTTTACCCGTCCCCGGAGGTCCTACCAAACAGATGATAGAACCTTTAACATCCTTCTTTAATTTTCTAACTGCGATGAACTCCAGTATCCTTTCCTTTACATCTTCCAGTCCGAAATGGTCTTCGTTGAGTATCTTTTCCGCATGTTCTACATCAAGGTTTTCTTTGGAGTATTTACCCCAAGGGAGTTCTGTAATGAGTTCAAGGTAGTTTCTAATGACGGTGTGTTCGTGTGATACTCTTTCTATGGCTTTGAACTTTTCAAACTCCCGGTTGACCCTTTCTTTGACATCTTTGGGGAGTTTTAGCTTCTTGAGCTTATTCTCCATGTCCTTAACCTCTTTGACCTTAGGGTCGTCTTCCATACCGAGTTCTGACTTGATAACCTTAAGCTGTTCTTTGAGAAAGTATTCCTTCTGCTGTTTTGCTACCTTATCCTCTATCTGTTTCTTAATCTTCTGTTGCAGTTCAACCAGTCTTATCTCTTTTAGAACATAGTTGTGAACCTTCTTTAACCTTTCTTTAACATCGAACTCCTCTAATACATCCTGATGCTCCGATGGATTAAGGTTCAACACATAAGTAACATAATCAGCCAGGATGCCTGGTTCATCGATATTAGCCATGGTTAGTTTTATCTGTTCTGACATGAAGTTGTCGTCTTTGGATATCTTCCTGACCAGTTCAATTATGTTTCTGAGAAGGGCTTTAACCTCCAGGTCTTCATCTTTATCCACTGGTATTTCGCTTGGATATACAATACCTGCTATATTAACCGGGGGCGAGCTGGAGATTATCTTCTTTATCCTGAACCGCTTAAGTGTATTCACCAGTATGTTAATCCCGCCATCGGGAAGGTTTACTTTCTTCACGATTTTGCCTATGACCCCAATTTCCTGGAACATATCCGGAGTGATATCGTCCTCTTGGTCTCCATCAAAGTACATTATACCTACATAATCATTTTTCTCTTCAATATATTCTGCTACTACCTTGCTTAGTTCTTCATTGGTTATGTTAACTGGCACCATCATGCCCGGGAACGCCGGCTTCTCATACAATGGTAAGATTAAAGCACTATTAGGGAGCATATCATCCAGAGAGATAAGGGAACCACTTTGGTCTTTCTTGGTTTTGTCCTGTGTGGTTTCTGTATTTTCGCTGTCTTGGTTTTGATTAGGTTCTTTAACATCCTGGTTATCTTTATTGTCCTGGTTTTTATTACTTTTTGTCTTTTCTTTCTTTCTATTACTCATAAATTATAAATCCTCCGTTTATTGATTTATACTATTCCTGCTTAATTTTATTCCTATCCCAAAATTAAGTAAATTAAATCCTGATTTATACTTTGCATAATATAATAACAGCAATGAATATACCAAGTTCATATACTATGCTGTGTATAATTATAAAAGATGATTCTAATCAAACTTAGAGATTAGATTTATTAAAA
>CAYUUC010000207.1:0-6606 GCA_964447635.1 uncultured Spirochaetia bacterium
AGGTTTAAGATACTCAATATGATTACTTTTCAAAATATTTTATAGCTTGGTTATCGCTATTGAAAAGTAATTTAAGTATCGAGTTTTATAATACTATCGCCCTTAACAACGAACGTGAGAAGATAGATAATCTTATATCTAATACAAAAAGGCACATAGAAACCGTTAAAAACCTTCTATCAAGGATTACCAGCAATCCTCACACCTCTAAATCAATAACCGTTTCAATTATTGTTGTGATTATTTTGTTTTTTGTAGGTATAATATTCCCTGTAGCATATCTTCCAGCTGAGGAAGGATTTGATTTTACCTATGATAAGATTGACTTTTTTATACCGGAATTCTTTACACCAAAGGGTGTACTTATGATGATTATATCAGTTATATTTTTATTTGTAATGATATTTTTTATGATGATAAACTTTAGTTTAAAATATGGCTCTGGTAAAATAAAGACATTGGAATATTATTCTAATATTAACAATTATAGTGAGTATTTCAACATCCTTTTTGAGGAAAATATGTCTTATAGTTCTTAATAAGGAATAATCTTCATTTGTATTATTATATAGAATAATCACAAATATAAATATGACCGAAGAAAAAAATCTTCAACTTACTTTGCTTTTTCTAACTTATTATTAACTTACTTATATTAATTCGTCAGATAACCTGGTGATGAACAATTTAAACTTATTCGGAGGTCATACCAATAATGAAGGAAAAACTGCTCGTAACAAGCGCCCTGCCTTATGCTAACGGGGCGATACACTTTGGACATATTGCGGGTGCTTATCTACCAGCTGACATCTATGTACGATATCACCGGCTTAAAGGTAACGATGTCATATACATCTGTGGTACGGATGAACATGGGACAGCCATCACATTCTCCGCTATGAAAGCGAAACGTACTCCCCAGGAACATGTCGACCATTTTTACCAAGTGATTAAAAGTATCTTCGATAAATTTAACATAAGGTTCGATAACTTTTCACGAACCACAAAACCAAAGCATTATGATTTATCCCAACAGTTCTTCCAGGAGATACTCAATAACAAATACATCGAGAAGCGTACCAATAAGCAATTATACTGTGAAAACGACAAGATGTATCTACCGGACAGATATGTAGGCGGAACATGTCCTCATTGCCATTATGAGAATGCTAGAGGTGACGAATGTCCCAACTGTGGTGCCTGGATAGACCAGACCACTCTAATCGAACCGAAATGCAAGCTATGCGGGGGTACACCTATTATAAAAGAGACATCACACTGGCATATAGAACTGGGGAAAATGACTCCGATGCTGGAAAAGTATGTTCAGGAGAAAGAATCAATCTGGAAAGACAATGTAAAAGGCTTTGTTAAGGGTATGCTAAAAGAAGGTCTGAAGGAAAGAGCAATCACCCGTGACCTGGAATGGGGTGTGCCTGTCCCTCTGGAAGAAGCAGAAGGCAAGGTGCTTTATGTATGGTTTGATGCTCCGATAGGTTATATCTCATCCACCGCTGAATGGGCGGAAGCTCAAGGTAAACCAGAACTGTGGAAAGACTATTGGCAAAACTCTGACTGCAAAATCGTTCACTTCATTGGAAAAGATAATATCGTCTTCCATTGCCTAATATGGCCTGCTATGCTCATGGCTCAGAAACAGCCTTTCGAGCTTCCATACAATGTACCGGCTAATGAGTTCCTCAACCTGCAGGGGAGACAGTTCTCCAAAAGCGAAGGATGGTATATAGAGCTGGATGAGTTCTTCAATACTTATCCTACAGACAGCATACGCTATTACTTAACCACAATCATGCCTGAGAAGAAAGACAGCGATTTCTCATGGAAAGAATTCCAACATAAACACAATGGTGAGCTTGCCGATACTCTGGGGAATCTTGTTAATCGTTCTCTCACTTTCATAAGGAATAAGCTGGGGAATAAGATACCCCCGCTAAACAATCCAAATGAATATGATGAGCAAGTGCTGGACAAGATTAAAACCACACCAAAGATAGTCGGGACGGCTCTATCCAATTACGAGTTTAGGAAAGCAGCTTTCGAGATTATGGAGTTGGCGAGATTAGGTAATAAATACTACGATGAAAAGAAACCTTGGGCTTCTCTCAAGCAAGAAAACCTAGTAGACTGCAACAATACATTATATATAACCACCCAACTGATTAAGACACTCGCAATCATCTCCTATCCTATCATACCGGAAACCTCCTCGAAGATATGGAAGATGCTTAACCTGTATGGTGATGTATCAGAAGCTAACTGGGATGATACTACCGCAGAGATGATCCCCGAGGAAAAGGAAATAGGTGAACTTACCCTGTTGTTTACTAAGATTGATGATGCACAGATTGATAAGGAGATAGAAAAGCTGGAGTCCAATCTCAAAGAAAAAGAGCAAGAAGGCAAAAAGCAGTATGACCCCATCAAAGACCAAATCGTATATGATGACTTCGCTAAACTTGACCTGAGAGTAGGTTTAATCAAGTCTGCTGAGAAAGTTAAGAAGGCGGACAAACTCCTCAAACTCATCGTGGATATAGGTATCGAAGAAAGACAGCTCCTGGCAGGCATTGCAAAGACATACAAACCGGAAGAGCTTATCGGTAAAAGATGCATCGTCGTAGCCAATCTCCAGCCAAGGAAGATGAGGGGTATCGAGTCTCAAGGTATGGTCCTGGCAGCATCCTACGGTGATGATATAAGGATAGTCGAACCTAACCCGGATATCGAAGTTGGTGGCATTGTCAGTTAACATAAACCAAATCTGAGGTAAATCTATTATGAAAAATAAACCACTTATACTTTTAGCTACACTTTTGTTCTTGATAAGCTTATTAGTTCCATATTTCTTAGCAGAATGGATTTTCGATTACACATTAGATGGAGAATGGTTCTGGGCAATAACTCTTGGACTATTTGGTGCTTCTATTGGCGTGCTTTTTATACTCAACCGTAGGATGTGGATGTATAAATCGGCTATGAAGAAAGACCCGGATAAAAGCAAAGCATCCAAAGTAGCATTGATATCTGGGTCAGCATTGCTATTGATCTTTCAACTATTGCTTATCTCGGTAGTCGCTATTGGTGGACTGGGTTTAATCGGTTATCTATTGGGATGGCTGTTCTCACCGCTTATAAAAAACATATTCATCGAAGGCGGGATACTCTCCGGTATATACTGGATAGCCGTTATAGTGGTTCTATTTAGGTTAAGGATACTCTATAAAGTGGTTGACAAATAATAATACACACCTCGTCATTTACAACATTTTTTATCCAAAAGGCTAACAGATACTTCACCTGTTTCGGTGTCTAATATTGCGACAGTTCCAGTAGGTTTTCTCGAAGAGACTTCGGTATATTTAATGCCTTCCCTTGTTAATAGTTCTTTCGTTGCGTTAAGATTAGCCAGACCTACCTTAGCAAAGATGGACTTTTCTATAGCTACATTGGTTATAAGGTTATTTCCCCCGACTATATGAGCTTTTATGTTCTTAACCTCTCCGCCTTCCTTTTTGAACCTCTGTATGAGTAATGGTATACCCAAATCTGCATATCTTCCTGGATACTTTTTATCCCTTCCCAAACTGTTGGATAGTATTATATGTATCATACCGCCAATCTTATTCTTATCATCATGAATCATTATCGCTACACAAGAACCAAGAGCTGTCTTTAACATAGCAGGTCCTTTTTTCACCATTATTTCACCGATACCCACATTGTATATTTTAGGTTTTATAACGGTTTTTGGATTAACACTATCATATAAAATCTTACTCATTATATTATTTGTATCACGTGATTTAGTCATTAATTGATAACCTCAACTTTCAAATATAAAATAACTATCAATTTTCGTACCAAGTCTATTATATTATCCATTTTTAATTACATAATGTGAAATATTTTATTATAATTTAGTGATAAGTTATGTGTTAATCGGAAAATTAGATTTGGTTCTTCCGCAAGATTATGAAAGATTTATTTGGAGAATCCCCCCTAACCCCCCTTATCGAAGGGGGGAATAAGATTGAAATTCGAGTCCCCCTTAACAAGGGGGATTTAGGGGGATTCTTCTTTGAAGAATTTCCTTTTTTGCGGAAGAACTTAGATTTATAAAGGGAAATATTTATGAAAAAAGGCAAAAAGTTTATTGGTACCTTTGTTAACGAGATGTATGCTATTCTTTTGGGTATTGGCATTGGAAATGTGTTGTTTGCACAAAATCTTGATTTATCGAACATATACGAAGTTGTAATGGTCCTGTTTGTCATTGGAGTTATACTCGTCTACTGGTGGGATTGGACAGAGTATGTCAGTGAGAATCTGGTATCATCTAAAGTAGAATTCCTGATAGACTTTCTCATTCTCATTGCTTTGGAGCTTTTATTCAGCTTCTTTAGTTCTCCTTATTTTCTAATAAGGGTTTTCCTCGGTCTTGGAGTTCTTAATCTGGCTTGGGTAATAAATTTCAATATCCACAGAAAGACACTAAAATCAAGAAAGTCTTTATGGTGGATATTCGAGAAAATCATCGTTATTGCTGTTTATATAACGGCTTTTATCTTTATCACCTTCGTAATACCGAGAGAATCTATTTATATCTCAGGGGGTATAATCATAGTTTCTTTTATCCTTGTTAGATTTATCGGATTTACCCAATTAAGAGGAGAACAACATCCTTATACCATACGAAAAGCAAAACCAGAAGATGCCCAATCCATAACACAACTTAATAACAAATGGTTCTCCGGTGGTAATAATGATAGGGGTTTCTTGGTAACAACTCTCGAAGAAAACGAGGTTAAGAAGGACATAGAAGAAGGGAATACTACTTATTTCATTGCTGAAGACAAGAAGGATGGCATATTAGGTTTTGTTTCGGTTATTGATTCAGCAGAGGAGGAGATTCTCGATTCTGTTGTATGGATAGATAAAGATTTAGAAGAGAGATTCTATGAGTCCAAAAAGAAATACATCGCAAAAGTAGCGGTGATTAATAATGCTGGAAAGAAAGGCATTGGTAAAGCCTTATATTCGAAATTGTTTGAAGATTATCCCAAACATATTTTATATTCATTCGCAGCTTACTCGCCAAGGATAAACGAAGCATCTATTAAGTTTCATTCCAGAATGGGCTTTGCAAAATCCGGCATCTTCGAGAGGAAAGAGTTTTTAGGGATGAAGGATTATCGCAGCATCTTCTTTACCCACAATTGATTTATCATAGTATATTTACTGGGTGTCATTCTTTTTTTCGGTTGTGATGAGTTCATTCATGTTTTCACTAATATCTTCATTTTCCTTCTCTATCTCGGATATAGTATTGATCAACTCCCTTGACTTTTCATTATGAGTAGAGAGTTCAATAATAACATCCAGGATATCCTTTATGTCATCCTTTAATTGGTCAAATTTTTTGTTATAGCTTTCAGTAGCTTCTTTACCCTCATTGGTGTTATCCCTTATAACTGAGGTTGTATCCACAAGTTCCTTTATAAGTTTAAGGAATTCCCTGTTAGTGGTGTTCTGTTCACTGATTGATGATGATATCTCTTGTATTAAAGGGTAAGCTATATTAATTTTACGGGTTATTTCCAGGAGATTAGTTTTAACGATGTTAATATTGGATATACTCGTTTCGATTGTACTGGACATGGCTTTAATAACATCAGATATTTCCTTGGTTCTTAATCCAGATTCATCAGCAAGTTTCCTTATCTCATCAGCAACCACACCGAAACCAGCTCCTGATGAACCCGCATGTGCTGCTTCTATGTTGGCATTCATAGCGAGTAGGTTGGTTTGGTTGGATATACTGTTGATAACATTGACGATGTCTATCATACGGGATTGATATTGCTCTAGATTGGAGAAAGACTCCATAGACTCGCTTAATATCTCTTCATTAGTCTTAGCGTCTTTAACCAGTTCTTCATTGATTGTACTTACTTGAATAGTGTTTTGGTTTATGGATTCTATTGACCTGAAAATCTCTTCTTGTGAAGCTGATATTTGTGATACAAACGAAGATTGTGTGGTTATTTTCTCGGAGATGGTTTTCATCGAGCCTGTTACAATGGAGAGGCTCTCCTCGGTGGTTTTTAGGATGTTGGATACGGTTTTGGATTTTTTTGTAAGTATAACAGATTTATCAGAATAGATGGAGATTATATCGTCAATTTCAGTGAAACTTTCTGCTATTCTATCATGGCTATTATCATAATTTGATTTAAGTTCTCGTATCTTATTAAATATGCTTTCCAATTCATCTACATTTTGTTTATTTGCATCAGCTTCTTTTAAGGCTTTGTCTAATAATTTTCTGAAAAAGTTCTTAAAATTATATACAATCAAGATTATTACTACCATAACTGGAATTATGATTGGAAGCCTTAATAGCAAAATCTCACTTCCTCCATAAAGTATGCTTATTATAATTATATCCACCATCGATATCAACCCCAAAATCAAAGCAAATATCCGATTAACTATAAAAACCGATACCACTATTATCGCGATAAATTCTATACTCTGAACATAGATTGTATGTATAAAATCATCACCCACCGCATAACCTATACC
>CAYUUC010000208.1:0-6560 GCA_964447635.1 uncultured Spirochaetia bacterium
GGTCTCTTAATAAAAGATCAGACTTATATCAACAAAAATTTCACAGTAGGCAATTATTCATAGCTAAAATTTAACTTATGTGAATAACTATCTTAATTCAGTTCTTCTAATAGGTTGTAGGAGACCAAAGCTTCTAAATTTTCTTCTAACTCTAACAACTTATAAGTATAAAGTTCGTATTTGGGTAAGAAGAATTTCTCTCCATTATATTCGATATATTCCAGATTTTCGAATTTCCATTTACTATTAAAGGCTTCGATAGCTATTACCTTTATAAACTCTTTTTCATAGGGGAAAGATGTGAACTCTATGTCCTCTTCTTTAATCCCTTCTATTATCATCTTATTTGTGGATAACATAATTCCTGATATAAAGCCTTTATCCAATCCCAATCCTTCCTTCAAATGGGATACTTTAATCGTGGTGGAGTAAAAATCGATTAATATTTGAACTTTATAATCGGTCTTAAGTGTATAATAAGTATTATCATAGGATATAGTCTCACCAGCGTTAAAGACTCTGGAAAAGGATACCACATCAAAGTTCTTATATATCATCCATGCTATTTTATTTCTTCTTTTTAGCCATCTTAACATTAAATTTCCCATACTCATTTTAATTTAAGTATTTTTCTAAAACCAATCAAGTCAATATAAACATTAAGAATATTTTTTATCCAATTTCTTTATAAGATAGGCTATATGTAGATATTTAATAAATATAAATTTATGAATAAAATTGACTTTCATTAATTTTAGATTTAGTTTTATACTCAGATATGAGTTTTATCAAGGTTAATTATATCATTTAGAAAAGTTTATAAAAATCGTTTTTTAAATTTTTCTATGATAACCATATCTAAATAATATTAATATATATTTAAATAAGGGGATTTTAAATGAATAAAAAGTTACTCAAGTTTGGTTTAGTATTCCTGTTAATTCTATTTCTGTTCCTAAACTGTACTAACCCTACAGGAGACGATGACGGCGACTCTGGGGATAGCGGTGACTCCGGTGATAGTGGGGATAGCGGTGACTCCGGTGACTCCGGTGATGGCGGTGGTGGTGAAGAATGGGACGACATAGTTTTCGATGAAGGAACTAACGAAATCTTATATTCATTAGGTATAGATAGTGGAGATTATGTATACGCTGTTGGATATACCGGGGATTATGCTGGAACTGGAGATGGCAATGATTTAGATTTTAGAATACGAAAACTCACACCGGATGGAACACAAATTCTTAATTGGAATCTAACCATAGACGGGGATGGTGGCGATGACTATATTCATGATATTGCTATAGATAGTAGCGATTATGTGTATATAGTGGGTAGAGCAACCAGCATTGTAAATCCCGGCTCTAATACAGGATGGGATTGGTGGATAAAGAAGTTCGACCCTAACGGCAACGAGATTACAACCGGCTGGGATAAGAAGATAGACCTGGCTACCGGAGGGGATTTGCCTTATTCTGTTTGTGTGGACAGCAATGATAATGTATATGTTGCTGGATTCTTTTCTACTACTTTTATGCCATCAAGTGCTGATGCTGCCCTTAAGTCATTCAGCTCGGATGGGACACCAGACTTAGATTTGATTTGGACTGAAGACAGCGGGTCTGATGCCTTTACCAGTGTTATCGTAGATGATAGCGGTAACATATACCTCGGCGGTTATGGCAAGAACCTAGCAGGTAGTGGTACCGAAGAAGATTGGTGGATAAAGAAACTCGACCCATCAGGAACAGAGTTATGGGAAAAGAAAGTCGATGGAGGTGGTGGAGATTCCAGCATGGGTGCTGAAGACCGGGTTTATCAACTCGTCCTGGATAGCAACGATAACCTATATGCTATTGGTGTGGGATTCAACCTCGTCGGGACTGATACATTAGGTGATTGGTGGATAAAGAAATTCGACTCAGATGGCAACGAGATTACAACCGGCTGGGATAAGAAGATAGACAATGTCGGAACAGGAGAAAGTGCTTTTACTGGTGTCGTAGATAGTAATGACAGGTTATATGTCGCTGGGTCACAAGGTCAGTCAGATAATAGTCTCGATATCTGGATAAAAGCTTTCGATTCAGATGGAACTGAGGACACTACTGATTGGGATATTACATACGATTATAATGGAGCAAATGATTTCATTTGGAGTGCGGTAATAGATAGTTATGGTGATTTATATCTTGGAGGGTCTGTTGGACAGAGCTTCTCACAGATTAACTGGTTTATAAGGAAGTATGTAATAGATTAGACTTATCTTACAAAGACCGAATGTCTTTATAGTTAAGGGGTTCGGTCATCCTCCCTCATTACTTATCCAGGTGATAGACTACGAAAGCACTCATCGCCCGTGTAGCCCTATCTATCTTGCGATAGACCGGTATACCTTCTGCTTTCATCATTGCCACTTCCTGGTCGAAAAGCTCCCCTGAGTCTACGCAGACCACCATAGGCTTGTCATACTTCTGGAAAACCTCGATTAGCATTTTGGGTAAGCTGGTCTCCCGATTGATGTCTTCGATGACCTTACCAGGTTCGCCATATTCGCCTTTCTCATCGATGTATGTCATGTTCTCTAGTGCCGGAGTAGGACTTACAGGTGAGACCACAACACAGTCCACATTGTCATCCTCCATCATCACTTCAATCGAATCGATGAAGTGCTTGGTCCGTGCGGTAGGCGTGGCATCTATAGGATTGTGTATGTCCACGATGTCGGAGGGGAGGATGCTCTTTATCTTTTCCAGTGTGTCAGATGAGAAGTCAGCCAGAACCATATCATAAAGGCTGTCTGCTGCTCGGGTGCATTCAAAGCCTGCGTTGGAGATAACACCAACACGATTGCCCTTTACCTTCTTCTTACTGAGGAAGGAGAATGCCATTATGTAGTCCTCGAAGGTGTCCAGGTCGTCTACGGTGAGGACGCCGGTCTGTTTCATCACTTCGAGGGTGGAAGCATAGTCGCCAACCATAGATGCTGTATGAGACGCCGCTGCCATCATGCCGGCACTCGTCCGCCCGGCCTTGTATAGCAATACGACCTTACCCATATCGATTAGCTCCTTAGCCATCCGGACATACTTGATGCCGTCATAGTCTTTGAAGCCTTCTACATAGGTGCTTATCACTTCCACATTGTCATCGGTCTTCATGTATTCGAGGAAGTCGGACACGGTGACATCTATCTGGTTACCGAATGAGATTGTGTACTGCGGATTGATGTAGTTATCGAAGTTGGATGCGAGTGTAACAAGATAAGCCCCGCTCTGGCTGACAGCTGCTACATTCCTTGTATTCGCATCGCTGAATGGTAGCTTGTATGTAGGGAGAAAGAAGGTGTTATACTTACCTGGTAGAGAGACGATACCTAAGCAGTTTCCCCCATTGACCAGCACGCCACCGTCTTCATCTGCTCTGGATGCGAGTATCTGTTCGATCATAGTTTTCTCTTTCTCCTTACCTGCTTCTGTCTCGCCGAATCCGCTGGTGATAAGTATAATAGTGTGTGTCTTCTTATGCTTAATCAATTCGATAACGGCTTCTGGTGCTCCTCTGTCTGCTGGTATGGTTACCACAGCGATATCTACCTGTTGAGGTATGTCTTGAATGGCTCTTATACATTGACAACCGTCAATCTCATCAGCCTTATTGTGGATGACATAAGTATTATCTTTGGATACGCCGCCGCCATTGATGAGGTTACGCAGGATGATTCGTCCCGGGTTCATCTTGCTGGCTGATGCTCCCAGCACTACTGCTGATTTAGGTTTTAGGAGGTTGTGTATCTTCTTTGTAGGTTTGGTGTATTGTTTATGCTTCTTCCGGGAGAACTTGACCAGCCCATCGACAGCGATAAGTCGCTTATCACGGGTAATCAGGACGGGGTTCAGCTCGAACTCTTCTAAGGTTACCTTTGAATCAGGGTTTATGGGTGAGAAGTGGTCGCCAATATCTTTCAGCACTCTTATGACCTGTTCTATCCGGGTTACATCAACGGGAGCTTCTTTATCACCCCTCATCTTACCGTAGAAGTAAGGTGAGATGGCAACCTGATTGATCATGTTGTGTATTTCATTGTCATCCAGTCCTATGCTAGAGCGGGTAGCGACGGAGCGAGCCTCTTTCATGTGCTTAGCGAAGAACTCAGTATGAACTCCGCCCTGTCCAAATGTGAGTAAGCATCCGAAGGATCTGTCCTGTTTAAATGATGCTATAAGTTCATTGGTGAACTTCGGTGTGTATTCCACCATCTCTGAGAGGAGGACACCCTCGAAGCGTGCTTTGGGTCGACTATTGGTGACGTTCTCCTTAATAGTTCTATAAGCATATTCGATGTGTTCCATCGTTGGCTCGATGAAGAGGACACCTCCAGCATCAGTCTTATGCAGGATGTCGGGTGAGACTACCTTCGCTACGATACGAGCGCTTCTCAATGATTTGAGGTCGATATTGGGTGCTGCTTCTATGCTTTTCATCCAGAAGAAGGCTGGGGCATCCAATCCGAATATGGATAGTATCTCGTAGACTTCATGTTCGTAGAGTGAATCACGATTATCGTCTATAGCTCTTAATATGATGTCTTCGGTTTGTTTGAGTTGTTCTTTCATAAAAAATACCGTCCTGTTATGTTTTTGGATTTGGTTTATATAATAATATTAATTTTCTGATTTGTGTAGTTATGATGGAATTTTAGGTTGTACGAAATCGAATAGTTATATCATAGTGTATTAGTCTATATCAATTATTCTCCATAATATAATCAATAGCGAATTGTCTTATGGTATCAACACCGTTTATGATGTCTTCTTTGGTAGGGTAGACAAAGTAATCGATAAAATCTGACCTGCGAAGAAGGTATTCATCTATATCCTCATCAAAAGCAATTAGGTGAGTTGGAATGAGAACATTGATAACATCGTTAAGATTTGTAATAGGATTATGATCACCTAAGTAGAAAAACTTTATTGTGTTTCTGGAAACTTGTAAGGCTGAAAATGCACCGTTATTATGATTACCCATGATTACAGAGTTTGGAACTAATCTAGAGAACATAGCAACCACTAAATCACATGCACTTCCACATTTAGGTCCTGTAAGTATGATTATTGGATTATTATAGCTCAGACTCTCTTCATCCGGTTTTAGAGGGAAGAAATTACCTGCATCTTCAATAACAAAATCTGTTAAATCATCCTGATTATCAGGATTTCTCTTTAAGATTGTAAATAATCTTTTCTCTTTCTCAAAAGGAGTAAGATAAGCAAAACCTTCATATATTAATTCAGGTCTTCCTCCACCATTATTTCTCAAGTCAATGATTATTCCATCCGTATCCATAAAAGATTTTATTACTTCCGCAAAAGTATCAGAAAATTCTGTTTCATAAGGGTTCCAATCAGACATTTTGTCAAACTCATCATATCCTGATAAGAATGATGAAAGTCTTACAAAAGCAATATTTGTATTAGATATTATACCGCTTTCAATTAAGTTGTTTTCTGAGTTGACTCCATTTATGAACATATGTTTTCCTGTATACTCTCTACAGTAATCTCTATTACCTGAATATAGTGAAAGCTCAAGAAAAACAATATCATAGGTTTCTATCTTTCCTGTATCATGCTTTTTTATGTTTATCTTTTCGAATAAGTTAACATTATTCATAGCAGACTTCAGCCAATTATACTCTATTGCTCCATTAGAAGAACCGGCATTGTTTAATATTGGTAAATTTGCTTCAATTAATCGTGGATACCATTCTTCCCATGAAATACCATTAAACCCTACTAACTCATCCCCGATTTCCAAATTATAAGGATTATCTTCAAAAGTTTCAGTAATAACAAATCTTTTATCATCAGTTATCGCAAAACAACCTCCAATTCTACTAATATTATCTTGATTCAAGATAATCAGGGGTGAGTTCTCATTATAAGGATGATAGAAAATATTTCTATCGAGGGAATAAGCTTTCCTTATTATTTCTTGTGATATCCTATTTGTATAAATCTCAGTATGTCCATCTTTTAAAGCAATATTAAGCTCCGTTAATAAACTTATATATTCACCATAACTTTTAACTCTCTTTACTTTTTTTAGCATATCTTCTCTATAATCTAACCAATCAAAATCCAAACCCTTAAAACCTACAAAGTTTTTTTCTATATATTCTATTACCTTATCAAAGACTTCTTCCATCTTTTTTCTATCTTCAGGAAAATTACCCCAGTAGATTTCATTTGTCTTTTGAAGACTTTTTATCTTCAAATTAATCATTTGTTCTTTCTCTTCTAGCTAAGTAATCATTCCATCAGGAACTGGATATTCAAAAACAGCATAACTGCCAAACCTTTCTGTTTCTATTATTGTATATGATGAACATGTGATAATAGATATTATTGAAATGCTTAGTAAGGTTAATATTAGAGTTATGTTTTTAAATAATTTCATTGTAAAATCCCTTATACTTAATTTATATTTTGATTATAATAATAAAAAACCAGCACTAAAAAATATATGCGGGTTAATATTTAGATTATTATAACTTT
>CAYUUC010000209.1:0-6522 GCA_964447635.1 uncultured Spirochaetia bacterium
GGTGTATCCATTGAAATCTACGGGGTATTTTTAACCTCATCAAATGTTCAAAATTACATCTATGAAAAGTCTAAAGATAATGCTAAAAAAGGTTTTATAGAATCTTTTAATAAAAAGTTCATATCTTTTCCAATAAATTATGATTAATAACTAAGAAATATATAAGACTATAGAGTAAAGATAATTGTTAGATTTATATAATAAAAAATCATTTTGATAAATAACATTTAGGAGATGATATTATGTTCAATAAACACATAATTTTTATATTTGTTTTATTCCTATTATCAATACCTTCATGTAAAAGCGCTGATGATTTTTATAAAGAAGGATTGAATAAACTTAACGAATCATATTATACTGAAGCTATAAAAAACTTCGATAAAGCTATAGAGAAAGACCCACAAAATATCGATTATCAATTGAAAAAAGCAGAAGCAGTCGCAGTTCAAGGGAATAATAAAGAAAGCATAGAATTATATCTCAGTATATTAGAAAAATATCCAAAAAAACAAAAAGAGATTAATCAACTAATTAGAAAAGCTATTGAGATGAAATATGAATTACTGATCAATCTTTCACCTGATATCTTCACAGCTAAGAATAAAATAAATGATGAGTCAAGCATTATAAATATAAAAACTGGCGAAAATATAATAGGAAAGACTTATGATAATATTTCCAGTTTCAATGATGATTATTTATTAATCAATAATGGTTCATTCCTTGGATTAATGGACAAAAAGACATATGATATGTCTCTCCCGGTAGAATATCTGGAAATAACCAATTATGGTGAAACACTAATTATAGTAAAATCAGATAATATAATTAATATCCTTGATAAGAAGAATTTAGAACAAATTAATGAAAGTGTTTTTAAAAAGGTAACTACAGTTATTGATAATATTTATATCGTATATGATGGCAAATATTATGGTGTTATCGATATCGATAATGAAAACCAATCAATTGTATATAAATTGAACACTGAATATGGTAAAATACAACAATTTAATAATGAATGTCTAATAGTAACAAAGGATAAGAATAAAGGTCTATATGATATAAAAGAAAATGAATGGGCATTGGATATAGAATATAAGGTTATCGAGGAATTTAATGATGAACTGTTATTAATACAGAACTCAGATAATAAATATGGTTTATATGATATCCTTAATAAGAAAACTTTACTCCCAACCAAATATAAAGAGATTACTGATTTCAAAGATATAGCAGGGAAGTCATTGATTAAAATAACCAACAATGAAGATAAAAAAGGACTGTATGATTTAAATAAGAAAGAGATTGTATTGAATACATATTATCACAATATATTAGATTTTACTGAAGAAAATGTAGTGAAAACTAATATAGATGATAGATATGGTTTATATGATATTATAGAAGAAAGGTTATTACTAGAAACAAAATACTCCAATATAGAATTTAATTATAATCAAAACCACTTACTAGAGATTGAAAAAGATAATAAATTCGGTTTATACGATATAAAAAGAAAAGTTATCAAGGAAAGACCTATTTGGAGAGTTTTACACGATGATGTATTAGTAAATTTTGAATATATTAAAGAAGTATCTAGTCCAAATACATATGACCTGGGCTTGGATTATTCTACATTGGGTTATATAGGTCAAACGGAAAATGAGTATATAGAAGGAAGCATAAAAAACTTTTCTGATAAAACTCTAACTAATATAAAGATTAATTTCATTTTTGGACTAGTCTTTAGTTATTTTTCATCCAATGATGATGTTGATGAAGTAATAAGTCTATCAAAGATTAAACCTAATCAAACAAGATATTTTCGTAGAGATGTATCCTATAATCAGACCTATATAACATTGCAAAGCATAGATTATGACAAGAACTGAAAATTAAGATTTGATAGAGTTCATCCTAATCCGATGTAGGGTCAAAAGGTTCACCATTATGTGTTGAACCTGTAAAGTCTGCTTCAGAATGAAACTCCGCTTCATCGAAGCTAACATCACCCCAAAAAGCTGAGTTTCTAAAATTAGCTTCATTTTGAAATTCCACTTCTTTGAAATACGCATTCTGAGAAAACTCTGAAAGATAGAATGAGGTATAACTTTCAAAAACAGATTCGTTAAAGATTGCATCCTTGTTGAATTTCACACCAACGAATTCTATATCAGATTTCAATACATTAGCGTTAAAATGAGCATCATTGAAAAAAGAAGAATTGGAAAACTTAGCCGGCATATACCAATTAACTTCACTAAAGAAAGCATTGTCCAAGAAGTTAGACCCTTCAAAAATTGCTTTTCCTTTGAATTGTGAATCCTTAAACACAACAGATTTAGAAAATTGAGCTGATTTGAAACAAGCTCTATCATCAAATTCAACATCATTAAAATTTGAATAATCTAAGAACTTAACACCTGAAAAAAAGACTGGATTGTGAAAATTAGAGCCATTAAACTCTATCGGCTTATGGAATGTGGCTTGTGAAAAATGAGTATAATCTTTGAATGTGCATCCAATTATCGTTACTGCATCCTTAAAGTTTACAAAGTTAAGAGTCGCTTCTTCTTGTGTCTCACTGCTCCCGATGGTTGTTATCCGATCATTAAATGTACAATTAATAAATTCAATCTTACCTTCGATATCGAGTATAGACCCGATAATAGAAGATTTAGATTTTTTATCCATGATTAATGTAAAATCCAGGTCTCCTCTAATGTTTATATCCTTATAACTAATATCTTCTCCATTTTTGAATTGTTCCAATATATCGGAAGCTTGTATAGTTTCATTTTTTTGAGAGAATGACAAAGGTGAAATAATAAATAATACAGTAAAAAAAATAGAAACGATGGTTATTTTCATAACCCTCCTCCTATATCAGGATACATTATAGCTTAACCTGATATTGCTTTTTTTATACTTAATCTTAGTTATTACAATATCTTTAATTTCTTCCAAAGACTTTATATGAGTACCACCACAAGGAATAGGTCTATAATCATCTATCATAACCACCCGGATAGAATCCGATTTTATATAATCTAAATTCATCCCATAATCTTCAATCAATTCATTTCTAGGAACAAATTTCACCACTACAGTAAATTTTTTATCAATGTTATTTTTCAAATTTTCATTCAGCTTTTTTATCAACTCTTCTTTATTCTCGGGTTTCTTTCCAGTAAACTCAACATAAGAACCTTCCGGAAAATGATATCCCTTAACCGCGTTCAAACCAATATCCATCCTATCAACGACCATACTAATCAAATGCCCTGAGGTATGGTTTCGGGCATTCATTAATCGATAATCCTTATCTATAATAATCTCAACCTTATCTCCAACTTGGAAATTCTGTCCGGTAAAGTCACCATAATGTTTTATCTTATTGTCTATCAACTGTACCATATTGATAGGGGATAGTTTACCATCCGCATTTATCTTTCCAATATCAGATGGTTGTCCACCGCCCTGAGGATAGAATATGGTTTTATCGAAGATTAAATATTGACCATTATCATCCTTACCCGTTTCAATAACCTGGGCATTTGTATTAAATAGATATGTATCATTTAGATATTCCTGTTCAGTCAAGCAATTCTCCTTTAGAATATTTTGTATAAACACTTACCTTAGCTAATTATTAATATATTTCAGATAAGCCTCTATTTCAAAGATAATATTAAATTTCTAAAAATTAATTTTTATTTAAGTTTTAATAATATATAAATGACGTGAATCTACATTTTTTCAAGGTCTTCGCTTAGACTCTCGTCTAGCTCTTGTATCTGACGGCTTACCTGATCGATTTTATCTATGGTGTCTTTAATAGCCTTCGAGTCGTTAACTCCTTCATTTACACTTTCTTCTGTAATCTCAGACATTTTTTGTACTTCTATGGTTTTATTATGCAGAGTTTTGGTAACAATCTTTTCCTTTTCTATCTTCTCAACCACCGATTCTGTCCTTTCAACCACCTCTTCCATATTGCTTTTTATCAATGATGATGAATGGAATTGGTCTTGAGTGATATCGGAAATGGATCGAATCTCGATATTGGTATTCTCTATACCAGCAATGATGTCTTGTAGTATTTTCCCTACCTTTTCGGATAAAAGCACACCCCTTTCTATCTTTTCCCTCATGGATAGGACAATGTCGTTTATCTTTTTAACCGAGTCAGTTGAATTTGCTGAAAGTTCCCTAATTTCATTAGCAACCACCTTAAAACCTAGACCGACTGACCCTGCATTAGCCGCTTCTATGTTAGCATTCATCGCTAGTATATTGGTTTGTTCGGCTAGGTCATTGATGATGTTATTAGCAGTGGCTATCTCCTCTGAGCTTTCCTGTATATCTTTGATAGCTTCTAGTGAACTTTCGACGACTTTTGAACCATTTAATGCAATAGTATTTAGTTTCGCCGACATGTCCTTTGTTCTTCCGGTAGATTCCGTGATTTTTCTAATCCCTTCTACAAGTTCATTAATCTTTAGTGATGCATCCCTTATCTTTATAGACTGCTCATTAACTTTCTCCTCGATATCCTCGAAGGATAAATTTATCTCTTCAGAGGCTCTGGCAGTCTCTATGGAGATATCCTTCTGTTCTTTGGCATTATTCAATATGGTTTCAAGAGATTTCATCAGGTTATCGAACTTCTCAGAAGCAGTTTTTACGGAATTTCGAAGGGTCTCGCTGGTATTTTTGCTGGTATTAATAGTATGGTTAAGATTATCTATGAAGGAATCCCTCAATTGTACCTTCTCATCGTTTAACTGCTTCTGCTTATTGATGAGTCTAATTATATTCTTCGATATTAAACCGGTAATAAACCCTATAGCCAATAATATAGAGCATCTTATTACAAAGTCATCAAAATCAAAATAAACATTAGTAAAATCTCCATATTTCGATATACCTGAGAATTTAGGCTCCTCTACATAAAACCTAACCACTGATAAACCATTTATAAGGAACACAATAATATATGAAACTGTTGATAAAATCCCTGTATAAATAGATAAAAAGAATGAATACCTTCTACCGGATAATACAATAAACAAGGCATAGATTAAAATAATCCCGGATGTGTGGACTAATGATGGAACACCTATACTCATACCAAATAAAACAAGGCTTATGAGTATAATATCTACAGTAATAAGCAAGAAACTCATCCATAATGAATACTTACGCTTATTCAAAAGTATAAGATAGATTATATTCAAAATTAAAGCTATCCCATAAGTCGAAATAATGATAATTACGCTTATAGTCTCTGATATAGCATTTTGCTCTCGTTCTCGCGAAGTGGATAGTATAAGAATAATGAATATCGATAATAATGCTAAGAGACCAAATCTTATAAAAATGCTCTGCTTTTCGCCCTTTAATCTCTCATTAAATATCAAATTATCAGATATAACGGATAATTGTTGGAACATATAAATAACCCATAGATAAAAATCATTACATTTAAATATTATTTTTTTTCCTGATAAATACAATAAGGAGATTAGATTTTAGGTAAAAAAGTTATAATATTTCTATTTACCAGATGTCTTGACATATTAAATCAACTAATCTCCAGTATAACCGCATACTCCCATACTAGGCGAGTTTACAATAGGAAGGAAAAACCTCACATGTTTGATATGCTTTTCAGAACATTCATCACAAATAATGATCTATCATATTAAACCTTATGAAGACATTCAGTACATATATTATACCAAAATTAGATAATTGTAAGAAATACAAAGAGACCCACCTAAATCCTCCCTCATAGGGAGGACTTGAAGAAGTTTTGTTTATAAAGCATCTTTTACCAGATCTTTTGCTAATTCCTTCTCCTAATGAGGAGAAGGCTAGGATAAGGTCTCTTATATCATTGCTTAATGATAATGAATTTTCGTATTAGTAACATTTTTATCACAAACCAATCAATAAACTCCGGAGAATCATTCATAGCGAATTTTGCCAAATCGTGTAAAAAAATATACTGATAAGTATCGATGACTTTTAATATAAATTCAGTAGTAGAACTATAATTATATTAATATTTAAATTCCTTTCCAACTTCTAAAGAATCTTCTATAGAAATCTCTTTAACTTTATGTTGTTGAGAATCGTAATTTCCTTTGTACGAGACCATATTAATGATGCTGTTCTATCGAAAGACTTGTTCAAAAACGTATTTAATAAATATCAGCAATAACTCTACTAATAGCGATAAGAAAAGTATAAATTAGATTAAATAGCTAGTAAATTAATAATTAACTATACAATATCTAACTTTATCAAATTATATTTAAATATTTATCTTAACATATTGAAAAAATCTAAACTTGTGTTAACATTGGATAACAATAACATTAAAAAATTTATATGATGTTATTAATAACCAATTTAGTATCAAACTAAATATAAATAATTAACACTTAATAAAAAGGTTCTTACGCAAGATTATGAAAAAGACCCCTTTCTAGCTTTCCCCTCATGAGG
>CAYUUC010000210.1:0-6506 GCA_964447635.1 uncultured Spirochaetia bacterium
AACCTATAATCCCACTGTAAAACTTATCCTATATCCTTTTTTCTTTTTGTATCGATAAATGTTATATTAACATTGAATATTTATTATAAAATAATAGTATTAATAATAGAAATGGAATAGGCAAAATGATAAATCGAAAAGCAACATCAAAAAATAAAGATAATTCCAATATTAAAACTTACCGAAAGAACCAGCTCAACCAATTCATCGATATGATTAACACATATAAAACAAACTTCCCATACCTCCTTTTCAATTGTAAGACCTTCATCGAGAATAGTCTAAAAGGATTGAATCTCAAATTACTAACTCAGAAAAATGCATATGATATCGATTATGCTATAGCCTTCCTAAAAGATAAAAACATATTACCAGACGGTATAATATCCCAAATATTAACTCTAACCGGATTTATCAGAAGGATAGAAAGCGGTAAACTTGAACCATCGGTAGAAAACACAAAGCAAGTTCTTATCGAAACAGCAACCATAATAATACATATCCTATACCTGGAACAAACCATAGAGTATAAAAACGGAGATGGCGCATCAAAAGTCTATCTGGATGAACTCAACAAAAATAAACAAAACCATCTCCAACAAATAATTGAACTAATTCAAAATAATATCCAAACCACAGAAGAAGAGAATATCCTACAAATCATCGGTCCGGTTTACTTCTATTCAAACGGTGAAGTTAGTATCAGTAAACATAAACGGGCAGTCTTCATCGATTTGGAAAATGTAACCATCATATCAAAACCCAAAGAAGAAGAGTTCCTTCGTAGAGATGGTGGTAAAGAGCAAGTGTTTCATCTACAAGTGGTGACTTCATATGGGAAACAAGTCTCAATTTATGTATGGCGAAGATGGAAAGAGTTTATCCCCATTATGAAGCCCGGAGAAAAGCTTTCCTTACTTAATATAGCAGTGAAGCATTTCCCAGACTATAAGAAGGCACACCTTCTCGAAAAATCCCTACTGATAATTAAACCTGATTATCTCATTAATGCTACAACCATAGCTAAGGTTATACAAAATCGTGGTCATTGCTTGAATAAGTATCTACTTGACCTTAAGAAGCGAAACATTACGGATAGTATTCATGCTTTGCGTGGTATTATGATAGGTGAAATCATAGATGATTATGTCATAGAGAGAGAGAGCTTTAATTTTAAAGACTCATTTGAAAAACATTATAAGTCAAAGCTACACAAAGTCCCATTCATTAAGAATGCGGTAAGTCCTCAACAGCTTTACAGGCAGATTGCTTCTCAGATGTATGTAATAGATAACTTTATCTGGAATGATGATAATCCCAAATTCAAACCCCCCCAATATATAGAGCCATTTTATATATCTCCTAAATACGGTATGGAAGGTCGTATGGATATGATGTATCTGGATAAGGAGAAAGAGGTCTTGCGTGTATACGAACTCAAATCAGGTAAAGCTCCATCAGCTAACTACCCACCATGGGAAAACCATTCCTATCAGACATATTCCTATAAGATGATATTGGACTCAGTCTATAATTATGAAGACAGTAAGTCTTATCTACTATACTCATCTTCGGAAAATCCGATTAGAAGATTATCCTATGACCTGAATATCGAAACCATTGTTACCCGTAATAGGGTAATAGCCTTTATAGAGAGGTTAATCGATGAAAACACCAGTAGAGAGGACTTCCTACAAATACATAAAGAAGCAATGTGTATGAATTGCCCCAACTATCTAAAATCCCAATGCATATCAGACTTTGATTTGTTCACCAAGGAATTAAACAAAGATGAACTAGATTATTATATCTCCTTTTTCAAGCTATTGGAAAGAGAAAAGATTCTACCCCGCATACAAACATCCTACTTATGGAAAAAGACTTTATCAGAAAGGGAACAGATGTTCACCGCACTATCGGGATTATCAATAGAAGAGGTAAACGATAACATAATCATCTTCCGCATATCTACGGAAAACAATTCAGATATTAGAGCAGGTGATAACGTATTTATTCATAGAGGGAATCCAGTTAAAGATGAATTGTTTAGAGGTTCTGTTATAGAGATAAAGAAAAACACCATAATCGTTAATCTATACAAGTCAATGCCAAAGGGGATGATGGTCGATGGATGGTGTATTGACCGGGCTTATACAACATCCAGTATAGATGCCCAACATGCAGGTCTGTATCGGTTCATTAAGAGTCCAAATAGATTCAAAGACTTAATTTTAGGTAAAGTTAAACCAGAGTTTAAAAAACGGGTCTACCGCAAACCAGAAATCGATGAAAGCTTCAATAATAACCAGAGGAAAGCGTTTGACCTGTGTATAAAAGCGAAGGATTATGCTCTTATACAAGGTCCTCCCGGAACAGGTAAGACCTATACCATAGCTGGTGTGATAAAGCAATTCGCAGAAGAAGGTAAAAAGGTGCTGGTTACAGGATATACAAATCGTGCTGTGGATAATATACTAATCACACTCAAAGAAAAATTCAGCTATGATAACTATATCAGGATTGGCTCTAAGTATAATATAGACCCAGAAGTCATACCCTATTCAGCTGATGAGATTGTAAAGAAGTATGACATAAACGAATCAGAAAAGCTAAAAGATGAAATACTATCTAAAAACATCTTCGCATCAACTACCACTAGCGCAATGTCCACACTAATCTTTGATAATATCAAATTCGATGTTGTCATCGTTGATGAAGCAGGACAGATGACCGAACCTGCCACCCTCACCGTAATCACATTCGCCGATAAGTTCCTGCTATTCGGTGATGATAAACAACTGCCTCCTATTGTAACATATGAGGTTGGCTACAATCCATTCATAGAGAATGATTACCTGTCAAGTATTGGTTTATCCAAACTAAGCAAATCTCTTTTCGAGAGATTATGGAAGATGAACAAGACCTGGGAAAGTGAAGAAACTGATTTCCAGTCTACCCTTACTCTTAACATACAATACCGTATGAATGAGGCTATTGCTGGGATTTCGGATAGGTTCTTTTATGGCAATATTATTAAATCGGATATAAAAAATAAGAATCACACCATAAATGATTTAGACTATCAGAGTAAAGATGATTCCCCCAATTTAAAAGAGCTTCTTGATGGAGATAATCCTATATGTATGGTAGATTGTATTAATGAAAGGGCATCAAAGGAAAATGAAACGGAAGCAAATCTGGTTTACCTACTAACAGAACAATTCCTTAAAGGGGGCTTAAATCCAAACCAGATAGGCATTATAGCCCCATATAAAGCCCAATGTGCTTTAATCAGGAAAAAGCTGGACAGTCTTCCTATTGTAGATAAAAAACCTTCTGAAATTATCGTGGATACAGTGGAAAGGTATCAAGGCGGGGAAAAGGAATTGATAATCGTATCATTTACCGTTGGTGATGAATCGATGATGAAATTTTTATCTGAAGATAATGATAATCCTACTCTAAATAGGAAATTAAATGTTTCTATTACCAGAGCTAAGCGTAAGATAATATTAATAGGCAATTCGAGAGTGTTAATGACAGACCCGTCTTATCGTCAAATATTATTACACCTTGATAGCAAAGGATTAACCTATCGATGGAAATTGACATAGAATTTCAGGTAAAAAATTAAAAATATTGCAGATAAACTCAATTTACCTATAGAAGGAACAAAATAAAAAAAAAGAAACAAAAAATTAAATAAATCCGATATTTGTTCAAGTATTGACATATTATATTATATTATATACTAAATAAGTAGGTTATTTATCCAAAAAATGCACATTATAATTATATAGAAAAATCTTTTACACTTTCTAATGGAATTTTTAATGAGGAGAGAATTATTTATGAAAAGTCTAACCAAGATATTTGTCATTTTATTTATCCTATTACTTATATCCGGCTTTATTTCATCCCAAGATGATGTGGTGATTTATTATCCGACACCATATGAATATCCTGATACAAATGTACTCCAGGATGACCTACATCTGACGGATTATTACGGCAGATCATCAGAATCAGATTATAGTGAAACTGCTGTTGGTTCAGACTCTGGTCTCAGTGGGACTTCTGTAGAGGATGATGATGTTAATCCTGTGGGAGTTTTTGATAAAATATTCTCAAAAGATTCCGGTGAAATTGCTGGTGATGAGTTCATAAGAGCATATAGTAAGATATTTTTTGTAAATGGAATACCAGATATTAGCTATATTACAATATGGCTAGACAATTACTTATTATCAGATAAGTTAGGTTATTCCAGGGTTACCCAACCTGTAGAGATACAACCCGGTAAAGTTCCGTTTATAATTGAGATTTCTGGTGTTAATATTATTGAAGGAGACCTTAACTTACAGGCAGGCAAAGAACATATAATTTTTCTAACCGGTCTTCATTCAGTCACTACAGGTGCTAATCAGGTATTTCCAGAAAAATACCAGATTACAGCTAGAATGATAACTGAAGACCCGCTTATAGATATGTCTATGGCAGGAATTAGCTTTTTTAATGCCGCTCCGGTTGCTACTGTTGGAGCATTAGACTTACGACTGGGACCAAGTGGGGAAAACATGGGTAAATTATTTACCGGTCAGGGTTATGGTCAATACAGTAATACTTTAACCGTTCCTCCTGGAAAATATTACATTGATTTGATAGAATCAGCATCCAATAAAGAAATGACATTAGATTTAATGGTCAATCTGACCGCGGGTAAGAAATTTTTCGCTGTTGCTTTCGCTCCACCTAAGTATGGACTAAGTTCAAGAGATGATGAAATGTCCCTATCAGATTATAAGATATTCGAACTGGAATAAAGCTAAATAAAATTTGCCTTATGAGTTATCTTTATTATATTATCATACTGAAAGTTGATTGAGTGTTAATATTCAGTTATCTAAACAATGCGAGCATAGTTCAGTCGGTAGAACCTCAGCCTTCCAAGCTGATGACGCGAGTTCGAGTCTCGTTGCTCGCTGATTGTAGTTGCGAGCTATATGTAAGTAAAGGTTTATATTTTTATAACTCCTTTACATAGGAGAGAAAGCGTCAGCTTTCTTTCCATTAATTTAATACAACCAACCATTTTTTAATATATTGCGAGCATAGTTCAGTGGTAGAACCTCAGCTTCCCAAGCTGATGACGCGAGTTCGATCCTCGTTGCTCGCTGATTTACAATCTCTTATCTATTTTACATTAACAACTTGTGATGGCAATATGTTTTTTAGTGAAGCTATTAGACTCATAGCATCTTTGTTGGAAAGCCACATTCCCTTGGATAGATTAGGGTCTATGGTATAAGGGACATTGATATTCTTAATCGATTTGATTGGTGGTCCTACAAGATAATGAAAGATTATATCATTAGAACCGGTTGTTATGATTCTAATAACTTTTATCTCATATAAGTCCCGCCTTTTAGCAAATATCTTCTTATCCGGATAAACATTCTTAACCTCTAATACATCATCCCATCTAACGGTAACTCTTTTATTATTGTACACATATTCAATCCTGTAATCATTTAACTCAATATGTGAGTATAAAGCACCATAAACATAATAAGCTAAAACAATGGTTAGTATCATCAATGGTATACCTATCATTAGGTACCAGATAGAATTGGATATCTGGGTAAAAATGAAGATACTACCGATGAATGCCAGTATAAGAGTAATTATAAGGGGATAAGTTTCATTTTTGATGGGAGTATATTTCTTATTCATGGTTTATTCACATAAGTTTAATTTATCATCTCGCATC
Source organism: uncultured Spirochaetia bacterium (assembly GCA_964447635.1). GTDB lineage: Bacteria > Spirochaetota > UBA6919 > CAYUUC01 > CAYUUC01 > CAYUUC01. The sequence continues at coordinate 5,771 of CAYUUC010000210.1, forward strand.
TACCTTCCCAGACTACACCATCGGCTATTTTCAGCCGACCGGTTCTTATGTCCCCGTAGATACGACCTGTGGAAAGCATGGTTGTAGTATTAACCGCTTCTATGTTACCTTTTATAGAACCTCTGATGATAATGCTTCCTACTCTAACATCGGCATCTACTTCTGCTCCTTCTCCTATAACCAGTAACCCATTTGTTTCTATGGTACCCTTGAATTTACCGAGAATTTTAAGTGAGGTTCTATATCTGACGGTACCTTCGAAAGAAGTTTCTGGACCAAAGGTTGACCTTATGTCCTCTTCTTCTCGAGTGAGATCGGTTTTCTGCTGTTTTTTACTTGAAAACATTGTACCTGCCTTATTATACTTTTTGAAGTTGTTACTTAATAATATTCAACCTTATTTGGTTGTAAATACGTATACCCCGTCCCAATCTTCAGCAGGGGGATTTTCCATAAACTCTTTACACCTATCTATATATAAAGCAGATGGTCCATCATCAGGAATAATCTCCAGTGCTTTCTGGAAGTATTCTATTGCTTCTTCAAATTTTCGCATCTTATATAGTTCTAGTCCTTTGTTGTATTGCTCAAGCATAGCTAATGTCTTACTATCGACCATTATGAAAAAACCTCCATGGCATTTTTTCCTTCTGTGAAATTTCTGGTTTTAAAAGAGACCCCCCTAATATCCTCTCATCTTCTCCGAAGATGTCATAGGGAGGACTTAAAGAACTTA
>CAYUUC010000211.1:0-6476 GCA_964447635.1 uncultured Spirochaetia bacterium
GATTATCACTGACAGTAAGAGGACAGAGAATAAGGATAACTCAGAAGGTCTATCTACATCTACTGATAAAGTCTATGAATTCCTAGAAGAACAACTCAAAGCAATAGGATATACCACCATCTCTAAAAAATTCGCCTTCGAAACTCCTCTACCTATCTTATCCGAAATCGAAGATACATCCATCGATTACATTATCATTGACGTTCCGAAAAGAATAAAATTAAACGAACTTTTCAATAAAATCGTTATAAAAAAAGAATATCTAAAAGATTACGCTCTATCAAAAAATATTACCCAAACCATACACGAAAAAAAAGTTAAACTTCCATATATTATCCTATTTACCGAGAAAAAATCTATAAATATAACCCCACAAGATATCCCAGTATTTATCGAAGATATAATTCTTAAAACCTACGACCTTAACCTCATACTGGCTAAACTTGCTATTTTAGTAAAAAGGCATAGCATAGAAAACTTCAATAAATATAAAACCGATAAGCTCATTCGAATTTTCAACAATTCAAACATCATAATCATAGAGCTTGACAAGGATTTTCATATTAAATTCATTAACAAAAAAGGTCTCTATATTTTTAATGAGACTTATGAATCCGTGGAGAATAAAATATTCTTCAATATGGTTACCAAAGATACAGAATATAGGAATTCCTTAAGATATATCTTTAATTATCACCTTCAAAATGAAAAAAAAAGGTTCAGTTTCGAATCTCTTCTAATAAATAAAAAGGGTGATAAACTAATGATTAATTGGCTGGTGGAAGTATCATGCAAAAATTCAAAAATTGAAGATTTTATCCTGGTGGGCTACGAAATAACCAAACAAGTAAAAATTGGAGAAGAATTTGAGAAATTCGCCTATTCTCTTATGGCCCAAAATAGGAAATTAAATGAAGAATTACAAAGTTCCAAAGCATCAGCAGAACTTCTAGAACAAGATATGAGGCTGGCGAAGAAAATTCAGCACGGCATCCTTCCAAAACATTTCCCACAAACATCAGGTGCTAAAATCAGCGCAATTTATATTCCTATGGATGCGGTAGGAGGGGACTTCTATGATGCTTTCAGCTTTGATAAATCCTTCGGCATCATAATTAGCGATGTGGTAGGTCACGGAATACCCGCCGCTTTAGTAACATCAATGACCAAGGTTCTTTCATACAACTATTCCAGGAGGATATTCTCACCTAAAGATTTCTCCGAAAAAATAAATGAGGACTTTCAAAAACTCCTAATAGCAGGGAATTTCTTAACCATGTTCGTAGCTCATTACGACTACCTGAACCGACTTCTTAAGTATTCAAGCTGTGGGCATATCCCGCAAATCTTCTGTAGAAAAGATACTGGTGACTTCATCCTCCTAAACTCTACCGGTCCTTTAATGGGCATCATTCCTAAATCTGTATATGAAGAAAGATATATCGAAAATGTCCGACCGGGAGATAGACTGCTTATGTTTACCGATGGAATAACCGAAGCTAAGAATCAAAATCGGGATATGTTCGGTATTAAGAGACTTTTACAGACCATCAAGAAACATTATCACAAAGATATACAAGAATTTAAAGAAAGCATAGTCAGCGATATTGCAGAATTCTCCACTGGAACTAAAGTGGAAGATGATGTTTCATTAGTGGTTATCGAATTTACCGATTAAGGAATCCAACTTAGTCCTAAACGTGTTAAACCATGAATTGAAAGTCAGTTTAGGAATTTTAACTCCAATTTCATAAAAAATTTGTTATTTTACTAAAACCTACAAATAGATTATTAACTTTAATAACATCTTAGGTAAAAGGCATTGTATAAATGAATGATACCCAACATAACCTTAATAATAGATTCAAACCTTATGTCAAATCAGCACTGTCAGTTGGGCTACCTGCAATGGGAGAGTTCTTACTAATATACACATATCAGCTTGTGGACACTTTCTGGGTATCACAATTAGGTAAAGGAGTGCCATCCGGAGTGGTCATCGCTTCTGCTTTAATGTTCTTCTTGATGTCTGTTAATGAGATTGTGGGAGTAAGTACCATACCCCTATTCTCGCAAAGTTATGGTTCAGGAGATAAAAGTAAGACAGGTTATGTCATAATGCAGGCTTTATTCTTTAAGCTAATACTGGGCATCGTATTCTGTTTGCTATACTACATCCTGGTAAACAATATCTTATTCCTATACACTAATGATGAAACCATATTGAATCCAGCCCGGGATTACGGAAACATAATGTTTTTATGGCTACTCTTCACTATGCCTTATGCCAGCTTGATGACGGCTCTTCGCTCCATAGGTCATTCATTCAGAGCTTTGATGGTTTCCCTTACCGGTATGGTTTTTAATATCATTCTGGACCCGCTTCTCATATTCGGTATAGGACCATTCCCGGAGCTGGGGGTGAAAGGGGCAGCTTTAGCGTCGGTTATGACTCAGGTAGTGGTAGTCATCGTGGGCATAATCGCTCTTAAGAACAACAGAGACGGCATACCTGTATTCAGGTTCGATAGATGGCGATTAGACCCTAAACTCTATTTAAAGATGTTCACTATAGGTCTACCTGTAGGTATTGTTGTATTCACCGCACATTTCGAGGTGAACTTCATCGCATCTGTTGCTACTACCTTCGGGGTGGAAGCGAGTGACGGATTCGGCATCGCCTCCCGGGTTACTCAGACTTTACTTATGGCTACCTATGGCTTATCGATTGGTGCTGCCATAACAGCAGGCAAGTTCATCGGTTCGGGCAGGATAGATGAAATCCGGCAAAACATGGCTAAGTTAGTCGGAGCCGTAATCATGGTTATAAGCATTATAGCCCTGCCACTCTTCATCTTCTCCTATCACATCATGGGTCTATTCACCGATGTAGAAAGGACGATACAGGTAGGCGGGACATTCTTCCGTTTTGCTGTTTACAATTACCTGGTGATGGCTATGACTTTCATCCTACAATCCGTTTTTGAAGGAGCGGGTAGGAACATACCGCCTTCTCTGGTTGAATCATCAGGCATCCTAATAATAGAGATAGGCAGTATCTCAGTGTTGGTATATGGGATAGGCATATCAAACATCAATCTGGTTTGGTTAATGATATCGATAAGCGTTACTGTGAGATTATTCATGATGTATATTCTGTTTAGAAGCAAGTTATGGGAGAAGAAGACCGGTTAAGCTACAATCACCTGTGGAAGGGAACTGGCGGACAGTCCTCATCGGGTAGCTGGTAACGCCTGGAGTAATCATACTCTATCTTAAGTATGCCTGTGTATTCATCATATTTATCCTGAAGCGTGTGTAAGGTTTCCTGATAGGTAAGGTTCCTCCAGTCATCGAAGTCGGTTAATACCTCATAGATGCCGTCCCCTTCGCCATCAGCATCCCGGTTTATGTCTTCCTTAACATCTTCCTCGATGATGTCATCACCATCCCAGTCTATCCAAACGGTACCATTCACTCCTTCATACTCATTGAGATGGTTCTCATCCAGGGCTATCAAATCCCCTGACGAGTATGTGTAGCATTCACCACGGTGTATGTATCTAAAGTCCTCAGCCTCTTCTGCTTCTAACACACCATCCCCAACTGCATCCCCATCTATGTCCGCCCCGGTAAACTGATAAGCATAGTTCATTACACTGTTATAGTTTGGTTTGAAGTTAGGATGCGGTTCTACTCCGGCATGATGCAAACCGATATTGTGTCCAAACTCATGTATCAGTGTCCCGATAAGTAAGGCATCGTATCCGGTGTATTCGTATAAGGTTATGATAAAAGTGTAACCCCCCAGATACGCCAACCCGCTGGAGTCCGACTCGTTATACCGATGACCTATAAGTCCATAACGAACCACATTCCTTTTAAGTGGGTCTTGATAATGGTCTTTGTAGTGGTCAGCATAATTGAATCCCTGCATGTTTTGAGTAAACGGGACTAAGTTCCCACCTTCCGACAGCTCAATCGGGTATCCGATAGACCTATCACCAGCGTCGATGTGAAGGGAGATGCCACTACTGCCATCTGGATTACTCAATGGAGCTGTAGAGAAGTTCAATGCTATCCGACTGAGTATCTCTTCCTTAGGAGCATACTCCACCCCATTCCTCTCCACCATCCAGTCTAGATGAATGAACAGGTCTTTCTTTAGTGGGTTGCAACCATAGGATGGCAGGTCTAAGCCGGGTAATCCGTATACCTCTAATCCATCGGAAAGCATATCCGAATCGGTATCCGGGTTTTCAGGGTCAGTGTTGAAGTATGCTTCCATTTCCTCAGAAAGCATATCGTTATCATAATCTACTTCTGGTAAAGGATGTATAGTTATATCATCCGTTTCTGCTATCATATTGAGTTTAGGCAGTTGAACATTTACACGGCTTGTCCCGGCTTTAATCGGTGTGAAGATGCCTTCTCCTATGTGTTTAAGCCGGTCATCACTGCTTCCCCACTCCAAACCGTTTTGGATGCCTATCTTGTCATGAGAGTTAGAGAATGCGATGAAAGCATAAAACCTTTTGGGATAATCCACCAGCATATATGGAACTTCATCAGGAAACACTGTCAGATATGCCACTGATGACCCCGGATTAGCTACACCTACTTTTACCGTATTAGACCTGACTCCGTCCAGCGTAGCCACAATATGGGATAAGCCTTCCTTGGTAGCGGTAAAAGTCCCGTCGGAGTCTATGTCACCGTTATCATAATCGATAGACCATTCTACCGCTTTTGTGACATCGGTTAGTGAACCATCATCATAATGAGCGATAGCGATGAATGTGACACTATCGCCTATGCTCAGGAGTAGGTCTATTGGTGGCATTAGTTCAATCTGCTTTATATGGATTGGCTCAGGTCTGCAACCGATGTAGGAGATGGATATGATAAAAGCAAGTATAAAAAACAGTCTGGAAGACCAACTGTTCATATTGAAAGTCCTTATGTTTTATGAAGGGGTGATGTAACATATCACCCCTTTTTATTTAAAATCAAAAAGCTGGTTTGTTCATATAGACAAAATTAATCATGATTTCATATAATTTTGTTAAGAAATCACTTTGTGAGAATACGATTTCGAAGTCACCGGTTGAATAACTGCCTTTCATAAAACTAACCGCGTTCATCTCAATTACCAATTCGTTAAGCTGAGTTAGTACATCGGTAAGCTCTAAGTTATTCTGCACTATACCCATCACACCATCTATGATATGGTTAACATTGATATGGAAGATGCTGGAAACTTCTTTAGAGTTAAAGCTGTTCTTTATCTTATCGGTATTGATTTCATCCATAGTTGATTCATCGCTATTTGTTAGGTCATTAAAGAATGTTTTACTGGAAGCGATAATCAGACTATCCCTTGCTATACCGAAGTTGATGCTGTATGGTAGCTGTATTCCACCAGGAATTTCTAAAGAATATATACCATTATTCTCATTTATAGAAAGGTCTAATTCCTGTGAAAGGATTTGAGCAAATACCGGCAATATATCCTTCATATCATCAGGATTGGACAGGCCGAATCCAAACATTGCTTTCCACATCAAAGGTCCGTTAAAATCGCTTATTGATATACCCATTTCACCATTGAACATCATTAGTATCTCGTATATAGTTTTTCCAGCTTTATTTTCAATCTCATTGAATATCCCTCCCATATTCTGGTTAACCAAATCTACTATGTTATTAACGCTTTCCTCTTCTACATTACTTATATCAGTATTCTGATAGGCAAACATAGTCACTTCTCCGGGGATATTCTTGAACAGATCAGTCATAGTATAATCTCCGGAATAGATTTCACTTCCATCTATGGCTTCAGAATAGGATGAGATACCCATCGCTAAATCAGAGACATAACCATCAACCAAAGCGTATTCGACTTCTTTTAACTGGTCTGTATTTGGATAACCGAAACCAGTAAAAGGATTCGCCGCTCCGCCAAAACCACTGAACAGCTCTTCCAGGTCAATATCGACAGCAGCTATATCCATATACATATTGAATACACTTTCCAGATTGGAATTACTCATATGCTTGATATATCGGTCTGAGTTTCTTAGTGCCTGGTCTTCGGGTAGTGTTAGCATGGTTTCAGCAAATGCTTTACGCGATTCTTTGTTTACAGTCGGGGGACCTAATATTATGAAATAGTTATCCCGTAGTATGTTGACATCCTCACCTTGCTGGTTAATATAAATTGTACCGCCGCCTATCTCAGTAGTAGTGTAAGTCTCAATATCAATATCTAATAACTCTGCAAACAATTTATCCTTGTTAGTAAAAGGTATAGCAATCATCATTACCAAATTCTCAGGTTTAAATGGTCCTTCCACATTATCTTCTTTAACAGCAAATATAAATGGTTTATCAGTAGCTAAACCAAATTTACTCTCAAGTTCTTTAATATTGAAAGGATTAAAACCATTATTGTCCTTAAGATCATTAAGCTGGCT
>CAYUUC010000212.1:0-2266 GCA_964447635.1 uncultured Spirochaetia bacterium
TCTCTTAATAAAAGATCAGACTTATATCAACAAAAATTTCACAGTAGGAAAAAATGTAAACATATGTTCTTCCTCGATATATAATCAAGCAATGCACTATTGAGCGTTATCCTTCCTAATAGATACATCGATTCGATATCATTAATCGGTAAAGTCTTTCTTACTTGATTATTTTTAAAAAATATAGAATTATTCTTCTTAACAATTCTTCCACTCTTGGTAATGTAATAGTTTTTAGGCATAAGTTTAACTCCAACAAAAATCATTATAACTGCATTTAGAACATAATTTACTTTTTATAGGTGAAGGGACAGATTCCTTATTAATTACATAAAGTATTTTTTCTAATATTTTCTCTATTTCATCTTTATACTTATCATCCCAAGTAAAATGCTCAGACCTTTTTTGTTCCGGATAATTAATTTCACCATCAGCTGTTATTCCTTTTTTATTTAAATGATATAAATAAAATAAGAGCTGGTATTTATGTGCTTCCGGATTGCTTTTAGCCTTTTTTACTTCATGTATTATTAAAGAACCCTTCTTTTTTTCAATAAAATCTAATTTTATCCCATCAATTATTAATTCCTTCTTTTTACGTTTATAGGATTTTTCATGAATAATTTTACCCATCAATACCAAATCAGAAGACTCTTCCATCTTTATATATCTGGAAAACAGCCACAATTGTCTCACACAGGAAAAATAATAATTAACCATTGTTCCGTTTATATCTTCTATTCTAAACTTCATCAGATTATCCATTTTATATTATATTTGAGTTATCCTCATCAGTCAGACCATATTCTAGGTTATATATCTTATTTATGAAATATTCTTTCCTATCTTCATCATATTCTATTTTGCCTTCTTTAAGTAAATACATAAACTTTCTTCTATTTATGGATATATACAATCCTTTAATATCTAGCCATCGGTTTTCACTAATATAATTTTCATATTCTTCTCTAAAATCTATTGGTATAATGTTAATATTTTCAAATAAGCTATAAAACTCTTTTTCATTTTCTACATTTCTTTTAAAAGGTTCCAGAGACTCAATCAAATAAGAAAAACTATTTCTAACTTCATCAAATACTTTCTGTTCATCACCGTTATATCCTTCACTGTAAACATAATTAACCATATCCTGTAATTTTCTCTCCTTAATATAATTCTCTTTTTCTAAGATCTTAATACTCCTTTCTACTATGTCCTGATTATAGATAAACTTATCATATTCAGAGCCTTCGGTTAATATTTTTACATCACATATCCTTCCAGCTCTTTTTTCATACAGCTTTCTGTTCACCCTTCCGAATCGCTGAAGCAACGCATCAATTGGAGCCGGTTCGGTATACAGGACATCAAAATCAATATCCAATGATACTTCAATTACCTGTGTTCCAATTAGTAGTTTTATATTATTAATATTCTTATCGTTTTCCAGTACTTTTTCTTTCTTTTCTCTATCTCTTACAGTAAATCTGCTATGAAGTAATATTTTTTCTTTTATGCCGTCAAATTGCTTATAAACTTCCTGAGAATTATTTACTGTATTACATACAACCAGCACTTTCTTTCCTTCTGTAATATCATTTCTGATGTCATCGATATGGTCAAACACAGTTCCGTTAATTATAACAGCTTTATGTCTGTCATATTTATCAATCTCTTGGTTATCCAAAGTTATAGTAAAATTAACGCTTAATATTTCTGAAAACATCTCCCTTAAAAAATCCGGCAGGGTAGCTGACATGATTAAAAAATGGGCATTATATTTTTCATTTAATTCTTTTATACAACAGTATATCAAAGCAGTTGTCCGCGGGTCATAGGCATGTATTTCATCAAATATAAATAAGCCGTTGGTCATTTCTGCTATCCTTTGTTCAAAACCTTTCACACCAAAAAAGTTTTTTATAATCTGAAAGGGTGTGGTAATTTTCATAGGAAAATATATCTTATTTATCAAAGACTTCATCGCCTGTGCCTGTTCTTTAGCCTTATCATAAGTATAATCCCTTTCCGAGAACAATTTATAAATCCCATATTCCATTTTACAATGAGAAATTCCGACACAATCTTCTCCCAGCTTTTCTGACAGTCTTGTCTTCATAGCATTAATACTGGCTGTATACGGCAGGATGTAAAATATCTTCCTCCCTTCTATCTTTTCTTTATTCTTTTCAGCCCAATATAAAGATGCTTCTGTTTTACCCGAGCCGGTAGGGGCTATGAGTATAGCGTTACCAGAGATGTTCTT
>CAYUUC010000212.1:2276-6469 GCA_964447635.1 uncultured Spirochaetia bacterium
TGTATAAGAAGGAAAACAGAATACTTTATTTAAATCTTTAAGATAAGGTAATTTGCTATCATATTTAAATGAAGCAAGATGGTCGCATGCTGTAATAAATCCTTTTAGAAACATTCCATATCTTTTAACTAAATCAAGGTTCTGTTTTTTTCTTTTAATTGGATGAAAATATTTATTTATTCTTGTAAAGTGTACATCCCCAATTTGAGAAATAGATTTTAATGGGTTTAGTCTGTCCAGTCTTTCTCCCAGATATTTTTCGGATAAAGCAGGTAATCTGCAAATCATAAAATTTATATAATCTATATTTTCTTCCATTTCTATTAGTTTTTCATTAAATAATTTAAAATATAGATCACTCTTTCTATCTTTCAAATCCCCCCAAACTTTATGATGTGTAATTATACCCATTGCTATACAATCTTTGGAGAATTCATCTTCATTCAATATCTCAACAAAAGATGCTGATAATCTTTCATGACGATAATTCCATCTCTCATTGGTTACCAATTGTTTTTGAAAACCTGATGCACATTTTCCAAAATCATGAAAAAATAATGAGTAAAAAATATCTTTATATATATTTTCATTACCAGTGATATAAATAAGATTGGGGTAAAAAGCTTTGATTTGTTTAAAAACCTTCAAAACATCTTCTGTATGTTGATATAATGTTATTTCTGGCTGTTTATCTCCACTTTTGGCATAGACCTTTTTTTCAGGTTCATTCATGGATATATATTCCCCAATCCTCTTCTTCATCATAAAATAGTTTGGATCCGTTGTATTTCTCAATCATCTTCTCTATAATGATAAATTCCCTGACTTCTTTTACTTCTCGTGGAATTTTATTATAAGCAAAATATACCGGTAAAGACATATAAACGCCTGATATTTTGGGTAGATTAAAGGGAGCAATAGTCTTCCCGAATCTCACATTGTCCCTTTTCTCCATATCTATATTCTTTATACCGGTTATACATGCTAAATCCATAGATCGACCCAATGTTAAAGTATAAGCGGGTTTTTTGAGATATTTTTCAAGATCTGTGTTGGTAAGATACAATATCAATTCAAAGTTATACAAGAACTCTCTTTGATTAATGTTTTGTCCGGCTTTTAGTGGACTTTTACCGCTAAGCACATATATGCTTTCCAGATCCACTCCTGCCATCTCATAATCAAATACATACCCGACTTTTGTATCAGAAGGAGTTACAATATCACCTTTGGCGGAAGAGAGAAAGCCGTAAATGGTAGATAATGGCGGAACTCTAAGAGTCCTCTGGAAACCTATCATAAAGCTTGGATACCTGAATGATGTAGCCCAGCCACTTACTTTGACTTTAAGAAGTTTCATTTTAATCAAACCCCTTATATATTTTTCACGGTATCGGAAAGAAAACTGTCTATTGCGGTATTTGGTGAAGAATTATGAATCTTTACGGATTTAATATCTTTCTCAACAGAGGAAAACCCTTCCGCCAGACTATCCATAAATCCTTCTCTTCTTCCAATATAAACATCGGAAACAAAATCATCATTATAATCCGTTATAACCTGCTTTAATCCGTCGAAACTAAATTCCACAGCTCCATTTTTTTCATTCACCAGATTCATAAATATATTATTTCCACAATTCATCAAGGATATAATAATCAATTTCGGAGTAACATCCGTAAGATGATTTGCCTGCATAGCTCCGCCACAAATGTATTTTAAAGCGTCTATTGTTTCGGTAATTCTTTTCTTTCTTTCATCTTCTTTAACTGAATAAACAGATGTTCCCATAAATTCTACTTTCTCCGCATTATTTTCTTTTGCCAGGTCATCACCCTTTAAGTTCAAGAACCCCGTTTTTTCTTTAGCGAAGAACCTTCCAACCATATCAACATCGAGTGTGAATATGCCCTTCAGCACAGTAGAATACAATTCATGCTCGAACGGGACGGAATCGCCTTCCTGTCTTGACATAACGCCAAAGTCCTCCACCGGTTTTTGTGATATAACCGAAATAAGCATAGATGATTTAAGTGGTGCCGATCTGGTCAGGGTCTTTTTCTTTTCAGCCCTCATATAACCGAAAAGGTCATCATCTTCATATTTAAAAGGATTGGCTTCTGTAAAAGCTATTTTCTTTTCCCTTGTCACAGGTGATAAGTTCCATTTATATCTTTCCTCCAGAGTCTTTCTCCACCAATTCTTGAACGCTTGTCCCGAAACATAGGGATAAATCTTATTCCCTTTTCTAATAGACTTTACCCTGACTATGTTTCCTGTTCTTTCGCTTGCATCCGATCCGGCATTATTAAGTGCTGAATGAGGTGCGTCGATTAAGATAAACCCGTGAATAAACTTTCTCATATTCCTTTTTCTCCTTATAAAACTATTATTGATTTATTTCTTCTATCTCTTCATCTTCGATAATTTCCTCTATTTCTTTTATATAACCGCTTTCTATAAACCATCCGGTAGGCTGGAGTATTTCAAATATTCTAAATATTAAAAGTTCTCTTGTCTCCCTCCATTTATTGTAAACATTTTCCGAGAAGGTCATATAGATAAACTCATCAAAAGAAAATAAAGGCTCTTTCTCACCTGATGCTATATGTTTTTCCCATATTTTTCTAAGCTGGTTTAACATCGTGTAATAATTTTTAGCATATTCAATTTCCCTAAGATTCTTTTTTAGATTATATCTTTTGATTAAATCAGCAAGTTTGCCGCCTAATTGTTTTATAGCATCAATTCTTTCTTGCTCCATGTTTAATACTCCTTTTAAATATAAATCTACAATATCCCAATCTAATCTTGGTTTTTTATTCTTATAATCTATGAAATATTTTATAATGGCTGTCTCGTTCAATAAACCTTCTATAACTGGATTATAATAATTGTTTATCTTTCTTTCTGAATCCTCTTCGCTGTCTTTATTCGTTTTCTTGTAGGAACTTACGGATCTTATAAAATTGTTCCATATTCTTAATTTGCCTATTGTTTTAATATCAGATAGAAAGGCAAATACATTCGAGGGTAAATCGTAATATTCAATCGTATTTAAGTCAGAACTATTCTGATAATTATTAAAAGAATATATCCTTATAGAAACTTCTTCATTATCACGATTTTCATACAGTTCTTCATTATAAGTGTCTATTAAATCTGTTGTGATTTTGAAAAGTGCGTTTTTGGATTTTGTATATCCAATGTCTCTACAACCTGTATAGCTTTTGGTTGCAATATTTTGCCTAAGATGTTTGATCCCTTCTTTTGCAAATTCATCAATAACAATAATATTAGAAGAATGTAGAAGAGAAAGTTTATCACCCATCTTTATCATAACCAGAGGAGAAAATTGGACCATTAAAATACATATTGGACAAATCCTAAATCCCAAATTACCACTGGAGAAGAAGTTTATATATCCTCCACCGCCAATTAAAGGAAATATTTCTCTACCAATACTAAGTTTCTTGTTTTCTATTAATGATTTATTTTTACCGCAACAGGAACAGATCGGTTCATTGGTATTGTTAATGTTTGATTCTAATATTCCAAGTAGCAATTCTTTGTATGCTTTTTTATTGTCTTTTATTGATGGATGAAGAATTTTGGAGTTTGTTCCGAATACTGTATATATAGAGTTTTTCCAACCCCTTTTTTCCTTACCCGATTCAGAAGTCTTTCTATATAGGTCTACAATCAATTCTATCATTTTGATTATGTCATCTTTGGTAATTTCTTTTAATTCTTTGCCTGTCCATGATTTAATAGCCGAAATACCGGCATCAACAAAAGGATCTCCAGTATATTTAATAATATATTCCATTTATATTACTTTTCCTTTTGGAATTAATTGATATATATAATTATAATAAACATTATAAATAAATGATAACTATTTTAAAAAAAAGTATATTTTATGTTTTCAAATTGACTAGATTCATATAAAATAACTTACAAATATATACTAAATAAGAAGGTATAAAAATGAGAATTATTATTTCATTTAAATGTTTAAATAACTATGAATACATACATTCATATTATCAAATACAGGGGTTCATATACAAAATATTTAAGGAAACAGGATTAGATGATATACATGATAAAGGTAAAACCAAATTTTTCACTTTTTCCAATATTTTCCCGATTGATGACTTTAAAATAGATGAGAATAAAACTCTTATTAT
>CAYUUC010000213.1:0-6463 GCA_964447635.1 uncultured Spirochaetia bacterium
ATGATAATATCAATGAATTAGAATTAAATTATATTGATAAAAGATCAAAACTAGAAAAAGGTTATAAGATTAAAACCATAGGAGAAGATAGTATATTCCCTAAGAATATTAGAATTGGAGAAATAATAGAAGTATTACCAATTGAGAATGAATTTTATAAATCAGCAATAATTAATCCTTATATCCAAATAATGAGATTACATGAAGTCTTTATAATCAAAAGATTACCTGATAATGAAATTAAAAAGTTAAAAGAAGAAGATTGAAAAGATGAAATTAGCCATTACTAGCGTTATCGCTCTTATTATATTAGTTACTATCCAGGTTTTACTACCAGCAAATCTATTCTTAGGTGGAAAAATAGATTTTGCAATAATTTTAATAGTTTATGTAGGATTAGTATCTGGTAAATCTCCCGCTTTATTATACGCTTTCTTTGCAGGTTTATTAATCGATTCTTTTAATCCGGTACTATTTGGTATTCATGCTTTTTCTTATACACTCATAGCATTCATTGTAACACTTTTCCATAAGAAGGTTCAATTAAATAATATACTCACAATGATGTTAATGCCATTAATCGCCACAATTGGGAAAGCATTAACCTTACTAATAATTATGGTCTTAGTGAAAGCCTTAACTGGAGAAGGGAATATATCTTTGGATAAATTCCTAATTTCATCTTTTGCTGAATTATTAATGAATACTATATTTGCTCCATTGATTTATTTAATATTAAACTTAATAGTCAAAAAAGATAGAAAAAGCTATCTTTAAGATATAGAAAATATATGAGAGATTATCAAATGGAAAAGAATGATAATAAAACTAATAATCATAAAACACCAATAACAGTTAGAAGTCATAAAATTAGAATCATTGCATTACTTAGTGTTTCTTTATTCTTATTCATATACTTAGGAATAAATATTTATAATATACAAGTTTTGAATTATGACGATTATAAGGATTACGCTAAAGGTGATCATGAAAAGATCGAGAGTAAAGAACCTTATAGAGGAGAAATTAGGGATAGAAATGGAGATTTAATTGTATCAAAAGAAATATCTTTCAGAGTATCTATAATCCCTTTCTATTATAATAGAGATAAATCAAAGGATAAAGAAGATAAGATTAAGGAAATTTCTAATATTTTATTGGACGAATATTATGCATCAATCAGAGACCAAAACACGAAAATAATTAAAAATAAGATTGAAGAAATATACCAAGATATCATAAAAACCATAGAAAAAGCTAACAAAAAAATAAGTAAAAATAAGATAAATCCATATGATCCCCTGACAATAGAAGACTATGTTAGTGAGTTAACTGCTATTGAATTATATGAGAAAGCAGATAGATACCCATGGTTAACTGTAACACCTTCCCCAAAGCGTGAATACAAACTAGAAGAAGCCTTCGCTCATATAATCGGGTTTACCTCTCCTATATTTGAGTCAGAAAAAGAAGAACTCCTATCCAATGATAGACTATTTATTCCAACCAGCACAATTGGAAGAAGTGGATTAGAAAAGATATATGATATGGAATTAAGAGGGAAAATCGGTAAGATTGCCCGATTAAGAAATTCATTAGGAAGGTCATTAGGTGTTGAAAGGACTATCATCCCCACAGTTCATGGTAATGATTTATACTTGACAATTGATTCTAAGATACAGAAAACAGCTTATCTTGCTTTGGGTAACTTTAAAGGCTCGGTGATAGTGTCTAAACCTGCAACTGGAGAAATACTGGCTATGGTCAGTTCCCCCTCATACGACCCAAATACATATTATGAAAACTATAAGGAATTATATAATGATGAAGATTCACCATTATTAAATCGGGCGATTAGTGGTATCTATCCAGTAGGTTCCATATTTAAGATTGTAGTAGCCTCAGCTGCATTAGAATTGGGCTTAATTGATAAAGATTGGGAGTATACTTGTAAAGGATTTGAAGTAGTAGGTAGAGATAATAAAGTATTCAAATGCACTCATGTCCATGGTAAGGTCAATCTAAGAAAAGCAATTCAGGTATCATGTAATGCCTATTTTTACAACTTAGCTTTGAAAGTAGGATGGGATAATATATATGAATATGGTAAGAAGTATGGTTTAGGAGACTTGACAGGAATTGACCTTGAAAATGAGATTAATGGATATTTCGTTAATGAGGAATGGAAAAAGGAACATACATCCATGCCGGTATGGCTCCCAGGAGATACAGTAAATGGAGCTATCGGTCAAGGATTCACCGCTATTACTCCCATACAAATACACAATATAATATCAGCGGTTGTTAATGATGGTTATCTTTATAAACCTCATCTGGTAAAGAAAATTGTAGATATTAATACTGAAGATATGGTTTTTGAAAAAACAACCAGAGATTACATCATAAATGATAAACCCATCATAAGCAAAAAGACATCCAAATTTTTGAAAGATGCCTTAAGAGATGTAGTAGAACTAAAAGGGGGGACAGCGAGAAGAGCAAGAACCTCAATTATCGCACCTATCGCTGGTAAAACAGGTACTGTACAAGTTCCAGATGGAAAGAAAGACCATGCTCTATTCACCGGCTTTGCTCCATACAACGCTGAGAACAAGAAAGATATAATTGCTATAACAGTAGTAGCAGAAAACGCAGGTTATGGTGGTGTTGTAGCAGTACCCATTGCTACAGCTATATTCAGAAATATATTTGAAGGTATATCTATAGAGAAGTCATTCTCTGATATGAATGTCCCATACATTCCACCAGAAAATGAGTTTGAGAAACAACTTTCTAATACAATTCTAGTTGATAATACCAATAGCCAAGGAATAAATGATGAATTTATACTATCCTCCTTAGAATCATTAGCTATTAACACCAATATCAATACAGATAAAAGAGTTAGTGAATATAATGAAACTGATTTGTTGAAAGGTAAAAGAGATAATGAACCTAATGATAAGACAAAACCCCATACAGATGAAAATAAAAAGGATGAAGAAGTATTATTAACTTCAATAAATCGAAATTCGAATAACACTAATCAGACAGGAAATAGGACTGAAGAACCTGTTGAAAATTCCATCTCAGAATCTAATAAAGATAAACAAACAGATATATCCACAACTAAAAATGATTATGATAAGAAAAAAACCCAGAAAAGCGAACCTATAAAAGAAGAAAAGACCGAGAAATTAGCATTAGAAGAAAGAATTGATGATAATGATAATGATATCAAAAAAGAACAGGAAAAACTTATTCAGGAAAGAGAAAATCTTAAAAAAGAACAAGAGGAAATAATCAAAAAAGAAGAAACAGAAAAGCAGAACCAAGAAAAGGAAGTAGAAAAGGCTATAGAAGAATCCGGAAATGAAAATGAAGTGTCCTCAAATGATATATTCAATCCCATTCCAACAGACCCATTAGCCGATATTAAAAGCATTATAGATGAAGAAGCGAAAAAAATCATAGAAAACCAAGAAAAGGAAGACCTAGAAGAAAATGATGATGAAGAGGAGGACGAAGACAATGATGATTGATAAAAGACGAACCAATACCAACAATGAAGCTATTAATTTTGGTTTTAATAGCTGGATGAAAATAGATATTATTATCATTATCGTAACCCTCACCCTTTTAACCATTGGTGTCCTTTTTATATATAGTTCCGAATATATCCCTTCCGAATATGATTCCCAGATAAAAATAACCGGTGATGATAACATTGAATTAAGTCTATATCTAAAACAAATTATATTTATAATACCAAGTTTGATATTAGGCTTCCTAATATTCCTTTTCAGGACCGATAAAATTCAAAAATTGACTTGGGTATTATATATAGGTATCCTGTTAATGTTGGTACTAGTTTTAGTTATAGGAGAGAGGAAATATGGTTCCAAGAGTTGGTTTGGGATAGGTGTTTTTGGTATTCAACCATCAGAATTTGCTAAACTGGTTACAATCATTGCACTAGCATGGTATATAAACAAGATTGGTGATAAAATCAAAGATTGGAAATACTTTCTTTTATCTATAGGAATAGTATCCCCTATAATAGGACTCATCTTTCTACAGCCAGATTATGGTACAGTGATGGTTTTCATACCAATTATAATAATCATGCTTTTTATAGGTGGAAGCCGTATACTGCATATTTTAACCATAACTATAGGAGGTATTATTGCTCTAATTGGCGGTGTTATATTAAAAGCACCAAATCTTATCAACAGCAATTATAATTTCTTTTTGTCATTATTACAAAATAAGCAGCATTTGATTATTATAATCGGAATTTCTTTATTGATAATAGCTTTATCATTATTCCTCCTTAGGAAGTACAAGAAAAATATATTAATTAGAATAACTCTATCAATATTCTTAATTATTAGTATAGGTATTATTGGTTCTTTGGCTTCTAGTAGATTGATTAAAGACCATCATATAAATAGATTTATCTCATTTATGGAACCATCAGCAGACCCTCAGGATACCGGATACTCCCTAAGACAAAGTATTATAGCTATAGGAGCAGGTGGAAGCGATGGTCAAGGTTGGTTAAAAGGTAAACAGAATCATCTAGGTTTTATCACAGTAAAATGGGCAGACTATATCTTTTCAGTTTACGCTGAGGAAATGGGATTTATTGGAGTATTGCTACTTCTAATCTTGTATGGTTTATTGATATTCAGAGGAGTATTAACGATATATTATGCTAAAGATATGTTTGGTGGACTTATAGCATCTGGTATCGTTGCGATGATAGTGTCTCAAGTTTTCATTAACATAGCAGTAACGATAGGAATATTCCCCGTTGTTGGAATAACCTTACCCTATCTTAGTGCAGGTGGTTCGTCGATAATAACTTTTATACTGGCATCGAGTTTATTGGTTAATATTCAGTATGAAGGTAAGTCTTCTAAAAGGGAAGTGATTATTTAATATAACAAACATCTTATTGGTCATAAGTATTCATGATATATCTCTTCTTAGCAATTATTGCGAATTTATTATAGTTTTCCTCATTAAAATCAAAATACTTTAAGCATGGTTTATAAATATTTTCATAATTGTTGAAACCTTGGTTATACTCGATAATTTTGTCAGATAGGTATACAGCATATACAATATATCTATATTGTTCATCATCTAATAAATAAGGATTATGATGGTATTTAATGGATTTTTGAATATTTTCGGGGAAATTCCATTTTTGAGCAATCATAGAACCTATATCGGTATGGCTTATTCCAATAGCAGCTTCTTCTAAGGTAATATCTGGTGATTCATTCCTCAGACCAGCAAACCTAACAACACTTTTCAATGTCTCTTTCTCCATAGTTAATATAATTACCCTACCGACATCATGGAGTAATCCTGCTATGACCATATTATTGGTTATCTCTTTACTAAATCTTTTCTTATTAGCAAGCAAACGACATATATAAGAGCATTCTTTAGAAGTCTCCCATATCTCTTCAAATGCTTCATATCTTCCTTCCATTATCCTCTTAGTACCAATCGAATATAACATGCTGTTCAATTCTTTAAGGCCAATAATCTGAATAGCTCTTGATACATTGTCGATTCTGCTATTAAGTGCAAAGGCAGCAGAGTTAACTAATTTTAATAGATTACTGGTTATTGATATATCATTTTGTACAGCCAGAGCTATCTCATTAATAGTAGAATTGGGTTTCATTATCAAATCCTGAATATATCTAACATTTTCATCAAATGTAGGTAATTCATCTACTTCTCTAACCATGCTTTCAGCTATCTTAAATCCGGATTGTTCTCTATCGATAATTAATGGTATTTTAATTTGTGTATATGTAGATTCACCATCGGTTTTTATATTAAAATTATCTTCTCCAATACCTTCATTCTTAAGAAGATATATTAACATACCAATTCCTAATCCTGGACCTTCTTTATCATTAAAATGAGCATCAAATAGGTCAGACATTGATATAAAGTCTTTTGCCTTCTCTACCCTTATTTCAACTTCTCTCATTTCTTCATCAATGATAGTAGAGTTATTTTTTACATCGATGTTAATATTATGCCCATCATAGAATAATCTAAGCATGACATATCTTTTTTCTTTTTTCATTCTATCAGGGAACTTTTTATTAAATAGTTTAATACTTTCATCGAAATTCTTCATTAACATTCTATAATCATCAGGATCATTTATGTTTTTGCCTTTAAAAAAGAAGTATGACCTTTTTAGATTAGCCTTTATTGAGTTGCTTAATATTTCCCTAACCACATTATATAATGTTTCTTTCAATTCTAATCTATCGATATGATTAAGGAAAATAAATAGTGCTTCCTTAATCAAGTTTAATACCTCATCATTCAGACAAAAGAACTTAATAAAGAATGGGTTAATCTGGTCAAAATCACTATCCTGAATATCTTTTACATTGATAAAAAAATCTTTATCTTTATTAGA
>CAYUUC010000214.1:0-6445 GCA_964447635.1 uncultured Spirochaetia bacterium
TTGTTGGATAAACATCCATCGGGGGAGTAGCTCAGTTGGTTAGAGCAGCTGACTCTTAATCAGCGGGTCCGGGGTTCAAGTCCCTGCTTCCCCAATAAAAATCCCGAGAACAAACCATGATTAATAAGTCTGATGACTTCCTCAAATGGGCTAAGATTATCAACTCCGAAGATGAATTGATAAGCATTTTCAAAAACCAAGCCGCATCTCTATATACTCAATACGATTATAGCTCACTCAACCAATGCCTCGAATACATACAGATGAAACACCTAAACCAGCTTAGGCGTGGTTCCTCCGATGAGAAGCAAATCCCATACTATACCCATCCCATCACCGTGGCTATATTGGCGATGGATTACGAACCGACTGTCAATACCATCCTCGCAGCACTCCTCCACGATGTCCTGGAAGACACACCCACCCATCTATCCGAAGTTGAGGACAAATACGGCAATGAAGTAGCCCATCTCGTCGACCTCTTATCCAAGGAAGTAGAAGGCGAGAAGAAGGACATTGATAAGGAATACTACCCGAAAATCAAAGCGAACAAGAAAGCCCGTCTGCTCAAACTATGCGATAGACTCGCTAACCTCTATTCATACTACCACGACCCCAACTCACCCAAGAGGAAGCGATACATAAAAGAAACCCGGGAGAAGATACTCCCCATGGCTGACGGCTTCGATAACCTCAAGGAACGGATTGCTGATGCTATCGACTTCCACGAAAACAATCTGGACTGAACCTGCTACATTGATATAAAGAAGCCAGGTTTAAGAACAGATGAGAATGACAAAACAGGAGGGACGATAAGATGAAACTGGGTAAAGCAGGAAAAGGACATTTGATTGTGGGCGTCTTGCTGGGTTTAGCTTCTCTAACATTTGGAATTTTATTATTCTTCTTCTCTGTGGATTATTTCGGCTTGCTTGTATTTTTCTTTGGAGTGTGGGGTGGTGTTGAAATAGGCAGATTCATCGAATCAAGGATGAAGAATGAAACCAGTTAAATATATATACTCGTTAAATATCTTATAGGAAGTAATATTGAGCAAACCTAAAAAAGCTAAATCCGTGTTGAGAGTATTCTCGTATATAAAGCATTTCTATTACCTTTTCATTCCTGCAATTATACTCGTGACCATAGTCTCGGTGATGAATGTGATGCCCGTTGCCATCATAGACCAACTCACATCACTCCTGGACGGTGAACAAGCCACAACCGAAATCGATACCGAAGAGCAACCTAAAGACCCTTTGAACCAACTCAGGCAGTCTATGGACATCAGGGGATGTGTTGACCAATTCGTCAATGTTGATGAAGACATAACCTATTTCATAGTGATAATCGTAGTCGGGGTCATCGTAGCTATAACCAAGTTCATTGCATTTTACCTGTCAACTTTCTTCGTAGACTATATGGGGCGCAAGATAGTTTTCCAGATTAGGAAAGACCTTTTCTCAACCGTTATCTACTTACCATTGAAGTATTTCGAGAGAAGCAGAATTGGGAGGATCATTTCAATAACCAATAACGATGTATTAATCGTACAGGACTTCGCTGGGCAACTCATCATGACTTTTATCAAGGAGCTGTTCACAATAATCTTCATTGTGGGCTATATGCTCCTGATCAATCCTGTATTAACCCTGGTTCTGTTTGTGATTGGACCGCTGGCGGTATTACTGACCGGACTTATCGGCAGGTCTATTAGAAGGGTGGAGAAGACCATCCGTGAGAAGTTCTCCGATATAACCAATCTGCTCGTAGAGATACTTAACAACATCCCGGTGGTTAAGTCCTATGCTATGGAGGGACGGGAGCGGAAAGAGTTCATACGGGAGAGTAGGGACTTTCTATCCAAAGAGAAGAAGTTCATCCGGACCAAAGCGGTGAACACGCCTTTCCTTGAGCTAATAGGCTTCATGGCTGTTTTAGGTGTACTTGCCATAGGCGGTTATCAGATACTGACCGGTGGTTTAGTTCTGGGTGACCTGGTGACCTTCGCCACATCGCTTGCTTTAATCTCAGCACCGATTCAGAATGTATCTAAAGGCTTCCTCTATATCAAACAGGCATCAGCATCAGCTGACCGCATCTTCAGCTTAATGGATGAGGAAGTGGAGACCAACGATGATAGAGATAAACCTGATATGCACCACATACAGGGTGATATCAGCTTCGAGGATGTGTGCTTTTCATACTCAGGAAAGGCTGAAGACAATGTGCTAAATGGCATCAATCTATCCATCAAGGAAAAGGAGACACTCGCCATCGTTGGACTTAGCGGGGGAGGGAAGACGACCCTGGTTAAACTCATACCCATATTGATTAAACCGACAGCAGGCAGACTACTAATAGACGGTAAAGACACATCCATCTACAACCTTAAGTCAATACGGAAGCAAATCTCGATGGTTACACAAGACATAATGCTCTTTCACGGGTCGATAGCAGATAACATCCTGTATGGGAAACCAAATGCTACAAAAGATGACATAATCGAAGCGTCAAAGATAGCGAATGCCTATGATTTCATCATGAGTCTTCCAGACAGGTTCTCCACACAAATAGGCGAGAAGGGGGTGAGACTCTCCGGTGGACAGAAACAGCGGATAGCTCTGGCAAGGGCTTTGATAAGGAAACCGCATATCTTGATTCTCGACGAAGCAACATCATCGCTGGATACAGAATCTGAAAGGGCAATCCAGAGTGCATTCATGAAGATAAACCATCAGCAGACAACCATCGTAATAGCCCATCGACTCTCCACAATTATCAACTCAGACAGGATTATCGTAGTAGAAGAGGGAAGGATAACCGAAGAGGGAAGCCATAAACAGCTTCTGGAGAAAGGCGGGACATATAAACGCCTATATGACCTTCAATTCAAAATGCCTAACCATGAATAACCAATTGAATATCAATCCTATCAATTCATCAAAAGGATATCTAGTCCTTCTATAATAAATAAATGAGAATAAGAGAGGCATCCCACCCGTCATATATTAAAACCATGTAAATTTCTTCAAAGGTGTTATTATGGTTTATATGACCTTAACCGGGTGATGATGCTCATAGAGTTAACCATTATTAAGATTCTTTATGAGTTTAACTCTCCATGGGGTTATTAGGAGGAGTAGATAACCGTAATGGAGGATACAATATGCATAAAACATATATATTTATCATTATATCTATCCTATCGATGCTTATACTGATTTTCTTTGCTGATGAGAAGACCAACGCCTACGATGATGCCGACTTGAAAAGCTTCCTGGAAACAGGGGAGTGTATAGGATGTGAATTAAGTAAAGTTGAGCTGAGTAATATGGATTTGTCCTACTCACTGCTGATGAAAAGCGACCTTGAATATGCACTATTCAAGCAAACCAATCTAACAAATGCCAATATCGCATACTCATTCTCATCATACGCCAACTTCTCCCAGGCAGACCTCACCGGTACCATACTCGTTGACTCTACACTGGAGAATGTAGACATGACAGAAGCCTACATGTATGAGACCAATCTAATCGGAACGGATATGACAAACGCTATACTATACAACACCATCATTGATAAGGCAGACTTTACCGAAGCCGACTTAAGCTCCGCCTTCCTGGTCAAGGCAGAAGCAAGCCTTGCAGTGTTTGCTAAAGCTATAATGACCGACGCAGACCTCAGCAACGCTAAGCTAACCAGATGCGACTTCAGGAAAGCAGTCCTTACCGAAGCATACCTCTACGGCTCGGACCTGACCCTATCCAACCTACGAAAAGCGAACCTCCATAAAGCATATCTGCATTATGCCATACTAATCGATACCGATTTGAAACAGGCTGACCTAAGAGATGCGAACCTGGAGAATGCCCTTCTAAACGGGGCTAACTTAACCAATGCTGACTTAAGAGGGACTAACCTAAGATATGCTGATGTTACCGGAGCGTTCATGCCGGATGTGATTACGGATAGCGAAACAATCGGACCGGACGGTGAAAAAGGATGGAAACCATAAAAAACGACTAATCCTCATCAGGATAGAACCAACTGTCATCGTATTCGTTGTCATTATCATTGTCATTGTCATTATCATCATCATTATTGTCATCATCTTCATCGAACCAGCTATCGTCGTACTCATCATTATTCCCATCATCTTCAGTGTCATCATCCCCATCATCATTGGAGGCGTCATCTTCAGTGTCATCATCCCCATCATCATTGGAGGCGTCATCTTCAGTATCATCATCTCCATCATCATTGGAGCCGTCATCTTCAGTGTCATCATCCCCATCATCATTGGAGGCGTCATCTGAGTCGTTAGTGGAGACCTCATTCCAGACGACGTCGCCCCATTTATCGATATAAGCCCAATCTCCATCTGGCTCGACCACGAAGGCGAGACCGTTACGGAAAGTTTTAGCGACTGAGTATTTAGGCTGAATGATAACTTCTCCTGTGGTATCGATATAGCCTTTCAGGTTATCGACTGTCACTCTTGCCCTACCTTCAGAGAAGAAGTAAGCATCATCGAAGTTTATATCAGTGAGGTTGTTCCCCTCCCTATCGATGAAGGCGTATCCGTATCCCACCTTTACATGAGCATAACCTTCCGAGAAGGGGAATGCTTTAACATAAATCGCTTCTAATATGGTTTCACCTTCTTTATCGATGTATCCCCATCTGTTTTCTGCCCATCCAGTTTCGATGTCTACCGGGGCTAGTCCTTCGGAGAAAGGCAGGGCATAATCGTATTTAAATGGTATAATGGTTCTTCCATCCTTATCGATGTATCCCCATCTTCTTTCTGATACGACTTTACCTCTACCGACTGCTGCCAATCCTTCCGAGAATGGGTATGCGTAATCATATTTAGCTGGTATGACAGCGTAGCCTGATTTGTTGATGAAGCCGTATTTGCCATCTTCTATGAACATAGCCCTTTCTTCTATGAAGTACCAGCATGCGTCGAATCTTGGCTGGATGACGGTTCTTCCGTTCTTATCGATGTATCCGTATTTCCCGTTCATCCTTACCACAGCCATATCTTCAGAAAATGGGTAAACGTAATCGTATCGTGGAGGGATGGCGATGTTCCCATTCTGGTCGATGAAGCCGTACTTATCACCCACCCTGATGATAGCCATACCATCTCTGAAGGCATATGCTTCCTTGTATTGTGGTTGAATGACGACCTGTCCTTGCTCGTTTATGTAGCCGTACAAACCGTCTTGCCTCATTACAAAGAGCGGTTCAGCTTCTCTATCATCTTCCTGGCTACTCACCGGGTTTATCATGAGGATTATAAATAACGATATAAGTATGGAAACCAGGATAAACAATCTTTTCATCATATCACTATCCTCTAATAAAATTTCCTTATATAAAATATATCGAAATTTAGTCAAGTTGTCGCTAACTTTTTTTGAAGTTTTATTCTCATTTTCTTTTTGAGTTTTTGAAGAACTCCCATATTAATGAATTAGCGTCTATGTCCCTGGTGGTTAGCCCAATCATAGACTTAGGCAAGTATTGCTGACCATTGGGCCAGGTATGTCCACCACCCTCGATAACATACATGATGGTCTTTGCTCCATCTTTGCCGGTGCCGTAGTCATGTTTCTTAACAGTTGTTCCGTCATTAGGAGCGTTATCAGGCATATTTGTGATTTTCGGTTTTAGGTTACATCCGTTCTTTTTTGCCCAGAATTCGATGTTTTCCTTAGCTCCCAGTACTTTACCTCTTGGTTCGTTTCCTTCGAAGCCGACATCGCCACCTTGAAATGGGACGAGTGGGTCATCTGTTCCGTTGAAAGAGATTACAGAGACAGGGAACTCTGGTTTGCACTCGATTAGGAGGTTTTTTGCGAGGGTAGCGATGACTGGTGCGATTGCTGTAAATTTATAGCTAAGTTCGCAGGCTATACGGTTGGACATGATGCCTCCATTGGATGGTCCTGTAGCGTAAACCTGCTTTTTGTCAATGTTGAATTCTTTCATAAGTTCGTCGGTGAGTTTATCGATAAATCCGATATCGTCGATATTTTCTTTTTGAGCGTAAATCTCCTTTGACCCTCTTCCATCGTTCCAGCTTCCCTCTACACCTTCCGGATATACCAGTATGAAGTTTTCACTCTCCGATAGTTTATCGAAACCGTATTTGGTAAGCTTTTTAGTGTTCATGGCATTCCCGCCTCCACCATGCAGGACAAGTAGTAGTGGTACTGGTTTGGAGGCGTCATACTTGATAGGTACTCTCAGGAGGTATGTCCTTTCTATGCCGTCATGCATGATGGTTCTCATGTATTCATTTTCGTCGAGGGTGTTTCCTACGCATGTTATGAAGATGTTTAGAAATAAGCTAAATATAAGAAGCATAAATATAGTAATTATTCACAAATACAAATGTAGGAAGATACAGAATATTTTAGAGAAATAC
>CAYUUC010000215.1:0-6421 GCA_964447635.1 uncultured Spirochaetia bacterium
TACATATATCATCATGTATTTCAAATGTTCCATCTTATGAACACGAAATAGGACATTATTTGGAACTATTTGATCATTTTTCTAATCAAGTTAATTTTTATTATGTTGGTAGATATTTTAATTATTTTAAATATATTTCTAATGATGAATATAAAAAATTAGTGAAGGAAACACTCCTTAAACTAGAGAACAGCAACATCGACAATGATAATGACTTTTTTTTCTTTATGAATAAGTTTATGGCAAATTTTAATGACGGACATTCCAGATTCAATTGTTATTGGGAAAAGAACAAAAACCTCCCCATATTCGTAAGATGGTTTGGGGATGAGCTTTATGTTGTTGATACTCATAAGGATTATTCAGAATTGAAATACAAAAGAATAATATCGATAGGTGGTAAAGATGTATCCGAGTTGAGGAAAGAAATTGACAAATTTATCTGCAGTGACAACAAATATGGAAAAATATCACCCAATTCTTATCTAATAACAAATCGTGGCATGCTTTCATATTTAAATATAATAGTAGATGGTCAAAATGAGATAAAAGTAAATTATGAAAGAATAGAAGATAGACCAGAAGAAATTGAACTTAGTTTCGATTATAAAAATACCGCTTATGATTTTACTGTAACAGATAGAATAACCACAATCATGAACCTTGGCAGAAATGATATTACAAAAATCAGAGATAAGTCGATACATACAGAAATATTACCAAATGATAACATTGGATACATACAGATAAATAACTTTTTCTATAGAAGCGAAGAAGAAAAGCAAACCAATATAAAAATTTTTAAAAAATTCTTTAATCAAATGAAATTAAATGAAATTGAAAATATAATACTTGACTTGAGATTCAATACAGGAGGATATTCTAAACATATATATGATTTTTTAGGCTTTTTTGATATAGAAAACTATAAAGAATTACTTACATATACTCGATGGGTCTATCGATTAAGAGAAGAGGCATATCCAGAAAAAAATGAAGAAAATTCTTATCTTATGATATATGAAGAAGGTCACAAAAACCTATTGTATTACCGACATACAGATACATTATTTGATGGTAATCTATATGTTCTAACCGGTTCAGAATCCTTCAGTTTAGGGTCATGGCTTCCAGCAATAGTGAAGGATAACAATATCGGAATGGTGATAGGAGAACCTACTGCAAATGCTTCTGTATCTCATGGAACATCAAAAAGTCTCATTGAAGGAGATTACTATAAAGAAGAAGGATACGAACTCATCCTTCCTCTATCACTAACAGTAAGAACCTTAATATTAAAACTTGACCAAGAAGAACTAAAAAATGAACCTGATGCCGTATATCCGCATATCCCTGTAAAAACCACCATTGACCACCTTATAAAAGATGTAGACCCTTGTTGGAATTATATATTGGAGGAGTTAGTCAAAGACCCCACTCCTTAATCAAGGACGGCTTAGTCTCTTTCAGCGAGGTATCCAGGTACATCACGGATAAACTCATGGAGTGGTCGAAAGAGAACCCGCTATATAAGCAGGAGCCCAGAATCGATATGCAGGAAGCTATGGGCGACTTCTTTATTACAACTACTCGAAGGGACTAAGCACTATACCCGTCACATTGGAAGTGATTGGAACTAAATCGGGATCTTTACTAATTTTCCGGTGCTGTATATGTGTATTTATAATCCCATTCTTTTTCTAATGAACTGTTTAACTTTAGAACATAAAAGTGAGGTCGATTATTCATATCAAAATATTCACTTGCCGATATTAAGAATCCACCGTCTGATGTTTCTATTACATCGTATATACTGCTTTGGTAGGAAAAATCCTCTTCCAACGATTCGCATTTAATCAACTGTCCGCTTTCGTTAATTTCAATAAATACGGAATCAATAATTGTGAAGTAATTCCCTGTCATATTCTCCTGAAACTTCAGCATGTCTTCTTTGAAATCGGGGTCTAAGCCGGCAAAAGAAGTAATAGTTTCTTCGGATATTATATTACCCGAAGTATCGATGACCATAGAGTGTAATCCTGCTTCTGTTTTCATAATAACAAACAAATTGCCGTTATTTGCCTGAAATATAGAATCCGCATATATGATGACATTTTCTTCAAGGTCTGTCGACTTTGCAATTGTCCATTTATGTTCCTCATTCGTACTATTATATAATACTTTTGATACTTCTCCCGAACCACTCCCTCTTGCGATGATATATTCATCAGGAGCGATATTAAGTATATCATTTATTCTGCTATTATAATGATATTGCCATTCTTTTTCGCTACTATTATCTAATTTGATAATAATATCTTCAAAATGATTACTCCTTGACAAATTTCCGTAAATTCTGTAACCAGCATCAACTTCCGATTTTTGAATATACAATCTGTTGAGATATTCTGTAAGATGTTCATCAGATTCAAAAGTAAAGTTAATATCTGAAAAATGTTTTATTTCAGAAATGTTTAGACTGTCATCTGCTTCATATATGCTAATTTGCATATCATCGGCAAAATATTCAGTAACAGCTTGATCTTTATATATAGGTTCATCCCTTTCAGCAATCAATAAGAAGTAAGCACCATCATCATTTGCAATTATCTCCCGTGCTGATTTGTATTCGTTGTCATTGCCAAAGATTGTCTCATTAAGGACTTGTCCGTTATTATCCAGTTTTACTGTGTAAATCTTGGAATCCTCGTAATAATCCCCCATTGAACATCCAGCGTTAGGAGCGGAATAATAGGAGTTTTTTTCATGTAATAAGCATCCTACTACGATGTAATCCCCATGAGGTGTTTCAATGGCTGATTTTGCTTTACTGTAATAATGATGATCCGTGATATAATCACCGAAGCAAGAAGAGAAAGTAAATACAGAAACAAGAATTAATAATATTGTGATAAAAAAAGTCCGTTTATTCATAATATTATTTCCCCCTATGAAAATATAATTTTAAATAATGTTATTTCTAATATTAATTATAAATAATAACACATATAAATTATATATCAAAATGTCTATAAATTTTTAAAGAAAAAATCATAAGTTGACCCTCCATGATGGATTTAATTATATCATTACCTTATGGAAATTTATTCAAATTAGAACTAAAAGACCATTTTTTTACATAAATTACAAACAAACGATTTACATATAACAATATTATTTTTATATTATAATATAATATAATTAGACTTAAAGGAAATTGTTAGGTATGGTTCGGGCTATTTCTATGATTTAAATTATATAAGTAGGAGGGAATTAAATGTCGGAAAATTATGAAAACTTAAAACAACTCCATGAAATGAAAGAAAAAGGAGACCTTAGCGAAGAAGAATATAATGACTTGAAAAAAGAGATATTAGATTCGGAAAGCGAAGGACATGAGTTAAAGAGTAATCCAGGTATGTTTCATATCGTAGCGGGAGCTTTAGCAGCCGGAATATCAGGATTCTTATTATTAGTGCTTTCTACAATCATTACTCCAATTATCATCGGAGAGATGAGTAACAATGGATTTGCCTATTCAGACCCTCCCTTATTGGAAGAATACTTATCCAATTTCTTTGGTTCTCTGGACGTCTTAACAATCATCTTGTTTGTATTTTTGGCATTACTCATCATAGCGGGTTATATATTTGTTATAATAGGTCTGGATATATCCAAGCGAGTGGTTGATAAACAGGGAAAGATAGGGATAAATATGCTTATAACCTCTCTCATCTTATTGATAGTCGGTCCAATAGTATTTTACTTATACTCATCGTTGGGATTGGTTTCGGTAACACCGCCTACATTGGTAAAAATTACCGATACATATCTGGCTTATATGATAATGGGATTCATTATAGGTTTCTTATTGGTTGAATTTGGTTATTTGATAGGTTATTTAGGTATATCCAAATTAAAATTAAGCCTATCCAACCCGAAGGGGATGGGGTTCATATCCGCTTTCTTCCTTATAGGGGTATTTTCGATGGCATTAGGTCCTTTCGCTCCTCTAGCCTGGATAGTAGGTTATATCTTATTGATGGTTGGTATATTCGAACTGAAGTCCTATTTTGATAAGGCAAAGTCAAACCATGATGAAAACTAAAGATAGCAGTGCTTAGAATCTAAAACCTAAGTATATATTGGGGAAAAAGATATAGAAGATAGGGTCTTGACTGTTTACCACAGCAAAACTCGCAGGCTCATTACTTTCATACAAGCTGAATCCGATGGGCCACTGTATGTTAACGAAGAAGGGGATGCCATATACTTTAAAGTCAAAGCGGTAACCGAAGCGAAACTCATTATATATACAGAAGCTGTGATAATACTTCTGTTCGTCTTCCTCGTAAAACCTGTTGTATCCGGGGAGTATCTGGTACTCCAGATGTAGTCCCCTCCATATAAACCACCTAAACCCAGCTACCATAGAAATAGTCTGAACAGCTCCCGGATAGTCCAGGTAAACGGAAGGTGTAGTCATCGCATAGCTGTACCATACACCGACCACCACACCAAAAGGTTTATGAAAGTCATAAGCATATATCAAAGCGAAAGATTTAAAGAAGGGCAGGAGCGGGTCTGTACCGATAGAGTGCGGATAATCGTTATTAGATGAAGCTTCTTCATCATTAACATTATCCTGGGCTAATCCTCCCTCTACACAGAAAAGAAGAAGCACTGTTATAAGTAATACACTTGTCAAAAAGGCTTTATATGACATTTTATCCTCTATTAAAAATTCATACTTCCAATGCTCAACACATTTGGTTAATGATATAATATTTATTAAGTATAATACAACATTAGCAAAAACCAATAAACCATATTTAGTTTTTCAAAAATCAATCGGAGGATATGATGAAAGCATTGATTCTGAATGGTGGCCCCCGCAAGAAAGGGGTGACATCTCAAATCCTTAACCACATGGAAGACATCCTGTCCAATTTCGCAACCGTAGAACATTTATCAGTTTATGATATGGACATCAAGCCTTGTATAGGGTGTAAAAAGTGTAGACCGGACAAGACCTGCGTATTGAAGGAGGATGACGCTCATAGGACAGTGAATAAGATAGATGAAGCGGGTTTGCTCATTGTCGGTTCACCTACCTACTGGGGGAATATGTCTGGTCCGTTGAAGACGCTTTTCGATAGAGCAGTGCCTACTTTCGAGTATATCGATGGGTTCAATATAAAGCCTGTTCAGAAAGGGAAGAAAGCTATCATCGTAACCGCATCTTCCGCCCCCTTCCCGTTTAATCAGCTCGGTTCACAGAGCAGAGGTACGGTGAAGGCTATAAAAACCATACTTAAATCGGGTGGATACAAGATAGTTAAAATCATAAACATACCCAACTCCAGCACCTTCAATAAGAGAAAGGATAAGGTCTTCACTGGTATAAAGCAATTTTTCAATAAAATTCGAATTTAGTCTTTACTTTACTATATTATTTTCATACTATAACATTAGATTACATAATTAGTCAAATTAAACAGATTAACTAAAAACCATCATATTCAATTTCATGATATATCATGGAATATTGGATTGGTAGTAGGTTTGTAGACTATATTTCATATAACAAATTTTTAATAAAATTTTCCAAAATTAACCTGATTTTTAACAAATAAATAAATATGCAAATTATTGTATTTTATAATTTAGGAGGAGTGTATGTCAACTAATTATGAAGAGTTGGAAAAACTTCATGATATGCTGGAAAAAGGTATTATCGATGAACAAGATTTTAATATGATGAAAAAGAAGATTTTAGAAGAAAATAGCCGATCCAATCAGCAAGTGAAGGAGTATAACCCAGGCATGAATTATATAATACTTGGTACTCTTGTATCCGGTATAGCTGGGTTTTTGCTGATATTCTATATTGCTATAGTTCTTCCTAGACTTATTTCAAATTTAACAAACATTTATTTAAAAATAAATGTAATAGGTGAGAGTTCGATAGTCATACCTATATTAATGTTATTAGCCATCATAACGGGATATATATTAGTTATCTATGGTCTTAATCAATCTAAAAAGTTTATGGATTTGAGGAGGGGTATATCCGGTTTAAATATGATTATGACAACTTTAATATTATGGATATCGTCTCCGTTCATTATATTGTTATTCTCGTCATTTTTATCTAAAGAACTATTTATAACAGGAATGATAATAGCGGCTCTTATGACTCTAATCTCTTATATTATCGCTTTTATTGGATGGGTTAAGGTTAGACAAGGTTTACCTACGACTAGAGGTATGGGATTTATATTAGCATATTTTATACTAAATATATGTTCATACTTATTTTACCAATTCACACCTATATTTGTAATAATATTGTATTGGATAATTTCTTATGCAATATTATTAGTCGGAATATTTCTGATAAAATTTGCTTTTAACTCAG
>CAYUUC010000216.1:0-6413 GCA_964447635.1 uncultured Spirochaetia bacterium
TCCTCGAATATCATACCGAATTCTCCATGTCTTGAAGTCGAAGAATTAGTTGATTCAGTTCAAAAAAATATTAAATCTATCTTTGATAAATTTCAGAAATCCCTATTCATTGATTAATAAATATTTAAGATAAATTGGATTAGGAAAATATAATTTATTATTGTATATAATCTTTTTTTAGTTTTTCAAAGATTTCATCTTTAGTAGAATCAAATATGGAAAGGATTTCAGAAGAATAATTAAAGTTTTTGGTGAAAAAATCCCATAACATCATTTCAAGCCTATCTATAAAATAATGAAACTCATCTTCATTTTTGAACTTTCCCTCTTTTATCAAATGTTGGTCTAAATACTTTTTTATATTACTTTTTACAAATTTATAACTTATTATTTTAAAATCGTTATAATTCTCTTTTACCGCATCCTCACTAAAATCATATCTATTAAACCTAGAGGATAATTCATGATTCTCCTCTTCTATCTTAATTACAGCTTTATCAAATTTATCTGCTATAAGCTTATCTTCTTCTTTAAGGGGTACAGGAAGTTTATCTATCCTATTCTTAATCTTTTGTAAAGACTCATATTGCTTTTTGACAGTTGTCATATATTTATTAAAAAGTTCATAATATTTAAAATATATATCCAACTCAACTAGTTGATTTAATTCGTTCATCTTTTAATAGCTCCCTTATGATTAATTACTCCTTTTGACCACTATGGTTTAATATCGGAGTGAGATTAGCTATATCTTAAATCTGAGGAGTTTCCATTTTAATCAGATATATAAAATAAAATTTCATATAGAAACGAGAATGAGTCCAATTTTTCAAACATCGCTTTTTTATTATAAATTAGAATGCTTACCATAAAAAACCATCTGAAAAGGATTATTGAGTTTATTTCTAAGAAAATATCCACTCTACCGATTATTATCAATATTAAACCTAAATGAAATCTTATTCCAATTTGATTACATAAGTAAAATCTAAAGGAAAAGAGTATGAATAAAGAAAAATGGAACAATCCAAGACCATCATGGGATGAATACTTCCTTAATATATGCAAGGCTGTCTCCTTAAGAAGTCATGATGAAAATACAAAAGTGGGGTGTGTAATAACCGACAAAAGGCATCGAATAGTCAGCACCGGTTATAATGGCTTCCCCTGTGGGGTTGATGATGATATGCTTCCCTCTAATAGGGAAGACTCATTAGAGATTGAAACAGAAAAAGGTATCGAACTGATAACCAAATATGATGTAATGACCCACGCAGAAGCTAATGCTATAGCATCATCTAAGTTTTCACTTGAAGGGGGAACTCTGTATGTTAATCTCTTTCCTTGTAATGATTGTGCTAAACTCATCATTACCGCAGGAATAAGAAAAGTAGTATACAAGGAAAAACGCAATGATAAACTGCAGAACCTCTCTCATATGCTTTTTAAACAAGCCGGGATAGAAATGAAAAAAGTATAATCCACTAAATAAAGTATATGATTTCATCATCTTATCTTGGTTTGAACTATTTGTATTATATATAAAAAAAGAATTTCCTAGAAATAATAGATTATTTTATTATCTTAGTATCACAAAATTAGGATTATAGCAACCATCATTAAGAGAACTATATCAACGAAAATAGAGACCAAATATGCTAAAAAGAATAATACAGATTTTATCAATTATCATCCTTATTGCTTTAATAGGATTATTAATATTTGTTACATATATCTATTATGACACAAAGCCGGTTTTGGAAGCAAATATAGCAGTTAAAGGTATAAGCAATAATACTGAAATCATCCGGGATGAAGCTGGTATCCCACACATCTTCGCCAGGAACGATATAGATGCATACTTTTCCTTAGGCTATGCTGTAGCTCAAGATAGATTATGGCAAATGGTTATTATGAGACTTATTGCTAACGGTAAATCCTCCGAATACCTGGGTGATAAGTATATTCCATTGGACATATTAATTAAGACTTTGGGTATCTCAGAACGAGCCATCGATATATCAGAGAAAATCCTAGTTAAAAACTCAGAAGAACACTACATAAAATGTATGAAAAGTTATATTAATGGAATTAATACCTATCTAAACCAAATAAATAATGATTTACCAATCGAGTTCAGAATACTGCATTTTAAACCTGAGCCTTTCCGTATACAGGATGTATATGCTGTAAACGGATTAATTAGATATGCTATGACCTACGATAAACTAACCTTACTTAAAATGATTAATGACTTCGGTAAAGACAGGATGGAAGAGATTTTACCCATACTAAGTAATTTCGATGATAAAGAAGAACAATATGACTTATTAAAAGAATGCAAGATAGACTTCGACTGGAAAACAAAAGGAGATAGACTTCTAAAAACAATAATCCCTCCTATGATAGGGAACTCTATCGCTATATCAGGAGGTAAGAGTGAAAATGGCTATCCTCTTTTATCCAGTAATCTCCTAACAACCAATAACCTTCCTCAAATCTTTTATGAAGCCCACATCGCTACCCCACAACAGAACTTTTATGGATACTTTCTCCCTCTATCCCCATTCGGTTTTATCGGTCATAATGAGTATATAAGCTGGGGTATAACAAATCTAATGGTTGATGATACAGATTATTACATAGAAACCCTACATCCGAATAATCCTACATCATATAAGTATAATGGTGAATGGAAACAAATGGATATTAGCCGTGAAAGGATTAATATAAAGGGTAAGAAAAAGAATGAAGATTTCATTAGATATGAAACAGAAAATGGTGTGGTTTTATCAAATATGGATTGCCATAAAGCCTTGACTTTTCATTGGTCTTACTACGATGATAACTTTATAGAAAGAGAAGAAGGATTAAGAGATGACTGGTTCAAAACCTATTATATACTAAACCATTCCGAGAACTATAAACAATTTAGGGAAGGCTTATCTTATTATTGGGGGAATGGTATTAGTATTGCTTATTCCGATTCCTTTGGCAATATTGCCTCTTTATATGCAGGACAAATACCAAAGCGAGGAGAAAAGAATATACCATATAGATTTCAAGACAACTCACACCAATTGCATAATTGGAGTGGATATTATGATTTTTACGAGCTTCCTGCTAACTTAAATCCGGATAAAAATTACATAATACATGCTAACTCTAAACCAAGTGTCTTTAACCATAATGAATATTACACATCATTCTTCCATTATCAGGATTATCGTTATTCAAGAATAGAACAGCTGATTAATAATAAGGATAAACTAAATCCTGATTACATAAAGAATATTCATGACGATGTACTAGATTTAATAGCTGAGGATATCCTCCCTAATATATTAGAAACATTAAGGGATAAGGATGATTATTCTTTTACAGAAACGGAATATGCATTAATCGAAATCATTGAGAATTGGGATTATAAAACAAGTCCTGATAGTACAGGGGCTTTAGTCTTCAATGAACTATATTATCACATTATGAGTAATACCTTAAAGGATGAACTAAGTGAAAGTGGGTTTAAGAGATACCTTGATAATGATATATTATATACCAATTTCGTCAATCTTATTAAGAAAGCTGAATCCAGCTGGTTTGATGATAAAGACACTATAGGGGTGGAAAATTTAGAACTGGTACTGAAAAAATCACTTGCGAACTCCTATAAAAGTCTTAAATCACGATTCGGTAACAAATTAAAAAACTGGACCTGGGGAAAAACCCATAGAACTAAATATAAACATCTATTAGGAGATATCTTCCCATATAATATGATATTTAACTCTAAGGATATAAATCTCAGCGGTTCTTTTGTAAGTATCAGCAAAACCATATATGACGTTGATTCGCTATATAAACCGATAAGTCATAGTGGTGTAAAGTTTATATCTAATATGCAATCTATTCGTTCTTCTGAAACCCTATCCGCAACGGGTAATTCAGGACATTTCCATAATGAAAACTATTTAGACCAATTTGATAAATGGTACAGGAAAGACAATTATAGAGACCCTGTAAATAGCAAAGAAGAAGCATATAAGGTTATGAACAACCGCATTAAGCTAATACCCAAAGATTAGGTTTATGCTTATGAACACAAGTCAGGATAATTATTCAATACGAATCTATATAGATGATTCCTTATTTTGAGATAGTTTTCACTTTTACTAATGAACTCATAAAAATCTTTATATTGGTTTACAATAAAATCTACACTTCTTCTTTTTGTCTTCTTATGATAAATGGCAAGATTGTCTATACTAACAGCTTGTTCTGGGGTCATTATATTGGCTTTTCTATATATCTCTTTATCCTCACCGATTAGCTGTAATGGATGGTTATTGAATGGATTTATCTTTATAGCATCAAAGTAATTCAAGAACATAAGTTGTCTCTTGCCAAAGTAAATAGTGATGAAATCCAGTTCTGCAGGTAATACGAAAAGAGTATGTGAAGATTTTATCAGAGATTTTATATCATATACATTTAACGCATCTACCAATGATTCTTTAA
The DNA here is from genome assembly GCA_964447635.1 of uncultured Spirochaetia bacterium. Classification (GTDB taxonomy): domain Bacteria; phylum Spirochaetota; class UBA6919; order CAYUUC01; family CAYUUC01; genus CAYUUC01. The sequence goes on from CAYUUC010000216.1 coordinate 4,519, forward strand.
GATAATCTGCTTTTGAGAAACACATTTCATCCGTTACATCTAGCGGGAATGAAAGCTTGTTGACAATGTCGGTATTTTCTATTAGGGTAGCGAGATTGGGGTTCTTTTTGTGGATGATTTCAATGGTTTCATTTATATCCAATGGTTTTAGAGTTAATATAAAATTCTTATCAATTCTTATATACGGAATAAAATCCTTTATTCTGCTAAATATTATATTTTGATATTCTTTGTATCTTTCATTATAGAATGAAATCAATTCGATTATATATGATTCTATGAATTTTGTACTATCGGATGCATGAAAAATATGGTTTTTATCCTCTCCGATTGATTCTACTTCATTTTTTAGGTTATTAAGCAGGTTAAATGTATTTTCATCCATAATATAATCCTGATAGAAATTTATGGAAAAAGTATATATACAATAAAAGATAATTCAATATAACAGATTATTTAAATTATTTGGAGAGTTACTTTGGTTTTAATAGCCAATATACTTATTTAAAGTAAGCTTAGTCAACCTTTACAAATTTTATTTCCCCTTCTTTCGCAGGAATAGTAAAGAAAATCTCGCCATCTTCTATCTGAGGAGTAATGGTTTTTTTCTCTATACTATATAAATTGATATTTAACGAACCATCATTATTAAGTTCTATTCTTTCAATCATTGCACCACCCATAGATGTTTCAACGGTATAATCAGAATTTAATCTAATTATATGACCACCAATTTCATCTTCTAATGATTCTAACATAGCATTCTTTTCATCATCTGTAATTTGAATATCCTGAGAATCAAAATATGACTCGTAATCAGCTTCGTATGTTCCAACCCAATATGGCTCTCCTCCACTTGAGAATATAATTGGCTTATCTTCCATTGTTTCAATAATGAAGTAGGTTTGATTGTTTATGTACATTGGTTCCACAGTAATGGTTATATTTTGAGGTTCTGAAGCATTAAATTCCATCCCCTCTGTTCCCGGTAGGATTAATCCTTCAAATGTTAATCTAAGTGTACCATCTGGATTTTCCTCTACTGTACCGGTAATGGTTTGGTCATACATTACAGCAGTTAATGTATTACCTTCATTAAGAGTGATAGAATAATTATTAAAGAACTCTCTAATTTGTTCTACTAATTCATCATAATCACTGGATAATCCTTTTAAGTACATATTCGGACTTGCTTGATAATCTCCTATCCATTTAGGCTTTTGTTCTTCTGTCTCAGTAATCATTGCTGTTTCGTCTTCCTCTTCTTTATCGATATCTATAGGCAGACCAGTGATAACATCCTCGGATTCATCTTCCACTTTTATACGACCATCATCTTCAGCTTCTTCAACTACCTCATCACCTTCTAGTCCGATATAACTTACACTATACCCATTTTCATCGAGTTCAAAGCCATATTTATTCAAAAGTGTATTTGCATCAGGATATTTACTATCAAAAAATGGTATTTCAACTTTATTTCCAGAGTAGATTATCACCTTAGCATCATCTTTATATGGAAGGATTGGCTGTTTTTCTTTGTCTATATATCCTTTCTCGGCACTATACTCATATATGTGTATCCAATGAGCTCCTTTTTGTCGCTCTTCTGCATTATAATACTCAAGTCCAAGGTCATATAAAGCATCTTCTTCTTTTAGAGTATGCGTTTTAGTACTATCAGGAGACATCCCCAATTGAGTAAAAGCGGGGATTTGCACAATTATTAGTATAATTAATAACAGGATAGCAAAACTTATTCTTTTCTTAAATCTTTTTTTCATTTTAAAGCCCCTTGTGGTTTTATAGATTGTTCCGTAAAATTAATGAAACTGAAGAAGAATCCCCCTAAATCCCCTCGTCTTCTGCGAAGACGCAGTTAAGGGGGACTTGGA
>CAYUUC010000217.1:0-6412 GCA_964447635.1 uncultured Spirochaetia bacterium
TACTGAAATTTAAAAAGGTCTCATACAGATTTTTATATGTAAGAAGATTTTTACTTATGTATTTCCATTCATGATTATGCATAGGGATTATTGGTTTATCTAATAAAGTTAAATATAATGATTCAACAATATCAGATTCCTGTTCACTGTAAGAACCATTAATATCATTATATAATTTTTTATAATAATATCTTAATTGGTTCTCATCACTTGCAATTTTAGCACTCAATCTTCTGGATTCAAGACCTTTAGAATGTTTATGTAGATAAGAATAAAAATTATAGCTTAATTCTTTATACATCATCATAAAACCTAATATATCTTTTACAGATAAATATAAATCATTAACCATATAAAACTCCGTCTAATATTTATCTGGTTATTAAAATAACTAATGATGCATAAATCCAAAAACAAGGGATGATTTTATTTATGTAGGTTATATCAATGTTGAATCAAAAATTAATTCATAAGGAACATCTTTAATGCGATACTTCTTGATGGATGCCTTAATCTTTGTATAGCTTTTTTTTCTATTTGTCTAATTCTTTCTTTGGTTAATTCAAATTCTTCACCGATTTCTTTTAATGACATAGGCTCTTGATTATTTAACCCGAATCTCAACATAAGCACTTCTTGTTCTTTCTTAGGTAATGTAGACAGTGATTCCAAGATAGCTTTTTTTAATGATTCATCAACCACATGTTGTTCAGGGCTTTTATAATGGTCATCTTCGATTGTTTCTGATAGCTGTCTTTCACTTTCATCAGAACCACTGACAGGAGCGTCAATGGGTATATAGTCTTTAGAAGCATTTGTTATATTGGAGACATCTTCTCTTTTATAATCTAAAGCTTTTGCGATTTCGGTTATGGATATGTCTTCGTAATCTTTTTTCTGTGACATTTCTTTTTTGAATCTTTCTATTTTGATTAGCTGGTTTGCTCTATTCAGAGGTAGTCTGATGAGTTTGGATTTTTCGGATAATGCTTTCAATATGGATTGTCTAATCCACCATATAGCGTAAGATATGAAGTGATAACCCTTCCTATAATCGAATTTGTCAGCGGCGTATATTAATCCTATATTGCCTTCATTTATTAAGTCTATTAAGGGGAGTCCACGTTTTTGATAATTTTTTGCTGTATTGACTACGAATCTAAGATTAGCCTGGATTAGCTTCTGACGAGCTTTTATATCTCCATGAAAGGATTTTTCGGCTAAATCTTCTTCTTCTTCTCTAGTGAGAAGATTAATCTTATCTATCTCTTTAAGATATTGAGCAAGAACACTTTCATTGCTCATACTTTTGTGATTCTTGATAAAAGGTTTCTTGTTATTTTTTTTCTTAGATTTTGTCATTAATTAACTCTCCCAAAAATGTTATATTATTTATAAGTTTCTCCTCCTTTTATTTATTCTATCACATTTTTCTTTCATACCTAATTATATTATATTAATATCTTACTTATAATTTACCCTATTATACTAATTATTACGAATTCTAAAAATGATCGTGAAACAAAAATTCGCAATATTTTTATATATTATTACGACGATTTTATTATATTAAATAATGCGGATAAACTTGCATTTTTTTTCAAAAAATAAATTTAAGATACACACTCCCTTTAATTAAACACATAACTTCTACAAAAATAAAAAATAATTAATTTTTTCTAATTTTTTGTTAAATTATTATTGGATATTCCAGCTCCTTTTATTACTCCATATTTTGATATTGGGGGTCCAGTAATCTCATTAATAAATACAGAGAATAAAACAATACTAACCACCTCAACAGCATATGGATTATCTGCCATAATAGGATTACTTTGAATGATAAGAGATAATCCTATTGCAACTCCAGCTTGGGGAAGCATACAAAGACCTAAATAATTCCTGATTTTATCATCAGTTTTAGATATCAAAGCTCCAAGATAAACCCCACCATATTTTCCTAAAGCTCTAGCTAATACAAAGATAACACCGAATATCAATATGTTTATATTACCAAAGATTGATAAATCCAGTTCAGTCCCAGCAATAGCAAAAAAAGCGGCATAAATTGGTGGTGCTAATGGATTTAAGGCTTTGAAGATGCTTTCATTCCTTTCTGATAAGTTAATAAGCGTCCCACCCAACATCATATTCGTTAATAAAGGAGAAAGATGGAGAGATTTAGCTATAGCTGTTGATAAAAATAGTATAGATAAGCTTATTATTAATCGTTCATTTATGGTTATATTTCTCTTGGTGCCTTTAGAAAGAATTGTATGAAGGATGAAACCTATTATGATACCCATAATCACAGAAAAAATGACTTCAGATAATGACCTTAAGATTATACTAAAAGCAGATACAGTTTCACCTGTAACCGAACCTAATAAAGAAGTGGCTATTGAAAAGACAATCCCAAATAAAATAACAGCTCCAGCATCATCTAATGCTACAATCCCATATAGATAATCAACAAAAGGTCCTTTAATATTAAGAGATTGTATTATCGCTACTGTTGCTGCTGGTGCCGTAGCACTTGCTATTGCTCCTAAAATCAAAGAAAAGATTAAGTCAAAACCAAATATCCATAAAAATAATGATACAAAAGCAAATGATAGTAATAATTGTACTAAAGTCATGATTAATACAGCTTTTCCGGTTTTCTTTAATTTGGATAAGCTGAATTCACCACCAATGGTTAAGGCTATCAAACCTAAAGCTACTTCGGTTACATTACCTAATGGATTGTCCCCTCCATGACCATGATGTGTATCATCTCCATTGTGTTCTTGGGGTTCTTGACTTTCCAATTCAGATTCAATCCCTTCTTCTTCCATTACTTCCTCTAGTTCAACATCCTTTAGAGTAGGAACATCATAGACATGTGGAATTAGTCCTAAGACAGATTCTCCTAAGATTAATCCCGCAAGGATATATCCAGTGATTGATGGTAGTTTTACTTTTTCAGCGAGTTTTCCAAATAGAAAACCACCAATTAATAATACCCCTAACCCAAAAAGCAAATGGTTTCTAAAGATTTCTCTTATTGTTAATAATATATCCAAAAACTGTTCCATGAATTATATCCTATCTTATAAGTTTTCCATAGAGCCTTTTGCATAGGTTATATCAAGAGTGAATATCATCGCTCCGCTTCTCTTATCAAGGTCTCCAAGGATATCTTCTATCCCTTCTACGACGGTATTCAACGCTTCTTCGTCTATTATACTTAAGATTGTTTTACTATAATTCTTGTTTGAACCTAAAAAATCGATAAAACTAGCAAATAATGGGACTTTGGTTAAAATGCCGCCCATTCCTACAGAATCTATAACAGTGGAACCTGTTATCCCTATTTCTATGAAGTATTCTAAAATATCATCAAGATAGTAGCTTTCATAAAGGATAACGAATAGTAGTTTTTGCTTCTTTATATCTTTCTTTCGACTTATTCTATTAGGTTCAAGTTGCATTAAGAATGTTTCATAAAGCTGTGTTGTGGAATCAGCATTAATCATTTCCCTTCTTACATTTTTGTGTTTAACTACCCTAGATATTGCAGCGAGGAGTTTAATGTGTTCATTTGGTTTACTATAAGGAGCTATTACAATAAAGAATATGTGTGCTTTTTTGCCATCTAAAGAATCAAAGTCTACTCCCTTTTTAGATATCATTATACCAGCAACAAAATCATCTACTTCATCCATCTTACAATGTGGTATAGCTATTCCATCACCGAATCCTGTACTACCGAGTTCTTCTCTATCTCTTAATGCTTTAATAATTTTATTTGTTGGTAATTGATCAAGTTTTGATGATTTCTTAATAAACTGAGCCATTTCAATAATAGAATCATCTTTCCTTTTAGATGATAACTCAATTGAGCACATATCTTCTGTTATTAAATCAACTAGATCCAATTTATCACCTCATCCATAGTTATTCTTCTATTTCAATATCAACTGCTTTTATTACAGAAAATCGGGTTAGAATTTTTCCTATGATTTGATTAATAAAAGCAGAAATAAGAATTACATTTATCACCTGGGTAATGATATCAGGAAAATTATTAAAATATTCAGGAGTATTATCAAGAACCATGGTTAAACCTATCGCTATTCCAGCCTGGGGAATAACACACATACCTAAATAATACTTTATGTTTTTTTCTAATTTTAATATTAATGAACCTAAAAAAATCCCGCTATATTTACCCAATATTCGCGATATAATATAAATAGCTATTATCAGTAATACTCTAGGGTCGGTTAATATGGATATGTCCAATGTTATTCCAACCAGAGCAAAGAATAATGAATATATCGGGGGCATTAATGGATACATTACTCTCACTCTGAATAAACGTTCATTCTTATTGGAAAGGTTAATAAGTATTATTCCTAAAAAGATATTAACCAATATAATACTTAATCCTAATGATGCACTTATCGCAGTTGAAAAAAGGATAATACCCAAACTTACAATTAGGATTTCATTAAGTTTTCTCATTCGCTTCAATATTAGATGTAGTATTAATCCTAATAATAAACCCAATCCAATAGATATTATTATTTTTATTAATGGAATAAAAACCATATTATAAAAGTTCTGTTCCGTATAATCTAAAGTGAAAGTTATCCATCCTGCAACCAAACCGAATATCAGAAAGATTAAGGCATCGTTTATTGATATAATGCTATAAACATAATCTACGAATTTTCCTCTCACTCTAAGGTTTTTAATCACATTTAGGGTAATCGCTGGGGCAGTAGTACAGGATATTATTCCTAGGATGAAACAATAAATGAGGTTCAATCCGAATAGATATAGTGAAAAAAACACCATTATGAAAGTTACAATTATCATAGAAAGGGTAAGTAATATGGCTTTATATCCCTCTCTCTTAAGCTTTTTTATGTTGAATTCGCTTCCTATGGTTACAGCGAGTATTCCAATTGCTACTTCGGTTACAATACCAAAGGATTGTTCCATACCATGTGGAATAAGCCCTAATAATGATTCACCAAGCAATAATCCAGCTATGATATATCCACTTATTGGAGGAATTTTCAGTTTTTCCAGGAGTTTAGCTAAGAAGTAACCCGTAATAAGTAGTATTCCAACACCAAAGACCACATTATTACGAAATAAATCTCTAATGCTTATAAGAAATGATAATATTTCATTAAAAAATGAACTGATAAATTCCATTTATTAATACTACCTGATTAAGATTTACTAAATCTAATCAAGATTTGTGAATAAGAAAAGATTTTTTATAGGTTTTTATTATTAATTTAAGAATTTAATCTCTTTTCTAGCATATGCATCGATATTCAGATTATCAATTTTGTTATTCATAATCTTTTTATAAGCTAAACCTGCAACCATAGCAGCATTGTCTGTACATAAATATAGTTTTGGCATGTAGACTTGTAAGTTATTTTTCTGGGATGCTTCTTCCAATTGTTTCCTAAGAGCTGAATTAGCTGAAACCCCACCTACAACAGAAATAGCTTCTACTTTGTATTCTTTCGCTGCTTTAATAATCTTTGTTACAAAGACATCAACCACTGCATCTTGAAAGCTAGCACAGACATCAGGTATATTGGGTTTATTTCCTTGTTTCTGTAAATCTCTTAGGTAATACTTGACAGCGGTTTTTATACCGCTAAAGCTGAAATTATAGTTATTATCATTTATTAGAGGTCTTGGAAAGATAATAGCTTTTGGATTACCATCATTAGCCAGTTTATCGATTATTGGACCACCTGGGAAACCTAAATCCAACATCTGAGCTACTTTATCGAATGCTTCCCCTCCAGCATCATCTAAGGTTTTACCTAATAGCTTATATTTAAATAAATCTTTGACATAATAAAGGAATGTATGTCCACCAGAAACAGTTAAGCATATGTGGGGGGTAGGTAAGTTAGGGTGAGTCAGGTAATTGCTATAAATATGCGCTTCAAAATGGTTTATGCCGATTAATGGTTTATTTAATGAATATGCTAATGTTTTCGCTGTGGATAATCCCACAAACAGTCCACCTATTAAACCATTTTCATTAGTTACCGATATAGCGTCAATATCATTATATGTTAATCCAGCATCGGATAAAGCTTTTTCAATAACATGGTTAATATTAAGAAGGTGTTTTCTAGAAGCTAGTTCGGGAAAGACACCACCAAATTGTTCATGGTCTTTAATTTGTGATGAAATAACATTAGACAGGATATTTTTTCCGTCTTCAACAATACTTGCGCAAGTATCATCACAGCTTGATTCTATTCCTAAAACTTTCATTAGAATTTCCTATTTTTTATTAGTTCATGTAGACTTATTTAGGTATAAATTATGACCAAAGCCGAAAGTTCACAGGGGTGTGGACGAGAAGTCAACAAGGTGCAGT
>CAYUUC010000218.1:0-6406 GCA_964447635.1 uncultured Spirochaetia bacterium
AAGACCCCTCTCTATCTCTCCCCTCATAGGGGAGAGGATAAGTAAAAGTTTGGGTCTTTCCGTTCTTATATTTAAAGTCCCCTTATGAGGGGGATTTAGGGGGTCGGGTTTAGAAATTCCACAACATTTAACTAAAGAGCGAAGGAAAAAATATGGGAAAGAAAGAGACAGCTAAGAAAGAAAGAAAACCGAAAGTTTATCCTTATTTCTTCATTAACCCAAACATGAACGTCGATGATATCATAAAAATCGGGAAGATAACTGTACTTAACTATAACTCTATCCACGCCGCCGTGGCAAGCGAAATCCCCACTTTTCTACGGTGGATGGAACAGATACAAAGTATCATCCTAGAGCAGAAAGCAATCACCGATAGAAAAGTCATGTTACACATGGACAAAGACAGTCAGGAGAAAATGGGAGTTATTCTATTATCCATGATTAGGCAATTCTCGCCTGATATTCTATATATGGCTAATGTGATATACCCTGATGAACTGGAGGAGGAAGGTCATAAACTTAGACTCATCGAGCATAAACTCTTCGAAGAAAGTTTGGAGATGAAGGTGACAAGAGTAACCACATACGACCCAACCATATACAAAAACTCCAAAAACGATAAAAATAAAGATATATCCAATATGACTATACTACAGCATATAGGAGCGAAAAACATATACACACCGCTCATCATCGAAAAGAATAGCAAGGGAGAGAAGATTTTAAGCAAGTTCAACCTGGACTATAAAGGTAAGGGGGAGCTTTATAACTACGATAGAAGACTCATCGCAAGGTATCCTATCGGTACCATCATCTTCCCATTCCCTATAAACGATAAGGTAAGATTCATTTTCGAGATTAAGTTTAAAGAAGGTGAGAAACAAACAACCGGCTCTTTCGTAGTGCAGTTTTTGAAGCATCTAAAAAACCATATCGATACCATCACACTACAATCATACGTTATAAAAACTTGTAAGGGAATGGAAGTGTTGAATAGATTATCCGATAAGAAAGACCTTACAGAGATTTCATATAAGAAAAAGGCAATCATCTTCCTGGACATATACGATTACTCCAGCTTATCAATACACATAAGAGACCGGGAGAAAACATACCGTCAGAATGAAGAAACCAAATACAAATTCGTCAATATCTTCAACTATGTGGTTTCCGAGATAGTCAGCAATTATGAAAACAGCAAGATAGATAAAATCGTGGGTGATATGCATATGATTGTCCTGGATATAGACGAGAGCATAGATGACCCATCGCTTTCCGAAGACGCCCTGGAGAAGGAACGGGAGAGGGAGTTGGCGAGGAGAGCCTTCCTACTATCATGGAATATTGACCTGGTCTTACGCTCGCTCAATAAGAAGGCGAAAGAGATATTCGAGAGTAAGAATATAGACATAACAGACCCTAATGTCTATGATAGACTGTATCGGTCTAATCGAGGGAAATTCATCTCGCTGAAGCTAATTACATATCCCAGAAGAGCCAAGGAAAAGAAAATCCGTATTAAAATGGAAGACTTCATCTTATACTACTATATATGCAAGAAGTTCGATATAAAGGGAATACAGGTTAGAATCGGTTTCAATATCGGTGAGGTAGCAGAGATATTCCTCGGCGGTGCTAGGATAGACGATACCATCATGGGTAAACATGTAGACCTCGCCGCCAGAATGGAACATCTGGGTAAGAAGAACGCAATCAAATTCCCTGCTAGAATCTATCCACTATATGATGCACAATTCAAGATGTTTATCATCAGACAAATCATCGAAGAAAGCAAACTCAGCAATAAAGACCTTACCCTTAAAATGGTCTTCCGAACTAAGAGGGAATACCCTAAAGGATATGAAAGGGAAGGACTGGGTACGGTGGAATTCTTTATGGAAGTTGGTTATGCATATTACGAAGCTCAGAAAGGGTATGAAAAGCTACAAAAGCTGTTTGAAGAGCTGAAACCGGATAATATGTACCGGAACATAGAAAAGTATGTAGAAAAGCATAAAGATGTGCTTATCAAGAACACCATGGAAAACAATCCCAAATTCGCAGATTATCCCGAGAAGGAAATCATAACCTATATCATGACCCATAAAGCTACCAGACTTAGCATTCAGGATAATATCGAGAAGGTAATACGCAAGAAGATACATAAGATTATCGAAGCATTGAAAGAAGAATACGAAGTCTACCACATCGTTAGAACACTCGTTTTGAACCAGAGCTATGATTTGTATAAGAACTACTTCCCTAATGAAGCACTACTATCCGAACACAGGAAGTACAACTACTTCTCGGAGAGACTCATGCAAAGGATATCCGATAACATTGACTTTAGAAGTGTAGAGAAGGACGACCTGGACAGAATCGTCGATGAACTATATACCAAACTCGTCGGTAAGTAAAACCAATCAAGGAGAAGCTGATGAAAATCGCTGTCTTAGGAGGGACATTCAATCCCATCCATTATGCACACCTCATCATAGCAGAAGAGGTCAGGGACAGACTCTCTATGGATAAAGTTCTGTTCATTCCTACCTACATACCACCCCACAAAGATGTAAAACCGGAAGAGAAGATAAAAGAGGAACATCGGGTTAACATGGTCAAAATCGCCATCAAGGATAACCCTTTCTTCGATATTGACCTGTATGAGATTGAACAGAAGGGCGTATCATATACACATAAGACCCTTAAGCATCTATATCAGAAATATGAAACTGAAAAAAAGATACTGTTCATCATCGGAGCAGACCTCATCCCGGAGCTGTACAAGTGGAAGAACTTCGACGAACTAATCGAACTATGCTCCTTCGTCGCTCTGGAGAGAGGCGATATCCAACCTAAGTATTATACAGACCAATATCCATTCCTACTCATACTCGATAATGACATCAGCATGGATGTATCCAGCACCGGCATAAGGAAGCGGGTCAGGGAAAACCGCTCCGTCAGGTATCTCTTACCCAATAAGGATGTGGAAAGCTACCTTATTGAGCATAAGCTGTATAAGGTATAGATGACAAGCCCCCACATAGTCGGTCTGGATGTGTTTATCGTCTATGTTGGACTTCTTTGCCTCGCTAATGACCTTGCTTATTACGCTATCGTTATCGTTCTTGAACCGGTTTAAGGATTTGTCCCCTGTTTCGACTTGGAGTAAGATGTTGATTTCATCCGGGACGACTATTACTTCAGCCTTACCATTTACGATAATCGTTCTGGAGATTTCCTTCTGTTCCATTGTATCATCTCCTTGTCAATATGAGATAAAATGTAACTGCAACGATAATCGCAGATAGGACAGGCATTACCCTATGAAGATTCAGCATGATATTGTTAACCGGCTTTTCACTACTTAAAAGTGCACCGGAAACAAACAGCGAGATTATGAACAAAGTGCTGAATATAATCAAGACTATGATAATAGTCTCGATAGGTGCAGTCTTAAGTAGGTTATATACAACAATACCGGTGAATACCACAAAGGCTAGGGCTATCAGCTTGTGAGCGTTGAAGAGAGCCGCATTAAGCGGTCTGCCTATATTGCTCAGCCATATGCCCGATACTATGGTTAGCAGAAAGAGTACTCCGCTTATCACTAACTTTAGTGTTATACTCATATATGGACTCCTTTTTTAGTTAAACTTTTATTAGGTTTAGATATAAAACAGAATAAAAAGTTACTGATGATTGAATTTTTTTTCTTTTTTATGCATTTATTTCTTTTCGCTTAATATAATTATATTTTATCATTATTTTAATAGAAAATCATTATTAAGGTTAGGTTAATAAAACTATGGAAAAAGAAACCTTATTGAAACCAGGTTCGCGTAAATTCTTTAAACAAGCATGGATACCAGCATTGATGTTCTATGTATCGGTAGTGATAATCAGGTCTGCAGGTCTGCTGGGTATCGATGACCTCAGCATTCTAGGTTTGCTGGGCTTTGTCATCATGGGCGTTGTGCCCTTCCTATTCTACAACAATGAAGGACGCTCCATGATGGGTATAAGGAAGATTGATAAGCTTATATGGATTATACCCCTTATACTAATCGGGGCGGGTATGGCACTAGTCATCGGTTTGATTGGCTATGTGGTTTATGGTACCGGTGAGAGGAATTGGTTTGTAACCCTTATGAACACCTATAACTTTAATAGTCAACTTACCCAAATGCCTCGAATCGCTTTCTTCTTCATAGTAACCATTCCTTTAATGATATTAAGTCCGATTGGCGAGGAGTTCTTCTTCAGAGGTGTGGTTCATTCCTCGATTAAGGAGAAGTGGGGTATAACAGCGGGTATGATAGTAAACTCGCTGGCTTTCACCGCTATCTATGTCTTCCAGCACGGTTTACATCGTACATTGGAAGGAATAACCTGTATGCCGGTATCCGGTGTGATATGGTTATCCCTCATATTTACTTCCGGGATAATCTTCACTCTTATCCGGGAAAGGACTGACAGCGTATGGTCATCTGTAATAGCCCATTCTGCCTATATCCTTACCATGAATGTGTTTATCTTCACTGTATTGAAGTGATAGGTCAGGCGGTGATGGGGGTGATAGCGGTTATTACCCAAGCCATTATGAAAGCATTGATAAATCCAGTTACATAGTAGCTCTTTATCTTACGGAAAAGATAGACTGAGACAATCTGCATCAGAACCAAGAGTATCCCGGTAACCACTGTGAACTTAACCAGCAGTTCAAAGTCTACCTGGTGGTAGAAATAGGATATCAGGAAGACCCCTACCATAATCAAAGCTTTATCTATAAACGATAGTAGGAAAGACTTAATATAGGTCTTGATATCCGAGTTATACCTAACCAAGGGTGTTCTATACAGGAACTCATCCCCTACAAAGTACAGGATGAATACCCCATACACTATGGCAAACCGCCACAACCTGGTTGGGATAAACATGATATCGGTTATATACATATTGCTTATGATGCCTATCAGCAAGTAAAGGACGCCGGATATGATTAGGGCAAGTACCATCTTAGCTGGAACCTGCGCATCATACTTGGCAGCGGTGAAGATGTAATTCCTGAATATGAATAAGTCTATTATAAATTGATAAAGGAATACCGTGGTAATGAAGTCGACAATCTCTATCTGGATGAAACCAAACAAGATGAATATCATCGATAAACCACCTGCTACGATTAGCGAAAACAGCTTCTTAAACAGTATCGAGGAATAACTATCGGTACGATACGGCTCTCTGGGGCTTTTAAAGTCGAACAGCCAGAGTTTGGAGGTGAGTTCGGAAATAGGGAAAATAAGCAGGAAGAAACTTATAAGTATGCCAATCAACGAGAGATTACGTAAAGTGGACGGATTATAATAAAGCAAGGTGGTAAGGTCGATATTGTAGTAATTGATTATCCACTTGGAGATATCATTAATGACATCCTGGCGGTATACGATGTCCAGACTGTTCGCCGGCGGATAGAATTTCGTCTTGAATGTGTTATTGGATGAGAATTGTAATGAATACTCGTTTCCCGCTTGTTCATCGTCGGATGATAAGTCCAGGTTGTCCTTGTTTATGAAGTCTTTGACCTTATCCAGGGTGTCTCCCCCTCCCAGTCCTTCTATCAGCATGAAGATGTTTTTAGGACTATTTCTGGATATGAGGTGGTTGGGGAAATGAGATATAAGTATTGTGGTGTCTGCTTCTGGTATAAGGTATTTTAGATTGAGTTTTATTTGGTCCGGTGTGTATTGTAGTTCATCGGAAGCCTCTAGTAGGCTGTCTTTATCGACAGAAGCCCTGACCACAGCTTCTGCTCCGATGGAGTGACCGATTAGTATAAAATTATTGTTTAGTATCTTGTCATTGTTTTCCAGCCAGCGATAGAAAAAAGAGATGGAATGTAGGTAATTAAGCTCCTGTTCTGTGAATGGTATGGTAGAACTTCCGTAACCGGGCAGGTCTATTACATATACATCGATACCCAGATGAGCCAATGATGTAGCGATGTGTTTCATAGTGGTCCTATTTTCCATTACTCCATGTACGATAAGTGCGGTTGCGAATGGAGTGGTGCTGGTATCCTCGATTTGTATGTATGGTATTTTATAATCTTTGTCGGTGGTTAGTTTAGAATAAGTTTCAACGACTGTACCTGAATATGCGTTCAACTGGAACAGGGAGAAGACTAATACAGCGATGCCTATTATAAGAGCGAAGATATTTACCTTGGACATTTTTATATTTCACCTAACATTTTTTTTTCACTTTTAATTAAAGAGAAAATAATAACTCAATAAATATAGACAAGAGTTTTTCCAAAATTAATTATATATAGTTTTCATTATAAAGAAACGCTCTTTAGTTAAATGTTGTGGAATTTCTAAACCCGACCCCCTAAATCCCC
>CAYUUC010000219.1:0-6376 GCA_964447635.1 uncultured Spirochaetia bacterium
TTTGATGTTCTCATCGATGCCGAATGATAGATCGAACTTCTCATCTGTAGAGTGATAGATTATATACCCACTTCCGATGTAGCCATTATTGCGGAAGATGTTGACTTTACCTGTCAGCATAGGTCTTTGAGTATCGTTTACCAATTCACCTTTCAGATACACATATTCTACGATTTTGGGTATGGTTTCGTATGATAAGTCTGCTTCCATCCGGGATTCATAGACCGTTAATGAATAAGTATTGCCATCGGACAGTATCGTGTTAGAACCTTCCAGATGGAAGACGGTATGGAAGTCGCCTTTACTTACTTCTGAGTATTCGTCCTCTTCTTCTGGTATGAGCTCTTCTTCCATGGATTCTGCTTCGGCTGGGACTTCGGCAAACTCGTCGAAGATTTGGGATTCCTGGCTAATGAGTTGCTTGGATGGCTTCTCTCTTTTGTATCCAGTGAAGTAGACGGGGTATATATCGGGTATCTGTGCTGATTCAGGTTTTGCAGTGGTTAATGATATCCTAGCATTATGCCAGTCCTCGCCAGTTCGCTGTATGATTGAGGCATAACAGGAGAAGTTTACCGAAGCATCCCCATTATCCCTTTGTACCAGTCGGGCATCATATGATGTTGACCAGCTTACATTCTGAACCATATATGATATCGATATCTCATTGGTTATCGTTTCGTTTTCATTAAGGTTTACCACTTCCAGTTCGACTGTGAGGTTCTTCAAGTTGCGGTATCGTGGAGTTCTAATGTGGTTTAGCTTTTCTATCAGAAGATTAATCTTTTCCCGAATGTCTAATTCTTCCACTCTTAGCTCGTATAGGTCTTTATCAAGGTTTTTCATCTTACCGCTTACATAGTCCAGAGCGGTAGACAGCTCCTCAATCGTCCGGTCTTTACCATTCACAAACTGATAAGTAAAATCCTTAGAATAGTTGGAAAGCTCCTCAAGTATGCCTTTTTCTACTTCCAGTATAGATTCGGAGTCCATCTTCTCTATTAAGTTGATGATTTCGGAAACCACTTCATTATAGACAGTCCGTTCTTCCTCTCTTGGGAAGTAAGCCACAGCTTTGTCTTTAGTCTGTATCCCTACGACATTGACTTTATCCTTTATTTCATCCGGAATACCCGCTTTGATGCTACTCTCATCTATGATGGAGCTTAGGTTTTCGAAGCTTATGCTCTGTCTACCCGCTTTCAGGCTAACAGACTTTACTCGGGTTACCTTTGCTCTATCGGTATAGATCATTACCTGGGTGACCTTACCATCAGGGATAAGGTTAAGCTCGGATTCGCTTTCCACTATCTTCTTTACAATATCACTCATGTCTATTCTCCTTCCCTATAAGGTATAATGTCCTGATTAAGCACTAGTTGAAAATCTTCCGGGTGCTTAACTTTGTAAGCATATGTGACTTTCTTAGCCTCTCCTTTCTTCAGTTCTATATCCCAGCGGAGTATCCCTCGCGGGGTTTTCGATGATGGTTGGATAGAGTAGTCCTCATCATATACATTAATGTCATCAGACTGTCTGGAAAGGGGTATGCGGTCATATAGATCAATTTTGACCGGTTTATCCTTGTAGCTAATTAGTTCAAACTCTACCTCGAACCGGACTACAGTGCTTTTAGAGATGAATCCGCTGGTCTCGCGTTTGGACTTCTCTCTGCGTAGAACTTTGATATCGTTCTCCACACCCAAGGAGAAGGATACTACTTCACCCGGTGATACTGTTCTGATAAACGAATCTCCAATATAGTCCGTGTCGATGAAGACCCTCACTGAGCCGGATAGCATGGGTGCATCGCTTTCGTTTTTGTATAAGGCTTTCATGAAGACAGACGCCTTCTCTACTGGTATGGTTGTGTCAATCAAGTCTATTTCCTTTACATCACGCTTTAACTCTACTTGATAGGGTTCATTGATGGATAGGACTGTTTCCTTGTTTACTGAGGAGAAACGATAGTCATACCCACCTGATGCTTTATCCACATTGACTGTATGATATGATTTAGCTTTTAGATGTGTGGTCTTCCTACCAAAAGAAGATATGTCAAATCGGAAGTCATCCATGAAGTATTGATTCAGCATACTATGATAATTGGATTTCATCTGTTGTTGGAAGCTTTGTTGGGCTATCGAACTTTCGGTAAAACCCCGGTTCTTACTCCTTCCTCTTTTGCTACCACCCATGAATACATCTTCTCCTCCTTTGCTTTTCATCGACTTACTAAAAGAAGAAGAGATTTGTTGAGATGCTTCATTATCATAGTCAGCGGATTCCATATATTCCTTTTCATAATCTCCGCTTTCCTGTTGTATCTGGTCAAATAAAGCCTGTTTCTTTTCTTGTTTCAAAGATATCTTTTTTTCCGCTCGTTTCTTTTTCATAGCCGGCATGTCTTTTCTTTGTTCTGTGGCTCCCTGATTGACAGTCTGGCTGGGCATCTTTAAATTTAAGTCATTATTGGATAGGTTTTCTGACTGTATAATCTCAGCATCCTGTCTTTTAATCCTCCATGAACGGAGTTTTACGATATCCGTACCGACTGATGGTGATGCTGTGGAGAACTCTAGATTGACATCAGTCCAATCCTCCCCCGTACCTTGCTTAACAACAGCGTAGGTGATAATCTCCGCCTGTTCCTTGTCCAGTGATACACGCAAATCGTAAACAGGGAACCATGATGCGTTGTTGATAAGGTAGTTTAGCTGAAGAGTAGCTTTTGTCTTTTGGTTAGCTTGGATGATGACCTCCGCTCCAAAAGTCTTTTTAGTTAGGTAGAACTTAAGGTTGGACTTCTCCTGTTCTTTCTGGATGATGTTTTTCTTTAGATTGATGGCTTTAAGCATAAGCTCACGGCTTTCACTGCGGTTCTGACCCAGCTTAGTCACTACATGGGATAGGTAATTGTCCCAGCTTTTAGTGTTAAGCTGGAATGATACGGGATGTGAATGTTGATTAGTAGTAGGTGGCGTTATTGGAGCGGTCTTGATATCAGTGAATTCCTTAGCTAATCGATTGAGTTCATTTTCGATAAATGCTAGCTCTCTATTCAAGTCCTTAATATCTTTTTCAAGCTGTTCCAATTCTTCGTTGCTGACCTTCTTTTCAAAGTATTCTTTCAGATTTACACTCTTCACGATTACCCCGCTATCATCGGTGATATTAGCTTTAACCGAATCTCGATTAAGGTTTCGTGGTAAGTCGGAGATGGCGATGACTGATACACCTTTTTCAACTTCTAATTCCGTCTTACGGGTAATCCTTGCTTTGTATGGGTAAACCATGACCTTTCTTATCGGTGCTTTATAAAATTTCACTTCTTTTTCATTTTCCATAATTTAATCCTGATTAACAAAATAGTATATAATAAATATAGCAAAAGAAGTAACATAAGGCATGTTAATAATCTAAATAAAGATAAATTATTCCTCATAAATCATTTTTATTGACATTCCCCCGTCTATGACTATATTTTGACCTGTGATGAACTTTGCCTTATCCGAGATAAGGTATAGAACCATGGATGCGATGTCTTCTGGTTTGCCAACTCTACCCACCGGATGTTGGCTATGGTCAATCTCTCGCAATGCTGGTTTATTCCTTAATAATTTCTTCTTCCACTCTCCAACTGCTATCCAGCCGGGACTTATTGCATTAACATTGATATCCGGTCCTAAACTCATTGCTAAGGAATGGGTAAGAGCAAGAACCCCTCCCTTGGAGGTAGAATAAGCGATGGTATTGGGTTCGGACATCAAGGCTCTAGTAGAAGAGATATTCACTATTGAGCCTTTGGAGACTCTTAAGTGAGGGATTGTATGTTTAGCACAGAGGAACATACCGGTTAGATTTGTACCGATGATTCTGTTCCAATCTGCTAAATCCAGCTTTTCAACCTGGTCTGTGTAAGGATTAGCTATTCCTGCATTATTTATTAGGGAGCTTATTGAACCAAACTTGCTGATGGTTTTTTTCACCATTGCTTTAACTGATTCCTGGTTGGAAACATCAGTCTGGATGAAGAAGGATTTACTTTTTGTACTGTTTAACTCTGATTCTGCTTCCCTGCCTGCTTGAAAGTCAATCTCAGCGATGATGACATTCATGCCTTTTTCCACCATTGTTTTAGCGATGGCTTTTCCTATGCCCTGACCACCACCAGTTACGATTACAGTTTTGTTTTCCATTAAGATACTCCCTATCTTATAAAAATTAATAAATATTATGACAAATAGAATACAAAAAATTAACGATGCTAAATTTAATGATTATACTTAATGGTATAATTTCTAATGAAAGGAGTAGATAGATGAAAAAACTAATCTTAGCTATGATTTTGATAATAGGTATGTTTATATTGACCGGTTTATCATATACCCAAACTGATATTATAGCATCCGACATTATACATAAGCTGAACCGGGGTGAGGATATATATTATAGAAATGTAACAATCAGTGGAGATTTGGACTTCACTAAAGTTCAGAATACTTTCAAAACTGATAACTATCGTTTAAGCGATATTGAGGTACACATACAATTCGATAAGTGTATATTTAAAGGTAATGTGTATGCCTCGCATATCGATGAAGCTCCTATTAAGCAATGCATCTTCTATAAGAACCTGGTGTTTAATCGATGCCAATTCCAGGAGTCTGTAAACTTCTTCGGAACTAAGTTCTATGGGAACACCATATTCAATGGCAATCGTTTTGATGGATTGGTAGACGGTACTGCTTCCAGGTATTATGGCTATACTTCTTTCTCCTCGTCGAGTTTCCTTGGGAATACCGTGTTTAAGAAAGTAAAATTCCATGATGATGCATCCTTCGAGAAAGTTAAGTTCAGTGGGGAGACAACATTCGATGGAAGTCATTTCAAAGGTTATATTAGTTTTAACGAAGCTGTATTCACAACCAGGGTGAGTTATGACCAGGCCAAGTTTTATTCCGATGCATCCTTCAAGAAGACCCGCTTTGATGATACTGCGATACTCGAGTCGATACAGTTGTTCGGCAGGGCAGACTTTGATATGGTATACTTTGGTGGAGATGTTAGCTTCCTTGCATCTCAGTTCAACTATGTAGCGATGTTTGGTGAAGCTCGTTTCATAAATAAGGCGGATTTTGGATACACTCAATTTGGTAATATGGCGGTGTTTGCTGACTCAGTCTTTGCAGAAGAAGCTTTGTTCAATGATGCTCAATTCAATGGTAAGGTGAACTTCATCAATACGACTTTCCAAGAAGGAGCGGACTTTACCGGAGCGATACACTACGGTGAGGCTTTTGACCCTAATGATTGACTACCATAATAACATTATATTTTTATTTTCTATCCATAATGCTTGATGACTTTTTGATAAAACATTATATTTTTTTCAAAAGCTTATCGATAAACATTAACATGATTATCTACGGAGTAAGATTATGAATAGATTAGCATCATTTCAAAAGTATGTATCCAGTAAATGGTGGTTCTATCTTGTGTTGATTGTTATTTTCTTCATCCCGTCATTCTCAGCTAAATCCGCATCAGCTGAACAAATACCACAGATGATAGCCGAAGTCTTACGCACTCCTTTTATTTTTCAATACGAGGCTATGTTCATCGTATCGAAAATCATATTTATCTTTATGATGTTGTCTGTGTTCGCATATCCGAAAATAATGTCCCGCTATTTTACTTTACTTTCCGCAGCGTATTTATTTTTCATTGCGGTTTTCCAAAACATGTCTTATACTGAGACTTTTGGTTTTACTGTCCTGATTGGGAATGTGGTTCTCCATCTTATTGTGGTTACATTCTGGGTATTTGAACTGTTCATTGGTGAAAACAAGTTCAAACTGGAAGGAAAGCCGGTATGGAAGTGGTGGGTGGTCCCATTTGCCCTGTTTGCCTTCTGGATGCCTATAAGCTGTCAGGGGAAGCCGGACTTCAATCTGTACTACCTATTAACCAATGAATCCATGTTAACTTATTGTATGATAACACCTGTATTGATAGCAATACTTACTCTATTCTTCCCCCATGTTAACATTTGGTTATTGAGGGTGACATCGTTTGTGGGGATGATATTCGGTATAATAAATGTTTTGATGTGGTTTGTCTTCCAGACGGAGTTTATGTGGGTCGGTGTATTACATATACCATTGCTGGTGATATCGGTTTACGGATTCTTATTGTCGATATTCGGTAATCGTAAATGAGAAAGAAAAATATAAATACAATTATCTATTATTTTACAGGAAGCGGTAATTCCTTATTTATTACCAGACAGGTTAGCTAGGAAAATAAAGGTATAAATCATTAACATAACCTTCACTCATATTTAAAAAGCTAACCCCTTAGTTTTTTGATTTCC
>CAYUUC010000220.1:0-6360 GCA_964447635.1 uncultured Spirochaetia bacterium
ATTAAAATGCAATATTCTATATATTGTTGAGATTTTTTGGATTTTGGAAAATTTGAGTTGGGTATGATTTGATTCTTAGCATCATCCCGCCTGTATCTTATCCAGCAGGTGTTCAATCCTGGTGGTGAGGTATGACAGACCTTTTCTGATGGCGAACTCTTTTGCTCGATGTAGGTTCTCCAGGGCTTCTTCTTTACGGTTTTCGTATGTATATAGGTATTTCGCTAGTTCGATAAGAGATACGATAAGGTTTTCGATGCTGTTATGCCTTGTTGATACATTGATTGCGTGGCGGAAGTAGTTGATAGGTTTAGGTTTTATTCCGGTTAGGACAGTGATTATGTCGATGAGCTTGTTTAATGTAGATGTGTTCTTGAATATGCTTCTGTTGTGTATAATCTCTGAGATAAGCATGGCGATGATGGTGAAGATTAGCCCGTGTTCGATGTCCCGTTCGATCTTCTTCATGTTCTTGAGGTATTTCAGAGCGTATTGTAATGACTTCTCATAATCCTTCTTCCTGTATGCGTTATAAGCGAGGTATGCGTAGTTTTCCCCGTAGGAGTTCTCCAGATTAATCTCCTTCTTTATGTATAGTGATTCCATCATGTATCTTTCGCCGGTTTCGTATTGGCCTTTTTCGAAGTTAACCCTTCCCAGGTTGAACAGAACCAGTGGGATGTATCTCTTGTATCTCTGTTCCCTAAGTATAATCAATGCTTTTTTGAAGTAGAATATGGATTGGTCGAAGTCTCCTTTCTTCAGATAGACCGCACCGATGTTGTTATATACGCCGGAGATGTCCTTGTCGCCGTTACGCTGTTTCTTTATCATCACGATGTCTTTGTAGTATTTGAGAGCGGTGTCGAAGTCGCCCTTTTCGCAGTAGATGATACCTAGATTGTTCAAAGGATTGGTTATGCTATCATATTCGGCGATTTGGTTTTTAATCTGGTATGACTTTTCTAAACTGCAGGATGCCTTTTCATGTTCACCATGATGAAAGTATGCTACACCCATGATGTTGTATGATTCGGATTCTTTGTATAAGTCGCCGAGTAGCTTAGCGATGGTTGTCGTTCTCAGAATTAGTTCCAATGATAGGAAGAGTTTACCCTTGATTAGGTTTATCTTACCGATATTGAATAGGGCATCGTATAAAGCATTGTATGATTGGTATTCTATAGCGATATCCCTCAAATCACTGTAACATGCTAATGCTTTCTCGTAATCCGTTATATTAGAGTAGAAATTGCTTATACCGTATAGCATAGAAACGATATCTGATTTATGATGGTTTCTCTCCTTGATGAGGTTAAGGACTTTTTCGTAATACTTGATGGCATTGGCATTGTCTCCCGAGTCGAAGTAGGTTTGTGCGATGTTATAGTAGTATAGGGATGGTGATTTGTTAACCTCCTTCCCGGTGGTGGTTTTTAATGCTTTGTAGTAGAAGTCTATAGCTTGTTCATACTTCTTTTCCTTGCGGTATAAGTCACCCATCAGATTGAAATATAGTCCGGTCAGTCTATTATCCGATATATTAAGAGCGATGTCGATAATGCGAGAGAAGCATTCCATTGCTTGCTTGTAAAGCTCCACCTCCATGTAATACTTACCCAGCTTCTCCAGTAGAGCTATCTCACCTTGCCTATCATGGTTTTTCTCAACCATGTTTAAGGCTTTTTCGGTGTATTCTACTGCTTTATGGATGTTTCCCACCTTCTTATAGGTTTTCGATATCTGCTTAAGGTAGTTCATCATCTTATCATAGAGCGAATGTAAACTGTTTCTCGAATGGTCAAAGGAGTGGTTATGATTTGTATTAGTGTATGATAATATATTAACCATCACAAGCCTTTTTTGTGGTAATATGATTAATATTAATAAATGGTATGGTTTGGTCAAATCTTTTTTTATACTATTTTACATTCGATGTATAAAAGATAGTCTAAAAGAGCGAATTTATTTTTTGATATATGATAAAACTTAATTATATATATGATATAAACTTATGGAAATGTTAAAAACAAAGATGTTACCGCCAAGGATAGTTGAATTACTCTTTCATTGGTAGCAACATCTCCTGAAACGAAATAGGTAGCTTTAAATGATATATTCGACTTATTCGAAGAAAATTTTAGAATATTTAAGATTTTTCGATAAATTAGATGGGATAATGATAGATTGATACAATCTTGACTTAGATTAATAGATATGTCGATTAAGGATGTAAGATGAACATAAAACTAAAAAATATATATTTAATAATATTCATATTGCTTGCAATACTCATTCTGCCGGACATGGCGATATCACAGCCTTTTGAGCCAAATGCCGTTATCGGTGTAACTCAGCCTATCATAAAAGACTCGGAGGCATATCAAGGGCTTGACTTCTTCATATATGATTACTATAAGAAGTATCTGGATGATATCAAGGGTATCCGCACCACCTCTCACTATACAGCCAGCCAGATGATAGATAGGCGGTTCGGGGGTGATTCCGGTATAGAAAAGATGTACTCCGGCTTTATCAGCCAGTTGAAGCTGTATATGGACTTCGACCTGCTTATGGCTTCCGAACTCTCCACTGTCGTGGACGAGGATGATGGTATTAAGTATTACCGGCTAAGAGTCATCATATTCGATTCCAATGCCAACATAGTGGTTAAGTTTAAGATAACCTCACAAGATAGCTTCAAAGTAATTAAATACCTGAACCAATCAATACCACTCATCGCTAAAAGGATAAAGTCATCCCATCCGGACTACGAAAACTTAATCCAGATTGATGAAAGCATCAGAGATAAACTGAAAGCGAATGAAGATTTGGGTTACACCCCTTCCCTAACTTACTACTACATAAAAGACTACACGGAAGAGGAGCTTCAGAAAAAACAAGCAGAGATAATGAAGATACTTCAGAACGAAGGATACACCACAGAAGACATAGCAAAAGGCTTCTCACGGAAGTATATGGAGATAGGTATCTATCATAAAGCTTTATCATATCTGTTGGGAACGATATCCAGAGATGATGATGAGGAGTCTGTCCATCTATTCCTGGATATAGCAAGGGACTGCATGGGTTCTAAATTATTCTCCACCGCAATAGAGCTTATTAACGATATTGTCCTCTATAAAGACCTATCCAACCCATTATATGAAATAGAAGTCAACCTGGTATGGAGTAATATACTCATAGAAACGGGTGACTTTACAGAAGCGGAAGCATTGGTCATCGCATCCTCCGATACCGCAAGGAAGTACGGGTACATCCCTTTCCTAATCAAGTCTTTGACCAACTATGCCCTCGTTTATGCTAATGTAGGGGAATACAAAAAGTCTATGAAGGCTTTGGAAGACTCCAGACAAACCATAGAAGAGATGGCGTCCCGAATGTGGGCATCAGACTTCCTCTACGATGAAGCCAGGAGCAGGCTGGAGATGTCAGAGTTCGACGAGGCTTTAGAGTCATGCCAACTCGCCGAACAGCTATTTAAGTCAGCCGGGAAAAGTAATATGCTCATCAAAAACCATATCCTGAAAGCTAAAATACATCGAGACCTCGAACAGTACGACCAGGCTAATGGCGAGATTAACAAAGCAATGGAATATGTCATTGAAACCAATCAATACTTATTCATAAAAGAAATCAACGAACTGATGAGGGAAATCACTAAAAGGTCTACCAAAGCAAGCAGAGCTTATAGCGTGAATGAAGAGCGGGACTATGTCAGGCTTTACAATGACAACATCAAGTCCATACATGATAGGACATTCCTAAGAGGGATGGCGAGATTACTCCTCTACTGGGGGAATTATGAAGGAGCAGAAGAAGTCCTTAAACAGGCTTTGGAGATTAGCAAACAGCTCGAATCGGAAAGCTACAAATATGATGACTATATGCTTATAGGTAAGATTAACCAGGAAGCCGGTCAAAAAGAGCAGGCTTTCTTGAACTATGCCGATGCACTCACCAGCTCTGAACAGACCGCATCCAAGGTAGACCAGATGGAATGCCTGTTTAATCTCGCTAATGTATTCTACCTTAGGGAGAATGTTGACAAAGCTCTCTCTACTTATGAGGCTTTAGTGAAGAGTGCTGAGGTCTATGGTTTATACGAGCTTTTGGAAAAATCATATTACAGGATGTCGCTTATCTACAAGGACTTGGGAGAGGAAGAGAAGTATATCGAGTACTCCAGAAAGGCTTTCAATATAGCTAAAAAGATAGGAAGCTTCATGGTCGATGTGTATAACGAACCGCTCAAAGACGATTAGACTTAATCCTTAAGCAGTCTCCTGTTCTTCCTGCATGTCGTTATCAACCAGTCCCTCTACATAATAGGCGATTATTGTGCTTTTCCTACCTTTTAGTTTAAGCTCCACCTTTTCACTTACGATGATATACTCTTTGATTGATTGGTAAGTAGCTTCGGAGATGAGTATTTGCCCCGGTATGCTCGATGATTCCAGCCTCTGAGCTATGTTTACTGAGTCTCCTATCAGGGTGTTCTCTCGACGTTTGCTGCTCCCAATGTCGCCTCTCACCGCTTTTCCTGAGTTTATACCGAATCGGAAGAACAATGGAGTTAATCCGGTCATCATCCTTTCATCATTGACCTCGTCTACCTTCTTGGCTATCTTTACCGCAGCTTTTATTGCATCGAGCGGCTGTGAAAAGTAAGCGAAGAAGGCATCCCCCATGAACTTATCTATATCGCCGTTAAACTCATACACGATGTCTGTAACCAGGTTGAACATCTGGTTTAATGATTTAAGCACATCCTCCGGTTTATATCTCTCTGCGAATTTGGTAAAGCCTTGTATATCACCGAAAAGCATCGTTCCGAAGTCTTCCATGATGAATGATTCTGCGATTTTGTTCTTGTTTTCCATTATCCTTCTTAATAGGTATTTCCAGGTAGCTTTTGATGTGTATTGCCTTAGGACTTTACCCAGTCTTTCATTCTGCTTCTTGGTCTTGTCTATCTCATTATTAAGTATTTCTATGACAGGTTCATTGTTCAGTTCGTATTTTTCCAACTTTTGCTTAAGGCTTTCCATCATTTCGATTTCATAGTTTGACTTTTCTATTTCGGAATGCAGAGTATCCATGTGGTTATTGTCATTTTCCGCTTCTGTTTTGAGTATATCCCTTTCTTCCTGGACTTTCTTTAGCAGGTCTTTAGTTGTCTTAAGTTCTGCTTTTAACTCCTGTTTAGTCTTATCGCAGTCATGGTTTTTCTTCTTCTCCTTTTCCAATTCTTCTCTTAGCCGTTCCACTTCTTTGTCGAGCGGGGTAATATTCCGGTTAGTCTGTGATTTGTCCTCAGAACTGGTCTTATCCTGAGGTGGTGTATCAGTGCATTCCTCCTCCCCAACGAGTATGAAGCTTACCGTGTTTCCCCGCTCATCAGTTATGGTTGCCACCCTCCATCTAATCATAGTTGGTTCGCTGTCTGTCGTATTTAGTGTTGTGTAAGTCTTGAATGAGAATTCCTTCTTGTTGATGTAGCGTGGATTTGTTAAGATTTCATTCAGAGATAGCCTTATCTTCTTTTTGTGGAAGACACTTACAAAAGGCTTACCCAGATTCTTCCTATTTATCTTAAATCTCTTCATAGCTGAGTTATTGAATAGTCTTATGTTTAAGTCCCTGGTCAATACGAAGCATAGGTTGCGATTAGTCTTGAACATTGACAGGTAGTAGTTTTCGAAAATCTTCGCCCGAGTATAACTGTTCTTGTAGTCAATCGCTTTCTTTATCTTACGGATTAAACCCTCAAAGCCGGGATTAATCAATACATCATATAAACCGGATACCAGCAAAGTATCGATGATCCTTCCAGTTTGACGGTTAATGCTTTCTCCAAGTATGATAACGGGTGTCATCTTCGTATTCTTATGATGTTTGATGTGTTTGAAGTCGTCTATTGTTCCTTTGGTCAAACCATCCAGCATAAATAAGATACAATCCGGCGGGTTCTCATTGGATACTTTGACGCTTTCTTCCAGGTTCTCAACATAGAATAGGTTGAAATTCGTCTCTGATTTTAGTCTATCTCTTATATCCGAAAAACCTCTCCGGTTATGGTCGATAATTATTAGGTTATCCATTATATTCTCTCTTATTTGATGTTTACTATAGCCGTTGCAAAGATAATTATTTTATCGAACAATACAAAGAATATACTTAAACATTCCGGTATATACTATGTCAATGTTATCTTATTATAAGATTTAACTTATAATTATTATACTACGGCAGAAAAAAGATATATGCCACTTTATACAAATATTGCCTTCTGTGAAATTTCTGGTTTTAAAAGAGACCCTCCTAAATCCTCCCTCA
>CAYUUC010000221.1:0-6217 GCA_964447635.1 uncultured Spirochaetia bacterium
CATTCTGTTAGTTGTTCTACAGCTGCAGCTCTAAAAGTATCACATGCTCCAATAATGACATTATGCCCATTATTCTTTAGTAAATAGGCTAATTTAGCAATAGATGTGGTTTTACCAACTCCATTTACTCCGACAACAAAGATTATATTTAGTTTATTTTCATCAATATCAAAATCTGGTTCTTTTATTGTTTGATTTAAAACATTCTTAAACAATTCTATTAATTCTTTATGGTTTTTGATTTTCTTTTCTTTTACATCTTGTTTTAATTTATTAATCATGTGTAAAGTTGTTTCAATACCTACATCAGAATCAATTAGCAATTCTTCAAGTTCATCATAGAAATCATCATCAATTTCTTTACTACGGAAAAGATTAAGAATCTTGTTTCCAAAGCCTTCTTTTGTTTTATGTAAACCATGTTCAATTTCTTTTTTTCTCTTATCTTTATTCTTTGTAAATAACCTCACAAATATTCTCCTTGTACGCTAAATAAATCATATGATTATTAATAATATAATAATGTTAAATATTATTTATATAATTTACTATAGACCATGAAATTTAGTAACAATCTTTTTAATTTTTTCATGTTCCATAAGAGTAATGTCAAACTCCTTTAATATGTTTTTTATTGAATAACGATGCCTGTGCTGAGATTCGAACCTACAATACATATTATACGATACTTTGCTGAGTAAATATTCAAGACATTTTTTATTTATAGATTTTTTGTTTAGCTTTTCAGTATTGATTTGCGTAGCTATAAAATTTAAGAAGCGTATTAGGTCATTTTGCCGTTCTTTATGGAGAGAGATAAATATTTGATAAGTGTTTAACATTATAATAAAGCCACCGACGGGATTCGAACCTGCGACCTGCTCATTACGAATGAGCTGCTCTACCAGCTGAGCTACGGTGGCGATGTTATTAGATGATAAATTTAGTTAAAAAATGGATATATGTCAATTAATTATTCAAACTTTTTATCAATTTCCTTTTTTAAATCATTAGCAAGTCTATTATTAGGATCAATTTGTAGAGCTTTATTATTTGTGAATTTAGCATTCTCATAATCGTTTATTTCTATTAAGCTATGAGTCAATAAATTGGCTATATTAATATCATCAGATAACCTTTGAAATGCTTTTATATAAAATTCAGAAGCATTTTTAGTATATCCCAATTTATGATTAATTATACCAAGTAACTTATATCCTCCATGATATTCATCATTTATTTGGATTAATTCTTCAGCATATACTTTAGCCTTCTCATAATTCTCTTCTTCGATTTTACGATTAAATGTTTCTTCAAGTGATAAAATCAAAAGTTTTTGAATATTTTGATTCTTATCTTTATCATTTATTATTCTTAAATGAGGGATTGCTCTCTCATATAGATTTAAATGCATATATAATCCAGATAAGTAACTGTTTACATTAATATTATTAGGATCGATGTTATATGCCTTTTCTAATATATCTTTTGCTTTTTCATGTTTATTTTGGATATTATATAATTCAGATAATGATAAATATGCTCCAATATGGTTTTTATTAATCTCTAAACACTTATTAAAAGACTTTTCAGCTTGTTTATATTCCTTTTTATTAGCTTGAATAATCCCAGTATAATAATTTTTATCACCATAACTATTTTCTTCAATATCTTCCAATATAAGGAATGCTTTATCATAGTTATTTTCTATGATTTCTTTTTTTACTTCTTCAAAAGTTTTTTTATTCTTATCTTGCATTAATATATATCCTATTAATTTTTATGGTTTTATTATGAATAAATATACGAAAATTGGTGTCCATATCTTTTTTTTCTTCTGTATTATGCTATGTTCTTCTACTATAAATAGTAAACACATAGAATATAATAAAGAAACTTTAATACCCAATCTATCTAATAAATTTAATGAGATTTTAACCAAATTCAACTCTGATTTTGATTATAAAAGCTATCTTAAAAATGATCATAATCATAATATAAAAAGATTTTTTTTGAATAAAGATAATTTATACAAACTTAATTTAAGTGAGTATTTATTACATATAAAAAATAATAAATATTCATTCAATATTGAATTTAATAATAAATCTTATGATAATATTCGGAGAATAAGCTACCAGGATAACGATTCAGAATATAACTATTATACAATTAGAAATAAAAATGAATTTATATTAAATATACAAAATGAAATTAAATATACAAAAAATAAAAATAATCAAATTATCATTAGACTTAATAAAGATCTTTATATTACATATTCAAAAATTGGAAAATTAAGTTTTTCTAAACAACTGGTTAAGGAAATATATCATGAAAACAATCCTTATATTACTGATTTATTTTTCCAGATAATTACTCAAGAATTCCAGTTCAGTGAATATTATGAGTTGGTAAAAATCTATAATAATAACATTAAAAATTTCATTACAAATGCTATAAATTTATATAGAAATAAAATATCTGAAAAACCTCTCATATATAATGTGAATTTAGAAGCTTATGCTAAACATAGAATAGATTTTTATATTAATAATAAACTTATTCCCCATGATAATGATAAATTTGAATCTCCCTTCCTACAAAGTTTTGCGGCGATAAGTCATTTTGAAAGAATGAAGTTATTTGATATCAATAGTAAAATATATGAAATTATGATTTTTTATAATGACCCATGCGAACTAATGTCAATAATGATGGAGGACTTATCAAAAAGAGCAATCTTATTATCACTTAATTGTAAAGAAATTGGAATTGAGTATTCCCAGGATAAAAGGTTATTATGTATAATAATATCATATGATGATTTAAAAAAAATCATTAACGATTTTAGAATTTATCCACCTCATGAATCCAATAACATAAGACCAGGTATAATGTATGAGTCAGGCAATATTAGAGGTTATCCAATATCTATACATACGGATGGATATTATAACTTCAGTGATCCATCTCTATATGACTATAATGATGAGGTAATGGATTTTACTGGTGGTAGATTTTATGAGAAAAATGCTAAGTACATAATAGGAGAAAACTCATATGAATATGGCAAAAAATATCAAGTAGAATACCCTTTCAATAATATTAAAAAGCCTATTAAATCAATTAAAACTTATTTTAAAATAATTGATAAAGACTACCTTGAAAAATATAATATATTAAAATAATATATTGATATTTAGATCATTATTATGAAAATTTAATGATTTTCTTTTCTATTAATAAACTATAGAATAAATTACATATATATTTGGATTTGATAAAATGATTTATTTTTTATTATCTTTGGCCTTATATTTGCTAAATATTAGAACAATAATTTTGATATAACAAAATTGAGGATATATTCTTTGTGTATCTATAATTCATTGACTTTTTAAAAATTTTGGATATATATTAGAAAATTGTTTTTTAAATAGAGAGAGAAACAATGTTTATAGAAAAAAATAAATTTAATATAGCCCCATCATTATTATCAGCTGATTTTTCCTGTCTTAGAGAAGTTATTAACGATTTGGAAAAAATATCTATTAATATAGCCCATTTTGATGTAATGGATAATCACTTTGTTCCTAATCTTACATTTGGTCATAAATTAATTAGAGATTTAAGGAAACATTCCAATATCCTTTTTGATACACACCTTATGATAGATCATCCTGAAAAATTTATAGATAACTATATCAAAGCAGGATGTAACAACATAACATTTCATATCGAAGCATGTAATAATCCAAGAAACTTAATCAAATATATTAAAAAAGCTAATGTAAATTGTGGTATTTCACTTAAACCTAATACCACGATAGATTATATAAAGGAATACCTTCCTATAGTGGACTTAATACTTGTTATGACTGTTGAACCTGGTTTCGGAGGTCAAGAATTAATTAAATCTACGTTACCAAAAATTAGTACTTTAAAGAAAATCAAAAATGATAATGGTTATGATTTTATAATAGAATGTGATGGAGGGATTAGCCTGGAAAATGTAAAGCAATTAAGGGAATTAGGTATGGATATCGCTGTTATGGGTAGTTCATTTTTCAAGAGTAAGAATCAAGTAACATTTTTAAATAAAATATATGAATCTATAGAAAGCTAGATAGGTTTATTTTTATGAAAGATAATGTTAAATCGATTTTCAAATATACTATCATAATATCAATTGCTGTTCTATCCAGTAGAATATTGGGAATGTTTCGTGAGGTAATTCAAACCAATTATTTTGGATTGAGTTTGGAACTTGCTGCTTTTCGCTCAGCTAGACTGATACCTAACATATTAAGAGAATTATTAGCTGAAGGGGCATTTAGTACTGCTTTTATTACAGTGTTTGCCGGTATGATAGGAAAGAAGAGCGATGATGATATAAAAACTTTTGTTAATAAAGCATTATTAATATCATTCATCTTTTCTATAGCAGTGATTATCGGATTATACTTATTAGCACCTGTACTTGTCCCTGTAATCCATAAAACCGAAGAAAACTTGAACCTTACCATAGAACTATTCAAGATTTTATTACCGTTTATATTACTAATGTCACTTTCATCAATCTTTATGGGTTTTTTGAATTCTCACAATAAATTTGGTATACCTGCTTGGGCTCCATTCTTCTCCAATGTGGCTTTTATCCTTACTTTAATTTTTACCAAGGATAAGTTGGGAGTACATTCTCTCCCTGTATCAATGTTAGCAGGTGGAGTTGCACAATTTTTGTTTCAGATTCCATCTTTCATTAAAAGTGGATATAGACCAAAATTAGTAGATTTGAAACTTGATGAGGATTTAAAAAGGTTTTTTAGCTTATTCTTCCCATTTGCATTAACCATGGCTATTCCTATGTTATATACTGTGGTGTCCAATCCTATAGTAACCGAGATTAGTGAATATGGGAATGTTGCTTTATATAATTCTTTCTTCCTGATTAGATTTGTTTTATCATTGGTTGCTTTTAGCGTGGGGACAGTATCTTTACCCAATCTAAGTAGATTTTACAGTAATGAAAAATATGATGAATATGCTGGAACATTAAAAAGAGCTTTATCTATTGTTATTGTGATTTCTATTCCTATTGTAATAGGTAGCATGCTTTTATCATTCAATGCATCGAGTTTTGTATGGAGAGATATTACATTTGGTCAATTCGGAACAAAGCTGGATAATACTGACATAAGAGAAATTGGTTATGCTTTATTTCTTTATAGTCCAGCAATTCTCTTCTCAGGTTTGAATACCATTATTCATAGGGGATTTCAAAGTATGAAAATGTGGGTAATACCATTAATTGTTGGTTTATCTACAGTAGCTTTACATTTTGGGTTGAGTTTTACCTTTTCATTTTATACAAGTTTGAGTTACCATGGTATAGCATTATCTTTTTCTATGGTTAGTTTTATTAATTTTATTATTTTATTTATAATTTTGCAGAAAAAAATGAAGGTAAGTATAAAATTGTCAAGATTATTACCTACTTTAGCCAGAAGCTCTTTATCCGCTTCTGTTATGGGGGTTATTTTGTTCTTTATTAAAAGTTTATTAAATAATAAGGTTTTGTTTAATAATGTTTATTTAAATAGGATTGGTCTTTTTGGTATAATAGTATTTATTGGATTCATAATCTATTTCATAATGATGTTATTATTAAAAGATGATAGTGTTAAAATGATTTTAAAACGATTCTTTAAAAAGAAAGATAAAATTTGATTAAATAAAAGCATAATATTAGTTTTGATTATACATTCCATTATTGGAAGGGTGTCCGAACTGGTAAGGAGACGGTCTCGAAAACCGTTGTGCTTTGCACATGTGGGTTCGAATCCCATCCCTTCCGATTTTTCTATCACTCAATTTTTGTTATCTTATCTAAGAATCCAATCTTAAATATAATCCGGATTTTTATATGAAAATGAATGAAATTAAAAACTATTGTGAGACTATGGGATTGATTCCTACAAAGAAAGAATTATTATCGTATATTCAGAGCTTTATTTCAGAAATGGATAGGGGGTTAAATGGACAAGAAAGCTCCCTTAAAATGATTCCATCATTTTTAAAATATGATAAAATTACCAATAATGAATCAATTTTAGTTTTAGATGCTGGAGGTACCAATCTTAGAGTAGGAGTGGTTAACTTCAATGATAATGGAGATTATAAAATTGAATCTTATAAAAGAACGATTCTCCCT
>CAYUUC010000222.1:0-6096 GCA_964447635.1 uncultured Spirochaetia bacterium
AAGCCCGTTCGTTAGATGCGTACGGAAGATGTCTCCTGTCATATGCTTAGTAGGTGGCATATACTTTAAGCAAGCATTAGGGAATAAGGCTCTAGCAAGAATAGCATGGGCTATCTCATAGAGCATAGCATTCTCTATCTCCGGCTTAATCTCATATGCATGACCTAAACCCTGTAGCTCTTCCTTAAGACCCGCTTTGAAAGCGAACTGCTCATTGATAAGCTGGGATGCGGTCACGGTATAAGCCTTCTCTATAGCATCAGAGGTGGTCAAGTAGTTGTCCTCGCCAGTATTGATGATGATACCAGCATAAGCATTAATCATACGGGAGAAGTACTGGTCGAGGAGGGTTCGCTTCATGTTGATATCCCTGAACAGTATACCATATAGGGCATCATTCAGCATTACATCAAGTCTCTCCATAGCTCCCATAGCGGATATCTCTGGCATACACAGACCGGAAGCATAATTAGTAAGTCTGATATATCGATTAACCTCTTCTCCAACTTTGTCCAGAGCTTTTCTCATTATCCGGAAATTCTCCTGTGTAGCATATGTACCACCATAACCCTCGGTCGTTGCTCCATAAGGTACATAATCCAATAGAGATTGAGCCGTAGAACGGATAACAGCAATGATGCCAGCCCCTTTTCTCGCTGCTGCTACTGCTTGGGTCACATCTTCATAGATATTACCAGTGGCTACGATTACATAAATATAAGGTTGAAGGTCGTCCCCATAAGTCTTGATACGGTCTTTCCTGTACTCCCCCTCACTTTTTATCTGTTCGAGTCTTTTTTGGGTTAAGTCTTTTATCTTATTGAGAACAGCTTCCTGATTGTCTATCGGTTCTTCAGTAAGGTTAATTTCTTTTTTAGAGACCATCTTAGCTATCTCTTCAGCAGTCTTATCTTTATTGACCATAGCATTCACAAGATAGATAGCCACTCCTTTGGTTATAGCCTTGTTTTGTAAGAGGTGGTCGATTAGAACATTGGGTAGGGGTTCTCCGCTTTCATCAACTCCATCTACACCCATAAACCTGGCAACAGTCCTTTCTATGGAAACAGAGCTAAAGTCCTCCATCAGATAATCTAAATCATCTACAATGCTTCTAGCAAGGTTTTTAGCTTTCTCTATCTTCTTTTGTTCGATATTAAGTCTAAGCATATCACTGTTACTCCATTGTTTTTTCGAGATATCATGGGAATAAAATAAGCAGTGATTAGGATTGAGTCAAAGATTTAATAGAATTAGGTGGTTTTTTTGAATATCTATTCTTTTTTGTATAGATTATTGTATCGATTTTTACCGTATAGGTCTATGATTTTATCTATCAACGAATTAAGCCGGAGCATTTTTTCCTTTTCTTCTGGAGTCACATTATCCTGAAAGTCTTCCAGGAATTCATTAAAGAATTCCTTAGCCATCATCAATAGTTCGATGTCTTCACCGGTAAGTAGTTCAGAGTCTTCTTTCTTGGACTTAGCAATATACTCAATCTCTTTGCCCAGACTTTCAGAGACATCCTGGTAATGTCTATACTTCTTCCAGAGAAGGTCTTTATCATCTTCCAAAATCTATACTCCAGAAAAACCCTTAATAATATCAATAATATCGCCCAATCCGTTTCAATCCTTAAGAATATCCCTCACTCCATCAAGAATTTCTTTTTTGATACCAAGTAACTCTGCTACAGTCAAGGCCTCATAAGGTATGGTACTGTCATCATATACCCTTCTAAGACTATAATCCATATGTTTATTCAATAGCTTCAGCCTATCACCAAGGTTTGAAGTATCTTCCATCTTATGCTTAAGCCCTTCTCTATCTACTTCACTTAAGCCTTTAACCTGGTAATGCTCGATAGAGCCGATTTGGGTTGGCTTTGAGTAATGAGTCACGAATATGGTTAAGGCATTCTTACCCTTCAAAAACTGTAGTATTGAGTAACAGAATGCTTCTCCTTCAAATGGATTAGTGCTTCTAGCAAACTCATCAATCAGATACAAACCAAACTTATCCTCAATGCTAATATAGTAGTTAATCTCATACATCTCCATTCCGAAACAGCTCAAACCGGATACCCTTTCCATTGTCGAATCAAGGCTGAAGAATATGAAATCTACCAAGGGTAGTTTGGCATAATCTACAGGTAATGGTATTGCTAGAGCAAGATGGAAGAACATATTACCGATTGTCCTCAATAGGGTAGACTTCCCGCCCATATTAGAGCCGGTTATCAAAACCACATTTGACTGAAAGTCAACATTGATTGGGAAATATGTTATATCTAAACCCTTGCACTCCTCTTCTACTTTAAGATTACGACCATTACGGATGAATATCGCTTTCTCCTTGGATACCTCAGGTATTACACAACCATTATCTAAAGCATATTTAGCCTTTGCCAGGTCAAAATCTAGCTGTGCGATAGTCGTCGAATTCTCAATTAATTGGTTTGCGTAATCGTTTACCCTTTCTGATAAGTCGATACGGACTTTTTCTTCCTCTTCTTTTATCTTCTCTTTTAGTGAAGACTTTTTATCTTCAAGCTCGAGTAATCTGGATGATTTGGATTTATCGAAAGTGATATTGGCAAAGTTCTGCTCTACTTTATGATAAAGTTCAGTCTTCTTTAACTTCTCAATCAAAGAAGGGTTCATTCTAGAAACCACAATGCGGTCCTTGGGTTCTGAAAAGCCTAATTCATCACTTATATAACCATCAATGGTTTTATTCTCATCGTGAATTTTATTTTCAACCTTATTCAAGTTCATTCTTAGTTCGGTCAATTTCTTGCTGTATCTATTTGACACATAGAATGTGGGGGCGTTTCTTTCTTCAATATCCAGCACCTTCCACAGCTTATCGAGCTTATCCAGCTTAAACTGGTTATCCAAGGACTTTTCTTGTATAAGAGATTCAATTTGCCTTGTAAAATATAGAAAGCTCTTAATTTCGAACAATTGCGTGTTTTCTAAAAGATTGCCATGTTTTGCTTCATAAAAGGTATTTAGGATATCATCTATATGAGAAAGCAATATGGAAAGTTTATCATAGAAACCACTATCGGTATCCATCTCCTCCATCAACTTTTCTACTTTGATATACCGTAAGATGCATAAATCATAATCCTTTCTAAGCATGGGTTTGAGATTCCTAAGATACTTTTTCCCACTCTCTGAATGTAGTTCCAATTGATTTAGAGTATATCTAGCGTAGATACTATTATATGTATTATCATCTATGTAATTTGATAAAGTCATTTCAACAACCTTAGATAAGCATTTATTATGTTATAATATTTCATAATTAATCAGAATTGTCAAATATTTTCTGGATTTCTTATTCATAAATCAATTCGGAATTATCGTTATTAACACCGCCCCTACCATTATCTTCGATATCGCTATCAATTAGTCTTATCTTAGAGTGAGAGGTGTTTATACCAAAACCAATATTTGATTTGGAAGTAGATTGGATTAAAGTTAAGCTGGAATTGGCAATATCAATCCCATCAGAATAATTTTCAAGCATACTACTCATATGTATATTGACATCAGAACCGTCTAAAATCTTTATACCATCAGTTTCATTGTTTTTGAAAGCGGATTTTTTAATCTTAATGTTGGAATTCTTCACATAAAGCCCACTTGTTTCATCAGAATAAGAACATAATACCGCTATAACATTACCAACACTGTTTTCCAATGCCACGCCATTCTTATTATTAATATGAAAGATGCTTTTCACGATATTAACATTTGAGTTATAAGCGTAAAGTCCATTCCCACTTTCACTTCCAATAGATAATATATCCCTAAATACTGCTTCAGTATCCAATATGCTTACTCCATTGCGGGTATTGTTTTCGAATACCGTGTTTTCTACCTGTAATACAGCTTCTTCAGAATACATCCCGTTTTTGCCATTGAAACTTACATATGAATTGGTTACAATACCACTTGCTTCTTTCAGGAGGATAATACCTTCCCCATGGTTATTTAATGAATTTGAATTATCCATATTTAGTTCGGATTGCCTTATTCTAATACCAAAACCGTTAACTGACGTTCTAACTGTGCTGTCATTAAGGAAAACCTCACTGGTCTTTTCTCCTACGAGATTACCATCAAGGTTTTCTTCAATGATAGATGATTTGATGGCGATTACTGACCCCACCATCGCAACCCCATAAGTCTCACATCGGGATATGGTTGAGTTTTCCAGGACTATTAAGGAATCCTTTATTCCTACAATCCCATTCCTATTACTGTCTTTTAGAACGACGTTTTTAATAGCTAAATGTGAATCAACCACTTCGATAGTATTAGACTTTGAATTCTCCATCATCACATTTTCAATCGATATTCCCTGTGACTTTTTAATATGAAAGATAAATCTATCATTGCCTATGCCCCGATAACGGATATTCAGTGACTGGAACGAAATATTGGAACATGATTTTAGTTCAAAATTGCCATATATGATTGTATCTTCAGCCAATGCTCCTTTTATCTTTATGTTTTTTTTATAGTTTAAATCCACATTCTTAAGATTATATATGCCTGTTTTGAGAATCACAGTAAAATTGGAGTCTTTCGTTTCTAGTAAATCAAAGAATCGAGCAGTATTATCGATGGTGTATTCATTATCAGTAGGTTTACTAACGTCATTTGAGCCTGAACATCCTATCAGAAAAACCGAACAAATAATTATTAATACATAAATATAAGTCTTTACCATGTTCAACAAAAGTATAACATCCTTTATTTTCAAACCTCACTTAGAAGATAATAAACCATAACTTAATTAAATAAAAATAAATCTTAATTTTATATATTAAAGATTAGAGAGCTTTCAGGAAACAGGAATAAAACCAAGAATCAATAATATCTGGCTTCCTCATAAACTGTGATAGCATTCTTGCCCTTTTGTTTAGATTGATATGAAGCGGCGTCAGCCTCGTCGATGAACTTAGGTTTAGCGATGGGTCGATGATGAGTCCATGTAGATACACCAAAACTACATGTAACTCTAAGGATTCTATCTTTGTCAATGAAATTATGGTCTTGTATATTACGCCTGATATCTTCAGCTAAAGCCCCTCCTTCTTCCCAAGAGGCACAAGGCAGTATAATAGCAAATTCCTCACCCCCATATCGGGCAGCGATAGACTTTTTATAACCATTCAAAGCAATAGATTTTTTGATAATCCTTCCTATATTCTTTAAAACCATATCGCCAGTCTGATGACCATAAGTATCATTAAAAGACTTAAAATTATCTATATCAAAAATGATTAATGATAGAGGAGACTTATAACGTTTTGCTCTTTCTAATTCATCATCAAGATTAACCTGAAAATACCCATGGTTATAAAGCTTGGTCATAAAGTCCTGCGTAGCCCTTTCATACAATCGGGCATTCTCAACCGATATGGCAGCAAATCCGGACAATGTTTCTAATGAGTTAAGGTCTGCTTCAGTATATTTCGCCCTATTGAGTTTTTCACCTAAAACCAGAAAACCGACAATCTCCCCCTGGTTAGACATTAGCGGGACTATTACCACCGGGGTGAGTTTTTTTATACTTTTTAATATTGGATTTAGTTTCTTATTCTTCCTTATCTGAGAAACCAATAAAGCTTTTTTCTTATTAGTAAAAAGTTCAATTAGTGGTTTAGCATCTTTTATTACAAGCTTATTTTCCAACTTTTCTGCTTCGCTGGAACCTCTACTATATTTAAGGATAAAAGTTGCTCCTTCGTAATCCTTATGTAGAAATATGGATGCTTCTTTTGAAAAAACCAATCCTATACATGAATAAGCTATGGTTTCTAAAACTTTATCCAGTTCAAGATTTTCATACAATGTCTTTGATACATTCAATAAGGATCTCATATCGTGAAGATCTTTTTCCAGCTTTTCGGTAGCGTCTTTGTATCTATTCTGCAAAAAAAGCCTCCGAACTTTTATACAGTATCTCTTATTATATTAATATACCTTCAATTACTATTACTTTATATATAAACCATGGTGAAGAAAAAACATAATAAAAAATTCATGCCTTTTATTCAATAAATAATAAAAA
>CAYUUC010000223.1:0-6034 GCA_964447635.1 uncultured Spirochaetia bacterium
CCCAATCGAAAGGGTTAATGCTTTTGATAGTATCATCATCGATGCCTGCTATATCGATAGTATCGTAAATATCAGACCCGATGAGCGAGTTACCGCATTTGATATTATCCGATAAATCGGGTAATAGCTTGAAAGCTGTATCTACATTAAACAAATATCCGAAATATTCTTCTCGTTCATCTTCCATCAGTTTAAGGAGTAGCGATAACTTTGTTACCTCGACGGCTTGCCTGTCTATATCCACACCAAAAATATTGTTCCTGAGTATGTTTTGCTTTTCCTTAATTGTGAGTTTGTATTCTTTGGGTGATATTTGGTATACTTTACCCTCTTTAACAGCTTTATTTAATCTTGTTTTATTGGCTGTATAGTAATTTAGGTGATAATTGAGTAAAAAGCCATAAGCACCTATTAAGAAACTTCCTGAACCACAGGAAGGGTCGAGTATTTTCAATTTTTGAATATCATCTGGTTTCGCCAATTTATCTTTTGTTCTTGATTTTTTGGATAATTCTTCCAGCTTTTGCCCTAAAGTGTTTTTTACGATGTAATCTACGATATATTGAGGTGTATAATATACACCGCCTGCTTTCTTAACTTCGGGTTTCTCTTCAATTTTCGCCTGATGTGACGGCGTAAGTCTGATAGTTTTTCCTAAGAACTGCTCGTATATGTTGCCGAGTATTTCAATAGGTAAAACGGAGAACTCATAAGGACAATCTGGATAATACATTTCTTTGATAATGCTTTTCAAAGTATTATCATCAATTTTCAGATTACTGATAAAGTCTTCGGTTTGGAATATACTGCTGTTGTATTTATCGTATGCTTTTTTGAATATTTTATCAAGTGATTGATAGCTGTTTTCTTTATCTACAGCTTTATATAGTTGTTTATATTCTTCTGTCTTTCTATCTTCTGATATTCGTAAAAATATAATTCTATCGATAATTTTCTGAATAGC
Organism: uncultured Spirochaetia bacterium; assembly: GCA_964447635.1. GTDB lineage: Bacteria > Spirochaetota > UBA6919 > CAYUUC01 > CAYUUC01 > CAYUUC01. The sequence continues at coordinate 965 of CAYUUC010000223.1, forward strand.
GTAATTAATTTCGTCTATTGTTAAATCTTTGTTTCTCAGAGCAACATTCCTTGCGAGTATAACTCTCCATTCATCGATGACTTTAAGGAATTCTTTATCGACCTCGCCCGTTCCTTTTTTGTTTTTGGTATCTATAACATATTTATCAAAGCTACCTTTTAATATTGAGTTTATCGAGAATAGATTATACAGCTCATCAAACTTATCAAGGTAATCTTTGTATGTATAATAATTTATCCTTGCTATACTTGATTTATCGTTTTTGTTCGGCTTAATTCTTGTATCATATACAGCGAGTCCCTCAAAGTTTGTAAGTATAGATAGCGGTAGTTTTGCGGTATATCCGTATCTTCTTACCTGATATGCCGACTCACTGTCTTCATATATGTTTACAGAAGGTTTTTTAGCTTCCACAAAGAACTTTCTTTGTCCATATATTCTAAAACTGTAATCAGGTGCTTTTTGTTTCCCTTGAATTTTCACTTTATCTTCTCTAACCACTTGTCTATATTGCTCAGCTAAGTTTTCGGTATTTCTGACATCCCAACCCAAGCATTCAAATAGCTTATCGATAAAATCTACCCTTGTATTAGCCTCATCATAGTTTTTGCTTTTATACTGTTCAATATTAAACTCAAAAGTATCTACGAGTTCTTTTATCTTCTTTTTTTGTTTATCCAGATTATCCATAGTTATTTATTCCTAATAAAATATTCCACTTTAAAGTAATAATGAGAAATTAAAATCATAAATTTCTGGGTAATGATAATTTTTGGACTGATAAAACTTGATTGCTCTTCTCCATTTTATAGGGAATTGTAGATACCCTAAAATGATATCACTTACGATAGGTTAGCGGAAAGCTATTTAGCGACGATGTTAACCAGCTTATTGGGAACTATAATAATTTTGCGTATTTCCTTGCCTTCGGTATGGCGTTTCACATTATCATTCTGGAGGGCGAGTTCCTCAAGCTCTTCCTTATTCAGTCCAGCAGGCATCTCCACCTTACCCCTCGTCTTACCGTTTACCTGAAAAACATATTCAACGGTTTCGTCTTTGGTTAGGTCTTCACGATACTTCATCCATTCGTGGTCGTATACTGACCCCTCATATCCGATCTCGTTATGTAGTTCTTCTGCTATGTGAGGGCAAACCGGGAACAAGCATCGTATGAGTGCTGTGTAGGCTTCCTTTAGAACGATAAAGTCTCCATCTGTTTTCGGCTCAAACCCGCTTATCTCGTTTACCAGCTCCATCAGCATTGCTATGCCTGTGTTGAAACGATATCGCTCGATATAGTCTTCCGTTACCTTCCTGATGGTCTTATGTGTCTTGATTCTCACTTTTTTAGCCTCGTCAGTGATGTCCAGTTTGTCTATACCAACAATAGATAGCTTTTTGACACGATCCCCATATTTGTTAACCGTTCGGAAAACTCTGTTCAAGAAACGATAAGCACCTTCAACTCCATCCTCACTCCATTCAAGGTCTTTCTCAGGAGGGGATGCGAACAGACAGAACAGACGAACCGTGTCAGCACCGTATCGCTCTATCATTTTGTTTGGATCAACGCCGTTGTTTTTGGATTTACTCATCTTCTCAACTTTGATAACTAGTTTCTCACCGGTATTCGGAGAAACGGTCTTATCCTGGTCCAGTTCATGTTCAAAGTAGTATCGCTTCTCTGACGGTGAGTAATAGCTCTCTTTCGTAACCATACCCTGAGTTAGTAGATTCTTGAAAGGCTCTGTTACATTCAAAAGCCCTAGGTCTCTAAGGGCTTTGGTGAAAAACCTTGAGTAAATAAGATGACCGGTTGCGTGTTCTATACCGCCAATGTATTGATCTATAGGCATCCAGTAATCGGTCTCTGCTTTATCGAACGGGAGATTGTCTTCTTTCGGTGATGTATACCTTAGGAAATACCAGGATGAACAAACAAAGGTATCCATGGTGTCTGTCTCTCTTCTCGCTTCTCCTCCGCATTTGGGACATGTTGTTTTTACGAATGATTCGGATGTTGCGAGAGGATTACCGCCTTTGGTGAAAATAGCATCCAGTGGGAGTTCGACAGGAAGATTCTCTTCCTTCTCCGGAACAACCCCGCACTTATCGCAATAGACCATCGGAATCGGGTTCCCCCAGTATCTTTGACGGGACAGACCCCAGTCCCTTAGTCTGTAGTTAACAGTTCTCTCGCCGAATCCCTTCTCCTCAGCATAATCAATCATCTTCTCTTTCGCTTCCTCGCTAGGTAGACCATTGAAGATGTCCGAGTTAACCATTACACCCGGTTCTGTATAAGCTTCTGTCATCTCTTCGGCTTTAAGGGTGTGGTTTTCGTTCTGTATGACTACCTTAATGTTTACCCCATAACGCTTAGCGAACATGAAGTCACGCTGGTCATGTCCGGGAACTGCCATGATTGCCCCATGTCCATACTCCATCAGAACGAAGTTAGCAATGTATAGCGGGACTTTATCCCTATTGTAAGGATTGATGACATACTTACCGGTGAATATACCCTTCTTCTCACCTTCTTCGGATACCCTCTGTTCCATCGATTCATTTTTTACTTCATCGACAAAGCTTTGCAGTTCTGCTTTATTGGAAGCATCCTTTATGATTTCCTCTACGAGTGGATGTTCAGCCGCTATCGCCATGTAAGTTACACCATAAATCGTATCAGGTCTGGTAGTGAAGATTGGGAAGTCCCGCCCCTCATACTCAAAGTTGATGTTGACACCATAGCTCCTGCCAATCCAGTTCCTCTGCATGGTCAGCACCTTTTCAGGCCATCCATCCTCAATCATCCTCATATCATCGAGGAGCTGGTCAGCGTAATCGGTTATCTTAAAGAACCATTGGTCGAGGTATTTAGTAACGACTTCCTCTCCCGTTAGATAGTCCTTACCATCAATGACCTGTTCATTAGCAAGAACGGTCTGTTGGCTTTCCGACCAATTGACCGGTGATTTCTTTTTATAGATAAGTCCTTTTTCATATAGTTTGATAAACATCCACTGTTGCCATTTGTAGTAGTCAGGCTTACATGTAGCAATCTCTCTATCCCAATCATAAGATATACCCATGGTTTGGAGTTGTTTCTTCATCTCTTCTATGTTGTAGAAAGTCCATTTAGCGGGATGTATATTTCGCTTCATAGCCGCCTGTTCAGCAGGTAGTCCAAAAGCATCCCATCCAATCGGGTGCAGGACATTGTATCCCATAAGCCGTCTGGTCCTTGATATAACATCGCCAATGGAGTAGTTCCTTACATGCCCCATGTGTAGTCTGCCGGATGGATAGGGTAGCATACACAGGCAGTAGAATTTGTCTCTGCTATCATCCATTTCCGATTTGAATGAACCATTATCAAGCCAATACTCTTGCCATTTGTTTTCAATTTTTGTGAAATCATACTCTTTTATTTTCATTTATCTCCTCATCCTATATGAATTAAACTTTGATAATCAATCTAACAATATAAAAAAAGATATTTCTTAGTCAATTATAATCTAATAGATAAATAATGATATCATACTCATAAAGGTTTAAATATATAACAGCTAATGATAAAAACCTATGAGCCTAATATATATATCTGATTTAATTATATTTCGATTATGAAGACGAAATATTATTATATAATATATAATGACGATTTTTAAATGATTTTATTATAAACACCGATTCATTAACAATAAGGAAGAGAGATAGAAACGATTGTCCCTTTATCTTCTTCGCTTTTTATGCTAATGCTTCCTTTATGATATTTAGTGATAATATCCTTACTGATACTTAACCCCAGACCAGTACCATAAGATTTTCCATGAGTAAAGAATGGTTCAAACACCTTTTCCAGGTGTTGTTCAGGAATCCCCACCCCATTGTCTCCAATCTCAATAATAATCTGATTATACTTTTCATTATCATAACAATTAATGGATATATACGGATTTTCTCTTTTATTAAGAGCATCGACAGCATTATATATTATATTATTCAATACCCGATTTAACTTATCTATATCGATATCTACTATCCTTTCAGATTTGATATTAGTATATAAAGAAATATCATAACTTTCGACGGTTTTTCTAACCTTTTTTATATACTCATCGAGAAATTCATTAATATTAATCCTTTTCGTTTCTAACGAAATATTTCCATGAGAGTATTCCAAAACCTCTGTACACATATCATTCATTTTTTTCACAGCTTCTTCGATTAATCTTAGATAGTCCTTGACATTCCAGCTTTTATCAGTAGATTTCTCTCTTTTTACAGATATTAACTGTGTAGCGTTAAAAATCTGATTCAGCATGTTCCTCAAATCATGAACCATCTTATTTGCGAATCTCCCCACAGCAATCATCCGTTCATTTTCTACCAAAGCATCCTGTAATTCCTGAAGCTGGCTCATTGAGTTTTCTAAAAGCTCATTCCTATCTTTTAAGTCTTTTATTATAATCTCAGTATTATTCCTGACGATATTAGTGAGAGCATATGCAAGAGAAGATGAGAAGCTGTTTTCATCTTTTATGAGTTTTTCAAAATTAATCTTACTCAAAACCAATAGAGATGTATCCTCGATACATTTTACAGTAGCACTTCTTCTTTGCTTATCTATTATGGACAACTCCCCAAAGCCCTCTGACTTTCCTATTACGGATAATTGCTTCCTACCCAGGTTATTTTGTTCGATAGCTATCTCTACTTTTCCTTCTTCTATTATATAAAAGCTGTCTCCTTCTTCATTTTCTCTAAATATTATATCATCTTTATAATATTTCTCTCTTTTCATGGTTTGGGCGAGGTTATATAATTCATCAGCTGGAATTTTCTTGAAATAATCGGTTTTTAATAAAAATTTAACTACATCTTTTATTTCATTCTCTGAAAGGTTATTCATTTACTTACTCCAACCACCAATTTATCTATTATGGTTAATAGAAAATATTGTTAGATTTTTATAAGATATATAAATTTTTGAGTGATATAAAAAAGTCCCTTCTGTGAAATTTCTGGTTTTAAAAGAGACCCTCCTAATATCCTCTCATCTTC
>CAYUUC010000224.1:0-5979 GCA_964447635.1 uncultured Spirochaetia bacterium
ACAACATCAGTGACCTAAGTCCCTTATCCGGTTTGGCCAATCTGACAGACCTTGACTTAGGATATAACAACATCAGTGACCTAAGCCCCTTATCATGTTTTAAATTAGAAAATTTTAAAGTTACATATAATGGAATGTTAATAGACTTTGAAACCTTGAATTATAACGCTATATTTATACAAAATTTACTTGATGATGGTTGTTATATTGTTTTTGAAAGTGGAAACACTGTAATAGGTGAGCCAAATTAATATTTTTTATCCTTTCTAAACAGCGTTTTTAAGTTCTCTGAACTTTTCTTTATTATACATTGTGCAGTAGTCGAATAGAACTCTATACAAGGAATGGACATCCCGGCTACTACTTGAAATATCTTCTAGACGATGTCAGGATTAGTTAAATATCAATGAATTTTGGAATAAAAAGTTCTTTCGATTGATAAGTAACCTTGAGAAAGTGTTAAAATGAGAAATTCAGCACCCTAAAGGGTGCTGTTCAATTAAAGTTCGAGAAAAAAAATCTCTCAATCGACTTCTTGAATTCATTCGTCGGTTTCCTTAATAAAAATTGGCTACTATAGATATATCACTATTTACAGTGATTGAAATAGGATTATCACTATTGGTGGGTATACCACCACCCCAATTATCGAAGTCTTCCATCGGTGTTGCTTCAAGAGTGACTTCGGTACCTATTAAATAATTAGCTGTAATATGCGTTGATAAGTTATTATAATTAATAGGTGGGGGTTCAAAGATTACCTCTGGATCTATTGCTGAACCTCCATTAATGGTTAGATTAATGGTTACAATCTCCAAGAAGTTTGCCGTTATAGTTGCATCGCCTCCTTCCAATATAACTACTGTCTCTGCAGAATTGGTGTTTCCAAATAATACACCGATATCCGTTGTAGTCCATTCATGGAATCCATAGTTCTGACTAGGGGAGGCTATTATTTCTGTTTCTTCACCATGACTTACTAAAATTTCCGTTTGTTCTGGAAAATCGATTTGTCCACTTCCACTAGTCTCTAAATATAATGAATATTTCTTTAAGTCGTAGTTCGCTGTTATTTCGACAGTATGATCACCGCTATCAGCATCGATGAAATTTATCCAGGTAACATTATTGTTAGGATTTGCTATTTCTATTATTCCATCCGAGCTAGTCCAGGCAGAAAAATTATAACCATTTTCTAACGGGGGCGATTCACAAGTAATGTAATACTCTAAATTAGGAATGGCTTCTATGGATTCCGGGTTAACATTACCAACTTCATCGGGATTAGTTTTTATTCCAACTTCAATAGAGCCGGAGGTGTTGTCAGAATCATTCTCATAAGCACCCATTGACCAATGATAATAAGAAGTGTTATCTGTTGGAGTTCTTGAGTTACCGGCGAAATCATATATATATTCATAATTGTTATATGCATTTAGGTTCGATCCGCCTTTCCTTACTGCGATAGGCGTGTCATCTTTTAGCCTGAGGTTATCGTATACAATATCTGTGTCGAAGCTTTCAAAATAAGTTACACCGCTATTGTCAACCAAATCAACCGATACATTTCTAGTATTATTAGTAAGAGAGATAGAATTTTCTACATCGAATAGGTTGTTGTGCATGATGGTCATAGAAGCCATATCTCCACCATTTATATCATAAGTGTTTGTACCCCCGTTAGAGAATATGATATTGTTAATGATATTAGTAGAGCTATATATGTTGCTATTACTAATACCATAAGCAGAAGTTGAACCAACGCCAGTGTATATGGTATTATTGGCAATTTGTGGTGTGGATATTTCGCTATATATACCAATAGCATTATTCACCGTTCTATGGCTTCCGTAGATAAGGTTGTTTACTATTTCTAAATTTGCGGTAATGTTTGAAGAATAAACACCGTATGAATTGTTGATTGTATTGGGCAATGTTGCTGTCTTATTGTAGTTACCGGTAATTCTATTGTAGTATAAACCGGTAAAATAAGTACTGCTTGAGTAAATGCCATAAGTATAACTGCCATAACCGCCGTTTATGTTACTATATTCTATATCTAATGCACCTCCATTTATATATATACCATAACTAGCGGAACTGCTCTGACCCGGTAAGTCTGATGTCAATGAAGTGGAGTCGTTAATTGTTATATCATTAAAGTATGAATAACTATGCTTTATGTATATGCCGTAGGTTTCCTGACTGTTACCACTACCAGAAAGGATGTTACAACTATACAAATTACTAAATCCCGATACATTATTCTCAATAAAAACACCTGCCGAGTAATCAGCGGTATCATTAGCTTCTATGTATAATCCTTCTATTATAGTAAAATCGGTTACTGTATGATCAATTTTTATTGTACTAACCGGATTATCCGATGCCCCTGTTTCGTTGGATACATTCCTGACTATGGAAGGGAAATTAGTGTAATCATAACTGCTTGGGTTAGGGTATGGATTATCCGGGTCGAAGCCTCCCCTTATGGATATATTATCTACAACTGTAATCGTCTGGTCATATTCATAGACACCTTCGAATAGTCTTATCTCCCCAAATGAATATCCGGATATTCGGTTAATAGCTCCTTGTATGGTAGCTAGGGGGTCATTCGGAAGACCTGAATTACTATCATCAGCATCAGGTCCATCATCCACAAATAGTATTCCGTATTTTTTGATAGAAAAGCTGTTTATGGAGTCTTGGGATTGATTATAGACATAGATATTATCTGGAATGTTATGGTTATTATCTTTAGTGGTTTCTGGAATATTGCCTTCGGTATCTATAATGGCGGCGAGTTTATACTTTTTGCTAATATCTAGTTTCAATTCTCTTGGTATAACTGTTAATATTGTATGATTTTGATAATTAGTCGATCCTCCGATACTATCAATGGTAAATTCTGCTAACTTAGAGCTGTTTGGTGTAACTTCAGAATCAATACCCTGGTCTTCTATAAGATATAAACCAATATTGAATGGTTCTGTTATATCGCTTTTTCCAGTATTTGAGTAGTAAATACGAAATTCATAATCATTAGGTTTAACTAAAAATGGTTCTCCATCATCGTTATAGGGTGGTTCTTGACCATCCAAATTGTCTATATGGATAGAATCTACGACTAAATCATATTCCACGCCTGTTCCGGTAAGTTCTACGCTGAAAGGAGATATGGGGGTATTAGATTCGATATTTAGGGTATTCCGATAACTTCCTATTTCTTTTGGACTGAAAGAGACATTGACCTCCATCTCTTCATCAGGAGCTAATGTTGTGATAGATGTTTCATAATTCATTCCGAATAGATCATCATCGAGAAGGGCTATACTATTAAGGTTAAGTTCATAGTTACCTACATTCTTTAATACGAATACGGTTTCTTTTGGTTGGTTGATATGAACTTTTTCAAATTTGTAACTTTTTATATCCGTTATGTCTTCTCCAGAATCTTTCACTGTCATCAAGATTTCCGGATATCGTGATTTTCCTCCAATTTGATAGGAGTATCTTTGTTCTTCATCTTTTTCCTGATAGAAAATTTCAAATGTTGCTTCTACTTCATCTTTCACAGCTGGAGTATATCTAATGGTAAAATATATCTCTCCTTCTTCTTCGATGGGTTGGTTGATATCCAGCTCTGGTGGGAAGATTACTGAAAAAGCATTATTGTAATCATAGAAGCCGATATGGTTGATGTAAAGCAAATCAGTGCCGATATTCTTTAGTGTTACTTCCTTTTCGATGTAGTTATCCATCTCGGGTAGAGCTGCGGAGTGAGGTAGTTCCCCCATAAAGAATGAACCGTCGGGGTCAATGACCTCGCCATCTATTATTAGTTCAGGTCTTCCGTATAAAAACGGGCAGTCTTCATCCCCTCCATAAAAGATTCCGCAGTATCCTGACAAATCACACGAAATAAGTATAAATGGTAAAAGTATAAAAATTATTAATCCTATTATGATTCTCTTATTCATAAAGGTTCTCCTTAAAATGGATTACTGCAAACTTTATTAAGCTTATATAAGAACATTAGTCATCTATATATTAAATATAACACGTTTTCTTTTCTTCAAAAATCTTTTATTGACTTATTTTTATATAATTCTAAAATAGGAATGAGTTTTCGATGTTAATACTTGCTGGAGGGTCTTTCCATGATTTTCCTTAAATTTTTATACCTTTCAGGGTGAATCTTTCCATCTTCGATTGCTTCCAGAATAGCACAACCATCTTCCACTGTATGCGTACATGAGCTGTATTTGCAATCATTCATTATCGGACGCATTTCACGGTAATAATATATTATGTCATCCAGCCATATATCGTCATTCTCATCAGCGTTGAATGAATTTCACGGTAATAATATATTATGTCATCCCGGACTATATTGTATATACCAAAGAGTTTGACCCCAGGCGTATCAATCAGATGAGCCCCATTCGATAGACGAACCATCTCGGAGTTAGTAGTGGTATGCTTTCCTTTACGATGGAACGAGCTGGTCTCGGTAGTCTTGAGCATCTCCTCTCCGACCACCGCATTTACTATCGATGATTTACCCACTCCGGAATGTCCTGTAAGGATGATGGTTTTATCCTTGATGAATTCCTGAAGCTCATCGATACCGATATTGTCTTTAGCTGATACAAAGAACACCTTATATCCGATAGGTTCATAGATATCCTTTATCTTATTCCTGATTTTGTCCTTATTGTCCAGGTCAATCTTATTAATCACGATAACCGGTTCTATGCCTTCTTTCTCCGCCGATATGAGTATCCTATCAATTAACGCTGTCTTAAGCGGTGGGTTCTTAGCCGAGTTCACGCATAATAGATAGTCTATATTGGATGCGATGAGTTGTTCTTTGATTAACTCTCCTCTATCATACCGCTTCTGCTTCTTCTCAGTTTGGAAAGTGGCGGTGTCATAAGTACGGGATATTTTGTTCTTTCTTGGCATAAGTTCGATGATGACTCCTGGGTTATCATCGGGGAGGTCAGACTCTTCTGCGATTTTATCCACTTCGATTTTAACATAATCTCCGATGGTGAAAGGATGCCTGGTATGGACAGAGCCTAGCAGTCTGAGTCTTTCTTCCATAAGCGGGTCATCGTAATCGGTAACCGATAAGTATTTCTCCAGCTTCCCGAGAAGGGTGCATGCGTATATTCTTCCACCTGCTTCTACATTATATTTAGAGCCGAATATTTTGGTTATTCTTCCGGTTAATATTTTTTTGGTTATTGTATTATTATCTTTCAATTTTTTCCTCTTTTTAATGATGATTAATGATTAAGATTAATGATTGGTTTGATTTCATATGACGATAGGTTTGGTTTTTTATGGTTAATAAAATTGAGTGTTATCTTTAATCTATGTTATTATCAATAATCTTTCTATACTGGCTTGGAGATTGATTCATGATTCTTTTAAATAATCTTGTGAAATAATTATTATCTGAAAAGCCTACATCATAAGCTATTTCAGTAATATTCATATCTTTATCTAACATAAGCTCACATGCTTTTTTAATTCTTAATTTATCATTTAATAGACCTCACCCTTTCCTTCTCCTTATGAGTAGAAGGGATTAGAAAAAGTTAGGGTGTTTTTTCTTACCCCAAACTTTTACTGATTCTCTCCCTCTCCGTAGGAGATGAACTCATCAGGGATGCATCTTTTAAGAACAGGAAGACAGAAGATATTCTCTTCAATAGGAAAGAGGTCCCATCTAACTTAACGGCATTAGCATTTAGGGGTCTTTTTCTAATTTTTTTATATTTATAATTTGACTCTAAAGTTACTTGAGACTTTATGTTTTCTATATAACTATAACATGGTTCTTCTGTAATATTATGAAAGATTTAAACGGAGAATCCCCCCCCTACCCTTATCGAAGGGGGGGAATAAGATAGAAATTCAAGTCCTCCTTATTTGAGTCTTCGCAGAAGACGAGGGATTTAGGGG
>CAYUUC010000225.1:0-5228 GCA_964447635.1 uncultured Spirochaetia bacterium
AGGCTGATTTCTTTTTCCTCGATATGGTTCTGGGGTTAGGAATGGACAATCTGTTTCTGTTAATAGCATGTCTAGTGGAATTCTTTTTACGATATCACTTAACTCAGGAGCATTTCTAAAGGTAATTACTCCGGTGATGGATATGTAATATCCTAGATCTAAAACCTTTTTAGCAAAAGCGTAATCTCCAGAGAAGGAATGCATAATCCCCCGGACTCTGCCATTAAAATTCTTCAATTCTTCATATATATCATGATGAGAATCTCTGTTATGAATAACGACAGGTAAATTCAATTCTTCTGCTAGTTCCAGCTGTTGTCGTAATGCTTTTTTCTGGATATTCTTTGGTTTATAATTTCTATAGTAGTCCAGACCGATTTCTCCTATCGCTACTACATTATCATTTCTACTCATTTCTTTAAACTTATCCATAGAATTTGCATTAACTAAATCAGCTTCTGATGGGTGAAATCCTATCGTAGCAAAGATTCTTTTATTATCATTAGATAGTTGTATGGATTGTTCACTGGATTTCATATCTATACCAATGGATACGATAAAATCCAGTTCATCATTTTCCATATTATTTATGATTTGTTTTCTATCATTATCGTATTTATCAAAATATATATGGGTGTGAGTATCTATATACATAATTAAACTCTCTTCAATAACTTTACATATAAAAATATATTAATGAATATAAAATATGAAATATTGGTTTTTACCAGATGACTGATTTCAAAATAAGGTCATAAATTTCAAAATGAAATTCATTTTTTGAAATCGATTGATTATTATTACTTTGAAAATATGCTTCATATGAAGGTAAGAATAAATATGGAACAAGCTATTGAACAAATATTAAATGATATAAAAGATACCGCTGTAAAAAAAGGATATTGGGCAATAACCTCTCAGAGGATAATGGAAATTACTAAGCTAAAACCATACGTCTTCCGTAATTACTTATTGAAGACAAGGAAGCGAATAAACATGCCGGAGGATATTGATGTATTTTGTAATGAAAATCCGGAAGATTTGATCAGTTTATTGGAATCCATTTATGGGGAAGAAGTAGAAAATGCATTTTATAAAGCTGGAGTGTTCATACCATATAAAAACAGAATTGAAATCAATGAAGTGTTAATTACCATAATAAATTCCATATTGAATAACCATAGACTTATTGAAGAAGATTTCGAAGCAATGTTATATGGAACAGAGACTTTTAAAGAAGCTAGGGATATATATTATGATGAAGAATTCGATATTGATAAGATGATAGAACAGACTTGCCATCAATATATGGATGGAAAAGAATACAAATTATGGAATCTTGCCCAAAATAATATCATCAATTATATGAAATCACTTTTTATAAGAAATATCTTCGTAAAAGAAGCTTTGTTCTATTCATTAGAGAAGAAGCTAAGAGATTTCGCTGTATTAAAAGATCTATTTAAAGAAAAAACCTATAAGCAATATAATTATTCTTATCAGAATGATAATAAAAAACATCGCGGTTATACTACAGGTGAAAATAAGTCTAATGATATTGAAAAAGATAAAGCGAGAAGAATTCTTAATATAAGAGGCAAACTCAATACACAAATCTTGAAAAAAAGGTATAGGGAACTCATGAAGATTTATCATCCAGATGTTAACCCTAAGGGTTTAGAAAAATCTCAGCAAATCAATTTAGCATACGCAATCCTTTTATCAGAAGTAACATCATAATCATAAACATAATGTTTCACGTGAAACATTGGTTTTGAAATCACCTGATAAATAATTAAATAGATTTCGAAAAATGAAATCATTTGTTTGATATAAAATATGAAATAAATATATTTATCTAAAATAGTTTTAATATTAACTTAAATAAAAACAATTAGAGGTCAGTTAATGGAAAAATTAAATATTTTAATGGTTTCCTCAGAATGTGTTCCCTTTGCTAAGACTGGGGGATTAGCAGATGTTGTAGGGGCTTTACCAATAGCACTAAAGAAGATGGGGCATGATGTAAGAGTCGTAATGCCTAAGTATTCTTCCATAGATGATGATAAGTTTAATATTAAGCCATTTCATTCACCGATGAGCGTATGGATGGGTAATAAAGAGGAATGGTGTTTTGCTTACTCAACAAATATCGAATACGATGTTCCGGTGTATTTTATTGATTTTAAATTATTCTTTGATAGAGAGGGTCTATATCATGATAAAGATTTCAAAGATTATGATGATAATCCCAGGCGTTTTGCTTTCTTATCAAGGGCTGCTTTACAATTATGCAAGGATATCCAATTTAAACCTGACATCATACATGCTAACGATTGGCAAACAGCATTGATACCAGCCTATCTCAAAGTATGGCATTGGAATGACCCGATATTGGGGGGAAGTGCAAGTATCCTGACCATACATAATATCGCTTATCAAGGAGTATATTCAAAATATCATTATCCTTATATTGGACTTCAGGAAACAAATTTCCATTCTCGGGCATTAGAGGACCATGGTAGGGTAAATTTCCTAAAAGGTGGGATTTATTTTTCAGAGATGGTTAATACTGTAAGCCCATCTTATGCTGAGGAGACTAAAACACCTAATGGTGGTTATGGATTAGCTCCATATCTTAATGATAAAGGAAAAGATTATATAGGAATACTGAATGGTGTAGATTATAACCAATGGAATCCAGCTTCTGATAAAATTATACCAGCAAACTATTCTTTATCTAATATGGAAGGCAAGAAGCATTGTAAGGCTGAATTACAAAACAGATTAGGATTAGAGCGGAGAGATGATATCCTATTAATTGGGATTGTAAGTAGATTTGCTGTTCAGAAGGGACTGCATCTGGTTGCTAAAGTCATTGAAGATATAGTAAAAGATATGTATGTACAATTTGCCATATTAGGTTCTGGTGATAAGTCTCTTGAAAGATTCTATAGAAGGCTTTCTGAGATTTATCCCGGTAGGATAGGTTCGTATATTGGTTTCAGTAATGAACTTGCTCATCTTGTGGAAGCTGGAAGTGATATGTTTTTGATGCCCTCTTTATACGAACCATGCGGATTAAACCAAATCTATTCTCTAAAATATGGAACCTTACCTATAGTAAGGGCTACCGGGGGATTGGATGATACAGTCGAGCAGTATGATGAGAAAACAGGCGAGGGAACAGGATTTAAATTTCATGACCCAACCCCTCCTTCTATCTATTATACTATAGGATGGGCTGTGAGTACATACTATGATAGGAAATATCATATTGAAAAAATGATTAGGAAAGCGATGGATAAGCATTTCTCCTGGGAAGATAGTGCTAAAGAGTATATCAAAGCGTATTATAGAGCTATAGAGAATAAGAAGAATTTTTAATTTTTCTTTTGATATTTATGGTATATTTATTAGAATTCTCTCATAGATTATATCAGAGGTTTTTTATATGGATCCTTTCATATATTCTTATATTATTATTCCGTTTTTAATATTTTTATCTAGAATAATCGATGTAACTATCGGTACTTTAAGAATCGTTTTTATATCCAAAGGATTAAAGATGATAGCTCCTATATTGGGTTTTATCGAAGTTTTAATCTGGATAATAGCTATAAGAGCAATCATGGAAAATCTAAGCAATGTGATAACTTATATTGCATACGCAGCAGGTTTTGCCATGGGAAACTTGATTGGTATGATTATCGAAGATAAAATATCATTGGGACTTGCATCTATTAGAATTATTACTAACCAGGATTCATCTGATTTAGTGGACGTAATGAGAGAAAAAAATTATGGAGTAACTATTGCTGATGCTGAAGGTTCAAATGGTAAAGTCAATATAATATTTACAGTTATAAAAAGAAAGAATCTAAATGATGTATTAAAGTTGATTAAAGAATATAACCCAAAATCATTCTATTCCATTGAAGATGTTAGATATGTTAATATGGGTATCTTTCCTACAATGAGTTACTCTGATAGAGAAGATTTATTCAAAAAATTTAGACCATTCAGAAAAGGTAAATAAAAGTTATATCTATTATTAATTAGGAAAGGTTTGGTCATCATGTTAGTAGAAAAAGCTTTACATATACTTAAGAAAAAACCTATAAATAATATATCGATAATATATACTATCGAAAATGACCCCCAATCTATCCAAGATTTAGAAGTTATTGATAATTCTGTATTTTTGAGAAAAAAACCTATTGATGGGTGGATTATGATTAGTTCTCCCAATGAACCTGAATTAAACAAAGTATTAGATAATTATATCAAAAAAGATGATAAATCATTTGCCGGAATAGATAAATGGATTGCTGATAAAATTATAAGTATGAATAAAAATGATGTAGAATGGAAAGAAACCACATACAGATTCTATCTACCCAAGAATATATCATTACCAAAAATTAAATCTATTATAAGACCATTAAAAGAAGAAGACACCCCCCTTGTAAACGAATATTGGGAATATAAAAATGAAGATTCTATACATTATATTAAAGATATGATTATAAAGAATCATAGCGGTGGTATCGAAGAAGATGAAAAACTTGTAGCATGGTTAACTATTCATGATGATGGTGCATTAGGATTCTTATACGTCCTGGAAGGCTATCGTGGAAAGGGATATGCCAAAGACCTTACAATATATTTGTGTAATAAATTAAGAGAAGAACATAAAATACCATTCTTATACATTGTAACAGAAAATGATAAATCCTTAAATTTAGCTCAAACTTTAGGTTTCATAAAAGATGGTAAAGTATGCTGGTTTTCATTAAAATAATATGTTAGGTGGGATTATGGTTTCATTAGATAATATCATATCTTTATTAAAAGAAAGAGAAAAGGAAAACTTATCATTAATATATCTTATTGAAGATAAAATGTATAATAGTATAGAGTATATCGGTAATTCGATCATCCTCAGAAGGAAAAATCATCGTAATTCAGTTTATCTGTATAGTCCCAATGAGCCTTCATTCAGAAAAGATATTCTACCCAATATAAAGGATACTGATAGGCATTTTTCTGCAATTCAAAAATGGATGGTGGACATAATTGTTGAAAGAAAAGAAGTAAAAAGGATTAATCCTGGTTTCAAACTTGTTCTACCGAATAGTATTAGTTTAGGAATTCCCAAAATTAAACCTAGACTGTTAACCATACATGATGCTGAAATAGTAGACCGGTATTGGGAGTATCGGGGT
>CAYUUC010000225.1:5238-5963 GCA_964447635.1 uncultured Spirochaetia bacterium
ACATCTAATTAAGGAAAGAATATGTGAAGGGATAGATGTTGATGGTAAATTGGTTGCATGGGCAGTAACTCATGATGATGGTTCACTTGGAATGATCTATGTATTGGATGATTACCGTAGGCATGGATATGCAAAAGATATTACAATTTCTATGGTTGAGAAGACAAGAAGGCTAGGTAGATATCCTTTTGTCCATATTATTAAAGATAACGAAAAGTCATTGAACTTAGCTCAAGGATTAGGTTTTGAAAAAGTAAGCTCAGTGGTATGGATGGCTCTTAGTTAAATTATAACTTTTGGAAGATATAGTATGATATTGAGTGGAGTAAATATAAGAACAGCCAATAAAAAAGATAAAGAAGCTATACTAAAAATATGTGAACAAATATGGGATGGGAATGATTATATACAAGGATATATTGATGAGTGGTTACAACAAAATGATTCCTATCTATTTGTAATCGAATATAACAATGATATAACACATTTTGTTAGACTTAAATTACAACCTGACCATACAGGTTGGATCGAGGGTATGAGAGGACATCCCGAATATCGAAGAATGGGTCTTGCCAGAATCTTAACGAAATATGTTATTAACTTTTCTAGTAATATTGGTCTAAATAAATTAAGATTTGCTACTTATTTTTTAAATTCTGAATCAATTTCATTATTTGGAAAATTTGGTTTTTCTATTATATATAAATACTTGATTGGAAGTAAAA
>CAYUUC010000226.1:0-5913 GCA_964447635.1 uncultured Spirochaetia bacterium
AACTCTTTTTATAAAGTTTTTTAAGAATTTGCTAGATTGTTTTCTCAAATTTAGGTGTAATTAACTTAGGTATGTCTCAAAAAATAAGCTAATTAATATATAAAAAAAGGAGTATGTATGAATTATTATCTGAAAGTAAAAAAGAAGTTAGACGGGACTTTTGAGCTTTACGATAAGATGTATAAATCAGATAGGAATAAAATAGATAATTACTTTGTAAGAGTAAGGAGTCGAGATAATTATTTCTTATATATAAAACGAACCGGAAATGGGGTCTCTATATATACTCTATCAAATGAGGGGAAACTCTTAAGGAAAAGAGATTTCGTAAACACCACCAAACCACTCGTCCAAGTATCATAAAACATGACTAAGAATGCTATCATATTCAGTGGGGGAAAGTTCGATAAAGATCCGCTATTGTATAAAAAATACATCAAGGCTAATGACTATATAATTACGGCGGACTCCGGAACACAATATGCTATGGATATAGGCATAAAACCGGATATTATAGTCGGAGATATGGACAGTATCGATAAAGAACTGCTCGAGACCATGGCGGATAAGAACATAGATATAATCAAATTCAACCCAGAGAAAGACTATACCGATACGGAGATAGCTGTAAACCATGCAATGAAAGTCTCACCAGAAGAGATAATCATCTTCGGAGCATTGGGGGACAGACTCGACCACACCCTATCAGGAATTCACCTGCTCAAGAATTGTCTGGATAAAGGATATAAGGCGAAAGTAATTGACAAGAAGAACGAAATCAGTCTCATAGAAGACTCTGTCACAATTACCGGTAAGAAAGGCGATATCGTCTCTCTCATCCCTCTTACCGACAGGGTCACCGGTGTTACTACCAATAATCTATACTACCCGCTTAAAAGTGAAGACTTGTACTTGGGTTCTTCCCGGGGTGTCAGCAATGTGATGAATGGTGATAAAGCTTCAGTTAAGATAGAGAGTGGACTGCTCCTCATATTCAAGGTTAGGGATTAATGTTACATATTCCGAATAATGTTTGACAAATTATAATGGTAGTAATTTACTATTGAATCTTTTGCCTTCCAATGATAATGCATTAACTTTATATTAAATAACAGCATTTTGGAGAAAACTAATATGAACAAGTCATATCTTATTCTATTATTGATAGTCGTAATAATCACTTTTGGAGTTAACGCCTGTGACCCTACCGATGACGGTGGAGATGGTGGCGACGGTGGTGACGGTGGTGACCCGGGTTTAGGTCAACCCGGTATCTATATGACCGGTCATTCCTACGATGGTAGTGATTTTCGTGCTACATACTGGCGTTTAGACCATGGTAGCAGTTCACCGGAAACCTTTTACATAAACGAAGTCACTGCAGACCAGCAAGCTGCTTATGGCAAGGCTCTCTTCCCGGCAGAAGATGCAACTTACATAGCAGGCTTCTACTGGAATGATAACATAGAAAGGTATGTTCCAACCTACTGGGAGTATAAAGACGATACTTCAACCATGGTTGAGCTCATCGATGATGATTCCGCCGACTATAAGACTTACAGCATGGACAACGACGGAACCAGCCTATACATAGCCGGTAGGTCCAAGAGGATATGGGACTACGATGCCTTATACTTCAAGGTTACCGATGACACCGCAGACATGACGAGCTTTCTTGGTAGAGCTATAACCGGAGGAGAGGCTTTCTCCATCTTCGTAGATGGAGGAATCGTTTATGGAGCGGGATATGCTAGAGGAGAAGGAGCTGATACCCAGCCTCCTAAAGCAACATATTGGATAGACGACGGTTCAAATGTAACTCAGGTGGACCTGACCGATGGTTCTCTCGATGCTAAAGCATATTCTATCTTTGTATATAACGGTGATGTATACATTGCCGGGTTCTATGAAAATTCATCAGAAGTTGAAGTAGGGACATACTGGATAGATGAAGGAGCAGATGGTCAGGATATAACCCAGATAGACCTTACCGACGGTGTTGATGACAGCGGAGCCAGCACCATATATGTATATGAAGACAATGTATATGTAATGGGAGCTTATGGTGGCGAGTCTGACGAATTCATCGGAGCTACTTTCGCACAGGGAGCTTACTGGAAGAACAGCATAAGTGGAGACTCTTCATCATTAGAGACATATGATGTTCAAACCAACATGATGATAGCTGATGGTAGAGCTTTGGTAGTTGTAGATGGAGATGTTTATATGGTAGGCACTTACAAGCAGACTGGCGATAATACGGAGATAGCAGCTTTCTGGCTGGATGAAGGAGCGGATGGTAGTGGTATAAGCAAGGTTGATTTAACCACAGGTGCGAATAATGATGGTTTTGGAAATGGCATTTTTGTCGTTGCTGAATAAAAAGATTTACCAGTAATATTTACTCTTATCCATGTTAGCTTATCATGGATGAGGGTGTAATAACAATATGGAAGACACTTTAACGGGTGATGAAGAAAGCACAGTTGATAGAAAATTTAACCAGAATCTAATTTTTTTTTGATTATATAAGAATAGAAGTGGACTTCATGTATATTTTTAATTATATATATATTAACTCGTTTTTGATGTTCTTGTATTAGTTAAAATTAAAAAGAGGTCATTAGTATGATACCGAAATTTTTTGGACAATATCTGTTAGAAAGGGGAATAGTAAAAAGGGAACAGCTTATAGAAGCAATAAAATATCAAGAAGAGAACAAACAAAAATTAGGGGAGGTAGCATTAGATAAAGGCTATCTTACCGAAGCTCAGATAAAGAATATCCACAATGAACAAAAGACTACCGATTTGAAGTTTGGAGAACTGGCTATCAAATTAGGTTACCTTAACGACGACCAGCTTAATGAACTTATCACAATACAGAAAAACAACCACATCTTCCTGGGAGAAGCTCTGGTCAAGAAAGGGTTCGTTTCCCAAAAGACTATCGACACTCAATTGGAAAAGTTTAAAGAAGAACAGAAAGACATTAGCCCTATCAATATAACCCTCGATGTTAATGATAAATATAATGCGTATATCCTATACTATGTAGATTTAGTATCGAAGATGCTTTTAAGGATGGCAGATATAGAAAGTAAGCCAGGTAAGCCCATAATAAGGGAAGACAAAGTCGATACCCATTATCTCTCCGTATATATCGATATAACTGGCGGATTGTATGCGAGGTTAATGTTATCCTTGACTAAAGAAGCAGTATTTGAGATTGCCCAGAAATTCCTTGGAGAATCTATAGATGATGAAGACATAGCCATGGAGAATGCGGGTGAGTTTCTCAATGTAGTATGTGGGAACCTTTCTTCACTTATGGAAAGAGAAGGTAAGAAGATACAAATCAGTATCCCCCAAATGATTAAGGGTTTCGACAAACCAACCCTATTAATCAAGGTTAACGAGAAAGCCGTTGTATTCCCCCTAACCACCACTAAAGGTTACTGCGAATTACAGGTGTTTATCCAGGATGAGACCGCCGAACAGCCGGTTAAGAAGTCTGGTAAGAAAACAGTGCTTATCGTGGATGATAGTAAGAGTGTAGCCTTCAAGCTGGGTAAAATCATAGAAGCTATGGGGGATTTTGAAGTTGCATATCATGCCCTCACCGCAGAAGAAGGCATCGATAAATATGCAGAGATTAAGCCTGATTTAGTAACCATGGACATCATCCTTCCTGGTATGAGTGGTATAGATGCCATCAAGACCATAAAGGATAAGGACGCCAGGGCTAACATAATCGTAATAAGCTCGGTAGGTGGAGGACAGGAGAAGCTATTCGAGGCTATACAAGCTGGGGCTAAGAATGTCATTGTAAAACCTTTCGAGGAAGAAAGGGTTAAGGAAATCTTCTATCAAAGTGTATAACCGTTATGGATGATGAACAAAAATATCTCAAAATATTCATCTCTGAAGCTATAGACATTTTACAAGCGGTAAGCGATGACCTGCTAAGGTTAGAAGAAACACCGGATAACCAGGACATCCTCAATCGACTGTTTAGAAGCCTTCATACATTAAAAGGCGGAGCATCGCTGGATGGTTTGGATAAGATAAGCAACCTATCTCACCTGCTGGAAGATATATTCGGTGTTTTGCGGGAAGGGCAGACTCTAGCCAAACCGGATTACATAGACATTTTCTTCGAAGCTACCGATAAGCTCGATAGGCTGGTTAACTCTATTGGTGGGGATTATGATTGTATAGACATATCAGATATGGTACCGAAGTTAGAGAAGGTCAGAGACGATATCCTATCCATGGAACAGAAAAGCACCACCATTCCGGGAAACGGGATGAACATCACCCCCGAACAACTCGACCAGTTAATCCATAACAGCGGAAATGTGTATAAGGTTACCTGCCGGTTCGACCCTAAAGAACCGATGGTTAACATTAATGCTTTCGTGATACTGAATAACCTAAAACCAATTAGCTCCTTCATAAAGTCAAACCCTGACGAGAACCACATGAAAACCGATTCCTTCGATAAATGCGAAATACTACTCAAAACTGACTCCGCTCAATACATCGTCGAAAACAAAATCGTAGCGAATTGCAAGAACTTCTCCATTGACCATATAGGTAAAAGTGACTTGGGAAGGATGATAGAGACCCCTCACCATACAGAAGAGTTTGAATCATTTATCGATAAAGTGATAAATGAACATTCTACACGCTTTATAGAGGAGATTGAAACTGGAAGTGATGCGTGGTTAATCGAACTTAACTTCATGGAAGGCAATCCCATGAAAGGCGTCATGGCGTATATTATATATAATAATCTACTGGCGAATTCATCGCATATCGTCTCATCTATACAACCGGAGGAGTTTAAACATAGGACTGATTTCCAGAAAGTCCTCATCTATACAGCCACTAAGGATATAGATAAGGAAAGGATAGAAGGGATAATTAAAACCAACTGCACAGATTACAATGTGAAAGAACTAAGTAATGAAGATTTCGCACAACAACCACCCATACAGAAAGAAGCAGAACCCGAACAATTTGTCCAGTATCAGCCCCTCGCCTATACCGGACAGGATGATAAACAACCTGCTTATATGGAAGTGGATAAGGCTATTGTTGACCAAGTTATCGAGAACATAGGCGAGGTTTTTATCAATCTAAACTATCTGGTTCAAGTATACAACAGTCTTGTTGAAAGTGACATCAACGATATCGAAGTTCTAAAAAAGGAGAACGAGCAAGCCAGTAACCAACTCAATGCCACCGCTGTCCTTCTTAACTCACTCATGGACTATGCCGTACTTCTACGAATGGTTCCGGTAAAGAAGGTCTTCAAGAAGTTCCCCAGAATAGTGAGGGACATCTCGAGGAAGTTAGGCAAGAAGGTCTTGCTGGTTATAGAAGGTGAGAGGAGTCGCATTGACCAGGAGATGCTGGAAGCACTGGAAGCCCCTATATTGCATATGATAAGGAATTCGATGGACCATGGAATAGAATCTCCGGAGGAAAGGAAAAGGCTGGGCAAAGACCCTCGTGGAACCATAACCCTGAGGGCGAAACAGCTTAAAAGTACTGTGGAGATAGAGATTATCGATGATGGTAAAGGTATGGATAAGGATAAGATATTGAACAAGGCTATCAACAAGGGTTTAATCGAAGAAGAGAAGACAAAAGACCTTTCCAACGAAGAGATATACGCATTCATATACCATCCCGGATTCTCCACCAGCGAGGAAGTATCGCAGATATCTGGTAGAGGAGTAGGCATGGATGTGGTTGCTACCGAGGTGAAGAAAGTTGGTGGTAAAATCAAAATAACATCAGAGAAAGGCAAGGGGACGAAAATCACCCTCGAACTGCCCATCACTATCTAATACCAATATCCGTTAATTTTAGGCAATATTGGGAGAATCCCTCTTCTATCTT
>CAYUUC010000227.1:0-5901 GCA_964447635.1 uncultured Spirochaetia bacterium
TCTTTTCCAGAAAAGAAGAACACATTAGCAATTTTCATACCGCTCACTACTGAAAGGTAATATACATAGCTTTGATTATTCTTTCTCATATACGGCTACAGATTTGCTATTATGATTATTGAATAGTGTATTTATCCTCTCTTCTACATATTCCGATACTTCTATACTGCTGGTGAAATCTCTTAAGCTTTTGGATTGAGATGCTAATTCTTCACTAGAAGCCGAGTTTTCTTCAGCATTAGCGCTATTTGATTGGACTACATCTTCGATACTACTTAAAGCGGTGCTTATTTGTTCGATGCCTTTTGCCTGTTCCTGATTTGAATCTGCTACATTTTTGGTAAGATTAGACACTTCTACAGAGCTGTTTGTTATTTCGTCTAATTTTTGTGCAGTTTTTTCAACTAAAGAGACTCCAAGATTTATTTTATTTATAGCATTTTCAACCATACCTGTTGTTTGTTTAACGGATTCGCTGCTTCTTAGTGCCAAATTTCTAACAGAGCCTGCTACGACAGCGAAGCCTTTTCCATATTTACCCACTCTAGCCGCTTCAATGTCGGCATTTAAAGCGAGGAGATTGGTTTGGAATGCGATATCGTCTATCACTTTTACTATGTTTTTTATATCACTGGCGGATTGATTTATATTATTCATAGCTTCTACCAGTTCTTTCATTAACTTATTTCCTTCTTCGGAAGTATTCTTTGATTCTCCAGCCAGTTGACTTACTTGAGATGCTATTTCTGTGTTTGATTGAACCTGGTTTGTCAATTCAGTTACGGAAACTGATATTTCTTCTAATGATGATGCTTGCTGAGAAGAACCTTGTGATAGAGATTGGCTGGATTCGGAAATTTGGTCTGCTCCTATGGTTATCTCTTTAATAGACGACTTTACTTCATTCAATAATTCACTAAGACTAACTTCAGAAGTAATATTAGTGACAACCTCTATATGTCCGATTTCCTTGTTTCTCCTATCATAAAGATAATGAGTATCTACTTTAAAGTTCCCTCCTGATTGGTCGAAAAAAGTCCTCTCTTTTCCATATCTCAAGCAATAAATACCGCATAAGTCGGTATTACATATCTTAGCTCCCCAATTATCACATTGTTTACCAATGACATCCTTTCTTTTTAATCCCAAGAAATCTTCAACCGGTTTATTTATGAATGTCCAGTTCATGTCTAAATCTGTTACAGATAATGGTTGGTCTATATAATCAAGAATCCCGTTATACCAATTCTTGAGGTTCTCTACTTCGTTTAAAACTATTTTTAATAGTAATAATATGCTACCAACGAAAAGCAATCCAACTAGACCAAACAAGATTATATCATTATTCAATAATGGTCTTATCAAGAAAGCAATAACCGGTATGCTAAATATGAATATCGACATTATAATGATACTCAGCTTTACATTTAACTCTTTGTACATAATATGCTCCTTCTAACATCAAGGTTAGTTTATTATTAATGTTGTCTTTTGGCAAGGATATTTTTATATACTTAATATGAAAAACAAAAAATTAAATAATATGCAGGCAAGGATATATTAATTATTAATAACAATATAACTAAAGTACATTTAAAAGCAAAATAATTGAAATATACTTAGCATTTTATAACACTTGTTATTTAGCAATTATTAATGTATAGGAAGAGCAAAAAACAAACATCAAACAGACAAAACAACCTTGCCGATGTTTTTCCTATCTTGTATGTATCTTTGGGCATCACTAACCTTCTCGAATGGAAACACACTATCGATATGCGGTTTGATTTTACCTTCATTATACAAGTCCAGCAACTTTGCCGATACATAATCCAAAGCATCAGTCTCATCCCATAGATGACCCATATTCAGCCCGAATATACCTCTATTCTTGTTGAGTAGTGATAAGGGTTTGAACTTGGGCATCTTAAACATCACCTTCACCATGGTTATAATCGAACGCTTTCGTCTCTTAGCTATTGATGAGACTCCGAATGTTATTATCCTACCCAGTGGGGAAAGGATATGATAATCCCTCTCGAGATACTCCCCGCCTATCGGGTCCATGATTAAGTGAACACCCTTTCCTTCGCTTATCCGTTTAATTTCCTCTTCGAAGTCCTTCTCACGATAGTCTATGGTATGATGAACGCCTACAGATTGGAGATAATCGTGTTTGCGGGATGAAGCAGTGCCATATATCTCTGCACCGACAGATTGAGCAAGCTGGATGGAGGCAAGACCAACGCCACCACCCGCATTGTGTATGAGGATGCGTTCGTGAGGTTTCAGGTTACCCATATAGAAGACCCCGAGGTAAGCTGTGAAGTAGTTAAGAGGGAAGCCTGCACCTTCCTCGAAGCTCATCTTATCGGGCATAGGCATAGCATACACTTCCTTGGTTACCGCTTTCGTAGAGTAGCCACCGAAGCGTGTAAGGGCTAAGACCCGGTCTCCTTCTTTGAACCGGGTTACATCCTTACCAAGCTTTTCCACGATACCCGATACTTCATATCCAACTACACATGGTAGAGGTGGTGCATCGGGATACAAACCCATTCGGGCAAGTATATCGGCAAAGTTGATACCGGAACATTTCACATCGATTAGTATTTGGTCATCTTTTGGGGAGGGGTTGTCTACCTCTCTCATCTTCAATACATCGACGTCGCCTGCTTTGCTTATCCATATTTGTTTCATGATAATTCCTCCAACCATGTTTATGGTTTTATATATCGAAAGGTTCGGTTTTAAATATAGTTTTTCTTGAAAAAGCGTTTTATCATCTTTTCCATTAGTCTCTCTATACCTTTCTTAAAGATGTTTACCTTTGTATTATAGTAGTAGTAAGTATTCTTATCCAGCCAGCCCTTCTCGGACCAGTGTTTATAATCGTAGGTGGTTTTATCCAGCTGAACGGTTGTTTTCCATACCGTGAACCATATTAACTTGAACAAACCAGGTTTTGGCAATCTCTTATCCGATATAGCATAATAGAACTTCATCGTTGCCTTCTTCAGCCTATCCATCTCTTTGGCTTCGGCTTTCGGCTTAAGTATACCTGGCATGGACATACCGACAACATCAGTCACCGTCATCCCCCATGCCTCACTATTCGACTTCATATACTTAAACATATCCTTAAAGGCAGTCCCACCGGCAGATGAGGTCAGCATAAGCCCCTTCTGGCGAAACATCTCCGGTCGGTGATAGAGATAGGACAGACGGTCGAGAAGGTTTTTCAGTAGTGCGGTCACTTGCTGGGAATAAACCGGTGTAGCTATGATAATCCCGTCCGCTTCCAGCATCTTCCTTCTGATTGGCTGGACATCGTCTTTAAGGGGGCATCTGTCTTCTCCTTTTAAAAAGCAGGTATGGCACCCGGTGCATAGCTTGATGTCGGCATCTTTCAGATGTAGATACTCGAAGTCAACCTTACCCATTTGTTTCAGGTAGTCTTCAATCATTTTCGTTGTCTTATAGGTATCACCCTTTCTGGGGCTTCCCATTATCGCTACTATTTTCATATCTACAACTCCTTATTATCAAGAAGCATCACTCTGTATAAGCTCCGCCTTTTCGATGAGTCGGACCAGCCTGTTAGTGAAGCGTGATGCGGGTGCTCCGTCTATGGTGTCGTGGTCGAAGGCTATGGTTAGGGTCAACATCTCCCTCTGCTGGATGTTGCCCTTTATGATAGTGGGTTTCCGGCTAACGCCACCCATAACGAATGCTACGGTGAAGTGAGACAGTGATATAGGCCAACCGGAAACCTTACCGAACATGCCGACTGCGGTAAAGCCTGTCGTCCCCAGATGCTTCTTTATGTTAAACGGATTGTTTAGTATGAACCGCCAAAAGACCATCCTGATGAACTTCGGTAGCTTCATCATAAACATGACGATACGGCTTTGCTTATCTTGTCCCTGCAATGCTTTCTCAACGGTTTGCTCCTGAACGGTCATGATTTCGCTTTGTATTTGCTCGATGGTCTTTTCGTTGGCTTTTCGGATTATGTGTAGGATTGGTATCCTTTCATCCTGGAAAGTCTTTTCAATAGAGACTGAGATATCGACATCCTTAAAGGTGATGATTTTGTTTCCCTTTATCATAGATTGAACTTGAGGGTTTTCAGCGATGGCTTGTGCTATGCTTTTGGTTATGAATATGAATAGAGAGAGGTCATTGCCGGTTTTTCTTCGGTATGTTTTTATTGCTTTTCTGGTTTCGGTAACGTCGATTTCAATTAGTGCTTTGATAGTGTGTCTATCATTTGCGATGCCCAGTGTA
This sequence comes from uncultured Spirochaetia bacterium, assembly GCA_964447635.1. Taxonomy (GTDB): domain Bacteria; phylum Spirochaetota; class UBA6919; order CAYUUC01; family CAYUUC01; genus CAYUUC01. The sequence continues at coordinate 4,291 of CAYUUC010000227.1, forward strand.
TCGGTAAGCATTTTCCTGAACATGGATAGTGGCTTCTTATCGTATTCACCGATTAAGTCCATAATAAACCGCCGATTAATGTGAAGTGTTTCTCAAATTAAAGTTAACACTTTGGATTTATATAATCAAATAATTCACCATAAACTCAGACCTTTTTTTTAGATATAGAATCTTACTCCTAATTTCGCGGCAGAGTCTATATAGAAGAAATCGAAATTAGGGACGGCTATTTTAATGAATAATATAATCTGTATATAAATCGACAAATGGTTAAAGAACCTGAGATCAGTACCTCCTGCTGCATTTATACCGATATATGAGGTCTTGCTGTTAAATTCGGTTGCCTGTATATACATATAGCTTATATCTAAAGAACCCATACTTGTTAGGTAAGCATAATCATTGACAAACTCAAGGATAAGGGGTCTTTGTAAGTCTATACCGATTTCACCATAGAATGTTTCCCCGTTTTCACCTTGAAATCCAGGTATGGGTATATTCCCTAATCCTATGTGACCATAAACCTTATTTCCGTTCCAATAACCTAAGTATATGCCCAGCTGACCATAATTGAACCATGAGAAGAGAGTATAGTCTATATCATCATAAAAAATGGTATATAAAATGGAATATGGACCTATATCCCACCTGGTATTCATCCCTAGATAGAAGTAGTGGTCGTGTACTTTATCTACATTCTTAAGGGTGAATTCTATATCGTTTTGCCCGGTGATTTTCTCAATTTCTTTGGTTAGTTTTATTCTTTCTTCCGATACTTCCTTTTTATCTTTGTCTCCCTTATCGAATTCTATGGCTTCGATTTCGGAAATCTGGTATATATTCATTCCTCCTCTTATCTTCGGGATATTAAATAGAGAAGCGCTACTATATCTCTTATCCGACATTATTATTATATAGGTATCGGTTATTTCAACGATTCTACCTAACGTTTTATGAGTGACATAAGGCCAATCATAAGTCTTATACTTGACGATATCCAAGTATACAATCTTTTCATCATAACCTTCCAATTGATAAGACTCAATCCTTTGTGTTAATGATTTATCTCCCTCATCTTCGATAACCACCGCCGTATTGGATTCTTTAAACATATTTTTAAGTTTGACTGATATATTATATCTTTTTTCCACATCTTGAATATTTGTGCTATCATAAATGATAAAGTCGATTCTGTTTATGTTTATTGCTCGGTTTTCTCCATTAACTTTAATGTTTATCTTATTATCATCCAGATTGATGATTTCACCTTTTTTTGCATTGGATTGAAATTGTATATATGGTTTCAAATATACAGCATCGTAATATGTTTGAGGGTCAGCATCATCGCCATCCTGTCCACCGGCGAAGCATAATGCCGGTATGGTTGGTATGATTAGTGAAAGCAATAGTATTAATGTTATTTTTTTCATGTTGTTTAAATCCACCTTTTTATCTTATTTATTTTAATAATTTTTAATTATAATCGTATTGATTAATAGATTCTTTTAGAATTGGAAGGATTGAATATATTCAATGCCTACTAAACATACCTATATTTTTTGTATTTGTTTTTTTGTTAGACCTGTTATTTTTTGTATAAGTTCAATAGAA
>CAYUUC010000228.1:0-5898 GCA_964447635.1 uncultured Spirochaetia bacterium
CGATATGTAATTAAAAGATATCGTTTTTAAGGAATTACATAGTGGATAAGAGAAATATTGTAATCAATAACCCGGATAATATATTATTTATTTCTGTTGTTTTCTTACTTGGAATCGGGATAATTATGGTTTATAGTGCTAGTATGGCATCTAATATTAACAATCTCTTTAATAAGCAGCTATTATCATTATTGATATCAATTGCTAGTCTAATAATATTCTCTTTTATTAATCATAATCTTTTATTTAAATATAATGTATATATATTAGTAATATGCTTAATTCTATTAATTCTTACTCTAATACCTCCCTTCAGTGTTACAATAAATAATGCAAAAAGATGGATTAATTTAGGTTTTATTCAATTTCAAGCTAGTGAATTAATAAAAATTGGCTTAATAGTATATCTATCCATAACCCTAGCAGCAAAAAAAGATAAAATCAAGAAATTCATAACAGGATTTTTACCATTATTACTCATAACAATTTTAGTTTTTATATTAGTACTAATAGAACCGGATTTCTCTATGGCTTTCCTTTTATTGATTACCGCTCTATCTATATTCTATGTAGGCGGGATTAAAATCACATATATCATCTTATCATTTCTATGCTCTATACCTATATTATTATCATTAACCATGATAACTAACCATCGATTGGATAGAATTAAAGCATTTATTGATCCTTTTTCATATCCTGACTCTATTGGATATCAATCAATAAGGTTTATGAAAGCATTATCTAATGGTGGTTTTTTTGGCATGGGTTTTGGAAATGGAATTCAGAAACATTATATTCCATATTCATTCAATGATTCAATTTTTAGTGTTATAGCAGAAGAAATCGGTTTCCTGGGTTCTTTTATTGTAATTTTATTCTATGTCTTATTCGCTTATAGAGGTTATCTTATTTCTTTTAATGCTCCAACTAAAGCATCAAGACTATTAGCTTTTGGATTAACCACATTAATTTCTCTTCAAGCTCTAATAAACTTAAGTGTAGTAATTGGAGGAATACCTATAACTGGTATGACTTTACCTTTTATTAGTTTTGGCGGGACTTCATTGATTATAACATCTATATGTGCTGGGATATTATTAAATATTTCTAAATATAAAGTAAAACCTGGACAATAAAATTAAGATTCATTTCTTTTCTTTCTTAGATAGGCTGGGATATCAAGTTCATTTTCAAAAAAGTCTATATCATCACTGTCAGTTAAATCTGAGTTTACTACTTTTTTATTACCAAATAATGAACTAGAAAACGGGGATTTATATTCCTCTTTAACTGTCTCTTTTTTAAGATTTTCTGATTCAGATTTATGGAAATCTATGTTCAAATCTGATTTTGATACATAATCATTATCAGAGAATAAAACAGAACCGGTTTTCTTACTTCTTTCATTATTTTCTTCTCTTTTATTGATTTTATCATCATTATCAAATATTCTAACCGAGAAACCATCAGATTTTTTGTTGAACTTATTGTTTTTTTCAATATTATGGTTCTGATACTCTTTTTCGGTATTATTCTGTGTCATTTTATGATAACCGGTTGCGATTACAGTAACTCTTACCTCATCTGTAAGTGAACTATCCAATGCCATTCCAGCAATGATATTGGCATCGTTATCACATCTATCTGTTACTAATTGAACAATTTCTTCATATTCATTTATAGAGAAGTCATTACCAACCATAGCATAAACTAAAACACCAGAAGCACCTTCCATATCATTACTATCTAATAATGGATTCTGTACAGCAGCCTTAGCTGCTTCTACTGCTTTGTCGTCTCCTCTTCCAATACCGATTCCCATAATAGCATTACCAGCACCTTTCATAATGCTTTTCACATCAGCAAAATCTACATTGATTATTCCTGGAATTGTTATTATTTCGGATATACCCTGTACTGCTTGTCTTAATATATCATCAGCGATAAAGAAAGCGTCTCTAAAAGTGGTTTTTTTATTAGCTAATTGTAGTAAATTTTGATTTGGAATAACTATTAAAGCATCTGTAGATTTAGATAATCTATTTATACCAACTTCAGCTTTATCCATTCTTTGCTTTCCTTCAAAGGTAAAAGGCTTGGTAACAATCCCTACAGTTAAAGCCCCTACTTCCATTGAACATTCAGCAATAATGGGAGCAGCACCTGTTCCGGTTCCTCCACCCATTCCCGAAGTGACGAAGACCATATCCGCTCCTCTTAGGCTTTCCATAATCTCACTCTTTGCTTCGATTGCGGCTTTTTCTCCTATTTCCGGATTTGCACCAGCTCCTAATCCCTTGGTTAAGTCTTCACCAAGTTGAATCTTCTTATCGGCTTTTGAATTCTGTAGAACCTGAGCATCAGTGTTAGCTACTATAAATTCTACATTCCTTAATTTAGAAGATATCATTCGATTTATAGCATTACAACCTCCACCACCAACACCAATTACTTTAATGACAGCTTCTAGGTTGTCTTCTGTTACCATTTCGATATTCATAAAACCCCTCCCATATAGGTTTGATACATTTTATATTAACTGAAAAATTCTTTTGCTATGTTCTTCATTCCTGACCTAATTTTACTAATAAAACCATTATTAATATTACTGCTAACCTGATTCTCTGAATAATTAGAGAGTAAATTCTCTTTCATACCCCATAAAGATAAACCTACTCCTGTTGAATATATAGGATTATCTATCTTTTCTGTTAATCCATATATACCATATGGAGAACCTACTCTAACATGTGTTCCAAGAACTACTTCAGCAAGGTCCACAATACCATCAGTCAAAGCCGTCCCACCTGTTATAACAACCCCAGCTACTGCTCTATCTAAAATCCTATTCGGTTTTAGTTTATCCTTAATTATTGTCAGAATCTCTTCTAATCTTGCTTCTATTATTAGAGATAGATATTTCCTACTAATAACTCGTATCTTCCTTCCAAAAGACCCACCAACTTGCAAAGTATCGTTTTCGTCTACATCATCCGGGAAAGCATGTCCTTTTTGTATCTTTATCCTTTCTGCTTCTTCAAAAGATGTTTTCAACATGTATGATATATCTTTTGTGACATTATTTCCACCTAATGGTACAACAAAAGTCACTCTTAAAGAACCATTGATAAAGACAGAGACATCAGCTGTTCCCCCTCCTAAATCAATTAAAATAACACCCATTTCCTTTTCCTCATCTCTTAGAACAGATTCTGAAGATGCTAATGGTTCTAAAACGATATCTTTTACATTGTAATTAGCCGATTTAACGCTATTAATAAGATTTTGAATAGATGTAACCGAACCTGATACAATATGAACCTGGGATTCAAGTCTTTGACCAGTCATACCAGTAGGGTCTTTAATCCCTCCTTGTTCATCTATCTTAAATTCCCATGGTAAAACATGTATTATTTCTCTTTCATTAGGAATCTTTATAGATTGAGCTTGGTTAACAACTCTTTCGATCTCTTTTTCGGTTATCTCTCTAGATTTGTTTGAAATTACAATAATACCACTACTGTTTTGTCCGTGGATATGTGAACCAGCTATACCAACATACAAGTCCTGGGTTATGTTACCAGCTTGAATATCTGCTTCTGTTATTGCTTCATGGATTGCTTCTACTGTTTCTTCAACATTAATAATAACTCCTCTTTTTAGACCTTTACAAGGATGCATCCCCACTCCTATAATTTCTACCTGGTTGTCATCATTCATAAGAGCTTCTACAGCGCACACTTTAGTTGTACCTATGTCTAAACCGGTTATTATTTGCTCCATCTACTAATCCTTTAATTAAGGTTAATCTTTAATTTCCGATAATCGAGTTTTCTGAAATAATTATTGTATCTATTTTTATGTCTTTTTGTGTTATAAGTTCTTTATATATGATATTACTTTTTTCTAAATCCATTTTAGTAATCTTATTATCATAAACAAATGTCACATTGAGATTTTTAAATGTCATCATATACTTATCAGTAGGTTTAACTTTTATGCTTTTCACTTGACTTAAAAATATAAAATTATCTTTATAATCCATTAATAGTACTAATAATTCCTTAATAATGTGAATATCAATTTTATCTTTAATTGAATATTGATATTTACTATCATCTAAAAACTCAACTCGGATAAATTTATTGTTTTCATAAGATTTATTCGCTATTTCCATTACTATTGCGTTTTTATCTAATAAATATGTCTTATCATCCAAAACTAATAGTATAATAGGATTACTTTCAATTACATTAATACTAACAGAATCCGGGAAAACCTTCTCTACTTTTACATCCGATATTAATCTTTCTAATAATAAATTTTGCTTTACTTTTTTAATATCAATCGATATTAAAGCTTTTCCATACTCTAAACCACTTCTCTTTTTAATTAATCTTGCACTGATGATTCTATTACCATTTATATGAATATTCTTTAAAACAAATGCTGAACTAGTATATAATAAAAACAATATAAATGCGATTCCGATTATGATTAATCCAATACCGGTATAAACAATAAGTAGTCTTTTCTTCACAACTAATTTTCCTGTCTTCTATAGCTAAATTTTCATTTCTTTCTATCGGAGATATCTAAATTTTTTCAAGGATTTTTTAATATGGTAAGTTCCCTTAAGACATTATGAAAGGTAATCTATTGTATCTTTAATGTAGCTAATCCAATAATAGAAAGGATTATTCCGATTATCCAGAATCTATTAATTACTTTTGACTCGCTCCAACCACTTAATTCGAAATGATGATGTAATGGTGCCATCTTAAATACTCTAATCTTTTTCCATTTATAAAACAATACCTGAATTATAACTGATAATACTTCTACAACAAAAATAGCCCCAATTATTAATAACAATAATTCTTTCTTGATTAATAAAGCAACAATGCCTATAGCCGCACCAAGTGGTAATGCTCCAGTATCACCCATAAAAATACTTGCAGGATGACTGTTAAACCATAAGAAACCCAATCCAGCTCCTACGATACTTACTAAAAATATAGTCAGCTCTGCTGAACCATTAACAAAAGGAATATTTAGATAATCTGATATTATGGCATTTCCTGTTAGATATGATAAAACAGCTAAAGTACCTGTTACTAAGCATACTAAACCTATTGCTAAACCATCCAATCCATCTGTAAAGTTAACTCCATTAGCACAACCTACAATAACCACTACACCAAAAGGAATATATAACCAACCCATTGACTGAAGAACAGGCTCATTCAAGAAAGGTACATTCAAATCACCAAATATACTCCACTCTAATGGTATGGTTGATTCCCCTTCTACCAAACTAATAGCCAATTCCTGTTTCTGTATATATAAAAATGTAGTAATAACTAATGCAATTGCTATCTCACCAATTATCCTTGTTTTACTGCTCAACCCAGCTGTATTCTTTTTTGTTAATTTGAAATAATCATCTATGAAACCAATAATAGCAAAACCAAAAGTTCCCATCATTGCGGTAATTATATAGGGATTATTAATACGAGCAAATAGTAGGGTAGATATCATGGTTACACCAATAATTATTACTCCACCCATTGTTGGAGTTCCTGATTTTGATTGATGGGTTTGAGGACCATCATCCCTTATTTGTTGACTAGCTTTTTTTCTGGTTAATAGCTTAATGACCAATGGACCTAATATGAGAGAAAGAATAATTGACAAAGCTATAGCCCCAGCTGATCTAAAAGTTACATACCCAAATAATCTAAAAAAAGATAGAGGTCCTTCAGGATTATATAATATTTCATAAAAAATTTTATATAACATACCTTTCTCCAATAACTATATTCATTTATTTATTGTTATTACACAAAAGTGAAAAAAAATATGTATAGTTGACTGAAAAACCGCTTTTGCTTA
>CAYUUC010000229.1:0-5890 GCA_964447635.1 uncultured Spirochaetia bacterium
AAGACTGGCAATTTAGTTAATAACTTAAATTAAAACATAAATAAAACATAATACATATATTTGTATAAAAAAAGCTATAAAGTACAATTACTATAAAAATTTATATAATCTAATTTTTGTTAATATATTTACTATTGTGAATAAACCTAATGTAGAAATGTAGATTAATATTATATATACCTTTGTATTTGACTTAACTTCTACTACAAAATTTTTTTAACTTTTTGAAAGTGGATTAAAATAATATAAACCACTAAACAAAGGACTAATCACAATATTATGATAAATCTCAGTAATATAAAAAAGAACTTTTTATTATTATTTCTTGTTTTATTTATTTTTACCTGCAAGGATAGTTATCAGGACTTTAACCAAAAAGGCGTTGAAAGCTATAATAAAGGTAATTTGGACTTAGCCTTAGATTATTATGATAAAGCTATCCATAATAACCCCACCTCAAAAACCGTTTTGTTAAACAAAATCAAAGCTTTATATGAGCAAAACAATTATGATGAAGCTTTAATTTCTATTAATAGTACGTTACAAGCCTATCCTGATAGTAAGGAAGCATTATATTATAAAAGTATTATACTTTACAAAAAAGGCAAATATATGGATACTTTTTTTTTAATAAAAAATTTATTAAAAGAAGATTCAAGAACAGCCTTTTTAGTTGTATTAGCTTATACTCTATTTAATTTGGAAGATTATGATAATGCTTTAAGAATCTCAGAAGAAATCATCAATAAAAATCCATCCACAGAACAAGCCTATTTAATAAAGGGAACATCGTTATATTTGATGGACAAAGACCACCAAGCCATTCAATGTTTCGATAAAGGAATAACCAGACTACCAACCAATAAGGATTTACATCGATATAAAGCTTTAACTCTATATTATTCTGGACAATTAAACCAGGCTATTGAAACATATAACCAACTAATAAATTTAGAACCCGATGATGCTGATTCTTATAATGAATTAGGAATTGCTTATTATTCGATAAGAGAATATGAAAAGGCTATCCAATACTTTGATAAAGCGTTAAACCATGACAATCAATATAAACCAGCTTATATTAATAAAGCTACTTTGTTATTTAATCAGGATTATCTTGATGAAGCCTTGAATACATGCCAGCGAGGATTGAAAGTTTTTCCCAAAAACTCAGATTTATTATATTTATCAGGAATTATAAACCAAAAGTTTGGTAATTATGAAGAGTCATTAACATTTTTTAATGAATATTTAAATTATAACCCGGACAATTATAATACGATGTATGAAAAATCTAAAGTTTTATTAAAATTAGATAAAATTAAACAAGCAAGAGACTCCTATAGAAATGCTATTATGTCTAATCCAAGGATAGATAATTAGTTGGATTAATAAAAATTCCATCTCTTTAATAATTATAAATATTTCTTATCTTTTATCTAGATAAAATAAAAAAAGTGTTAATAAACCATAATCTATTTAAATTAAGAGGAAAATAATATGAATAAAAAAACTATAACTTTTATAATTTTACTTATCTTATCATTGCTTATTATAAGCACCACAGGGTGCCATACTGAAACAAACAATAATAATGATAATGGCAATCAGAACCAAAACGATGATGGATTATCCGAAGATGATAATAGCACAGATATTACCAGTATAACTGATTCTAACCGGATATTCTCAGCTAAAATCTTTAAAAAGATAACTCTAGACGAAGTAGACAAGGGAGTAATAGCGAATAACATATTCTTCTCACCATTAAGCATATCAATCGCCCTATCAATGACCTATAACGGAGCTAATGGAGATACAATGGAGGCAATGGCTTCTACACTCAGTTTCGGTGATTTGGATATGGATACGGTGAATAATGCTTATCAATCACTAATGAATGCACTACAGGATAAAGGAGAGGGTGTGGAATTAGCTATAGCCAATGCTCTTTTCGGTAAAGAGGGAATTAGTTTTAAAGATGACTTCATCCAAACCATTAAGAAGTATTATGATGGTGATTTTCAGGCATTAGACTTTTCTAACCCCGATTCAGTAAAAATCATCAATGACTGGGTTAAGAAACAAACCAGAGAAAAGATTAAAAAAATACTTACGGAAATACCACCAGAAGCCATACTCTATCTAATCAATGCCATATACTTCAAAGGAAAATGGACTATAAGCTTTGACAAAGAGGAAACCCGAGAGAGAGATTTTACCCTTCAAAACGGCGAAAAGAAGCAAGTTAATATGATGTGGTCGAGTGGGAAATATATATACAAAAAGCATAACAACTATAAAGCAGTTAGCCTACCCTATGGCGATGATGAAGATGTCAGTATGTATATCTTTGTCCCTAATGAAGGACTGGGCATAGTAGAATTCCTTGACCTATTCGATAAAGGTAGCCTGGAAGCTGCTGTCAAGGACTTCCAACCGGCTAATCTGGATTACCTAGGCATACCACGATTCAAAATCAAATATCAGAAAGGCTTAGTGAATATACTATCTGATATGGGAATGGAAGTTGCCTTCTCTTCATCAGCAGACTTTAGCAGTATCGCAGATATTCCAGACCTCGCTATAACCAATGTTATACATAAAGCTTATGTAGAAGTAAACGAAGAAGGGACCGAAGCAGCTGCTGTCACAGCTGTTGAAGTCGGTATAACCAGTGAAGAACAACCTATCGGACTATTAGCAGAAAGACCATTCCTTTTCCTAATAAGGGATAACACTACCGAAACAATATTATTCATGGGTGTTGTTATCGAACCGGAGGAATAAAGATACAGACTAATGACAGACCCAATCTGTTTCAGCAATGGATTGGGTTTATCTTAAACCCATGTAAAAGGATTATCTATGAAAATAAACCATATTAACCTTTCTAATAAGTTTTATGAAGCCTTCATGAAAGTGTTGAACCTATTCAAAGTAGAAGACATAAAACAATCCTTAAATCTAAAAATTAAAGACATCATACTGGATTGCGGAGCAGGTTCTGGATACTATGCAAGAAACCTTCAGAAATATGTAACCAAAGTTTACGCCCTGGATGCATCACAGGATTTTGAGGATAAAGTCCAAGCTAGTGATAAAATAACCGTGATAAGAAAAGAATGCCCACCAATACCCTTCGAGGACGACTTCTTCGATAAGATATACATAACCGATGTCTTACATCATATAGAAAGGGATAAGCAGGAAGCCCTTCTGAAAGAGTTCTACCGGATTTTAAAACCTAAGGGCATCCTTGGCGTCCTGGACTTCGATACGAAAAACAGCTTCTTTGGAAAAATCATTTACAGCTTTGAAAAGATAGCTGGTTTTCCGTGTACATTTATGCAACCGGATACGATAAAAGGGATACTATCCGACATAGGCTTCAATGCTGAGATAAAGAGGATTAATAAACACACATATATAGCAAAGGGTATAAAACCTGTTTCAAGTAACGATTAAAGGTAACCATACTTCCGGAGCATATCTTCTGATACACCTTTATCGGACTTTAATTTTTCTGTGATTTCCTTCCATCCCGCATTATGAGTAAGCATCTTCTCGATATACTTAGCTAGTAGGTCGGTTTCTATGTTAACGATGTCTCCCGTCTTTCTATCGCTCAATGTGGTTTCCTTAGATGTAGTAGGTATGATAGCAACCGTGAGGATATCATCCTGCAGGTCATATACAGTAAGGCTAATCCCATCAATTGCGATTGAGCCTTTCTTAACAATATACCTGATTAGTTCTTTATCCACACTGATATTATATAAGGTAGAATTTTGCTTATTCTGAATAGATTTGATAAACCCGGTACCATCGATATGACCCATGATGAGATGTCCACCTAATAGGGAGTTAAGAGTTAAGGATGGTTCAAGATTAACTCGAGAACCTACTTTTAGTCGGGATAGGTTTGTTAGTTCGAGGGTCTCTTTCATGGAAAAGAATGAGAAGTTATTATGATCAAATTGAGTTACAGTCTGACAGGTTCCATTTACCGATATACTGTCCCCATAGTGCATATCTTGGACAATTCTATTGGCTTTAATTGTGAATTCTCTTCCCCTTCCTTCTTTAATGCGTGTAATGATACCGATTTCCTGTATTATTCCAGTAAACATTAGAAAAACCTTCCGATTTGGGGTATTATATCCATATATAGCATTATGGCTACCGTAACCGATATGCAGAAAGATATTAGGACAACGGCATAGAATAATAGATATGCAATAGTCCCTCCTATTCCTAATTTCTCTTCCCTTCTTGAGAAGTACATAGCATAAATTATGATTCCCAGATTGATAAAAGCTGGTATTAAAACCATGCCAGTTTCGAGGATAGAACTTATTCTCTGCATGGCTATTTCAGTGAGTAAAACGAAACCTATTAGATATAGAAAAATGCTAATGGGATAGAATACAATTTGTTTTCTCAATAGCAAATAATTCCTTTGATTTTATATTATTCGAATAATGATAATCCTAAATCCATCCTCATAAGTTTATTGATAATTATCTATTTAGCAGTTATCTTTTTATCCTTCAACTCCATAATGTAACCATAACCATATACAGTATGAATAAGGGGTTTAGTATCATTATTTACTTTGATTTTCTCTCTGAGGTATTTAATATAAACATCGATGACATTAGTCCCGGTATCAAAATCAATACCCCATACATTCTGTGAGATGTCTTTCCTGCTTAGCTTCTTTCCTTTACTTCTCACCAGGAACTCCAGCAAGGCATATTCTCTTGCGGTAAGGTCTATAATCTGTCCGGCTCTTTTTACTATTCTAGTTGATGTATCGATTACCAGATCATCAATACGCAAGATTTCCTGAGTAGCTTTCATTCTTCGAGAGAGTGCTCTAAGTTTGGCATACAGCTCCCTATCATCGATAGGTGTCGTAATAAACTCATCACCACCGGAATCCAGGCATTTAACTTTGTATTCGATATTATTTTTATTACCAACAAACATGACAAAAGCGACAATATCTCGAGACTTTATATCTTTACAAAAATCGATTTCAGTTTAGTCATAAAAATCACATTTAATAATGATTAGGTCAAAATTATTAGTCTCTGCCCATGTTAATGATTCCTCGTTATAAGACCCGAAATATAGATTATAATCTTCTTTGGTTAATATCTCAGCAAATCTATCATATTGGTTATCTATCTTAAAGTTTTTAGGATTTGGGTTTTTTGATATTATTAAGATATTGTTTATCATTAAAATTCTCCTTTTTAGGAATTTAAATTTAATACATATCCATTTTTAATGGTTTTTAATATAATTTTCCAATTCTCTCTTTTCTGCTCTCTTTCTTACAATCCTAGCCAGGAATATGCTTAACTCAAACAATAGATACATAGGAACACCGAGAATAAGTTGTGTAATGATGTCAGGCGGTGTTATAAGTGCTGCTATAATCAAGATAATGATAAATGAATGCGCCCTATACTTTGATAGAGTCTTATCGCTAACTAATCCTATCTTCGCTAAGAACAAAACAATTAATGGTAGTTGAAAAATCAATCCAGTTAATAGTACTAGCAAAAGAAACAAATCCACATAAGCATTCAATCCCGGTAAAAGATTTACATTCTGGCTATTCTCAGTAAAAACATTGAAACCTCCCGAACTTTGAGCAAAATTATACAAAAAATTAAAACTAATCGGTGCTAATACAAAGTAAGAGAATAAGACTCCGAATATAAAAAAGATTACAGAAAAACCAGCCGTTAGATAAAAATACTTCTTCTCTTCCGGATAAAGCCCTGGCAAGACAAAAGCAGACATCTGATATATGGCTACCGGAAAAGTAAAAATAATAGAAGAAATAAGCCCTACTTTAAGATAGGCTAAGAAA
>CAYUUC010000230.1:0-5888 GCA_964447635.1 uncultured Spirochaetia bacterium
AGATGAAACAATATCCGAAGATAATGATAATAATGATTTTGATATTCCTGGACCAATTTTAGATGACCTAAACGAGTTAGATGAAGTAGTAGATAGTAATAACATTGAAGAGGAAGACCTTACAGATGAAGTACTAGGTAGTAGCATAGATGATAATGATGGAGAATCAATAATAAGTAATAGAGTTAACCAGGATATTGAGGAAGCTATCTTTTATTATGCTAGAAAAGATGGTGAATACGGTTTGGTTGGTTATCCTTTGAATAATGAAATAAAGAGAAAAGATATAAATGAAAAAATAAGGATTTTAGCTAAAGAATTATTGAGAAACCCTCAAGGGGATGCATTGACTATGATTCCTGATAGTACTGAGTTTTTAGGTTTTAGACTTGTTGGGAAAACCATATATCTAAATTACAGCGAGGAGTTTAATTATAATATATACGGGGTAGAAGGTGATATTCAGCAATTGGCTCAAATCATTTATACATTTACATCCCTAGATGAGATTGATAAAGTGGCTTTCCTTATAGAAGGTAATAATCCTTCCTCCATAGGTAATCATGGCATACAGAATAAAGAATGGACCGAAGAAGAGATTGCTTCTCTAATGTAATTATGAAATATTTAATAATTAAATATAGGAAAAATGATGTACCGATTAGATATCATTCATGGAGTAAACCTTAATTTATTGGGTAAACGAGAAACTGAGATTTATGGTTATATCACTTTAGAAGAGATAAATACCCATTGTAAGGATATAGGACAAAAAAATGAAATGGATATTCATACATATCAATCAAATATAGAGGGTGAGATTGTTAATTATATTCATGGTTTAATAGATAAAACATCAGGTATCATCATAAATCCTGGAGCATATACTCATTATTCAATAGCTATAAGGGATGCATTATTATGTATTTCAAAACCAATTATCGAGGTTCATCTGTCTAATATATTTACCAGAGAAGATTTTCGAAAAAAGTCCATCCTTAGTGATATAGTAGATGGGATAATCATAGGTTTTGGTGAATATTCATATTATATGGCTTTATCTAACATAAAAAATATGATGTAAATTTGACTAATCTGGAATAAATTTTAATCATTATAAATCTATGATATTATATAAAAAATAGGAGTAAATCGTGATTACTGGAAACGATATTAGAAAAAATACTATACTCAAATTAGATGGCGAGTTATATACAGTATTAGACTTTCAACATGTGAAACCCGGTAAAGGCGGGGCTTTTGTCAAGGCTAAACTTAGAAATCTGGATAAAGGTAATCTATTGGATACATCATTTAGAGCTACAGAGAAGATAGAAGATGTCGCTTTGGAATATAAGAACTTTAACTTTTCATATATTGATGGTGATTATTATGTATTTATGGATAATGAGACCTTTGAACAGATGGAAGTCCATAAATCAATCATAGGTGATGATATAAGTTTTCTCATAGAAGGTATGAATACGGATATTGCTTTACATGAAGGAAAAATTGTTCAAATCATGTTGCCCCCTCATGTTAATCTGGAAGTTACATATACAGAACCTGGATTAAGAGGAGATACTGCAACCAGTGCTACCAAACCTGCTAAATTGGAAACCGGTTTGGAAGTACAAGTCCCGCTGTTTGTGGATCAGGGGGATAAAGTTAAAGTTGATACTCGTACTGGTGCTTATGTTGAAAGGGTTAAGGAATAAATATTCATCTCCTACCGATTTTTCCCAAATGTTTATTATCTCTAATAAAATCTTTGACGAACTTAGGAAGAATAATTGGTAAGATTAATATGAAAATACTTGCCAATAGTATTACCTGAAGTGGTGAACCTATCAAAACATAAACATCATTATTTACTATATAATATGGTGATAGATAGCTTTTGGATATATAATCACCTTGTTCCAGGTTCATGAAAAGCTTATTGTAATTATTCTGGTTGAAAAGTATTGGATATTCATTGAAGTTTATCCTTTTTATACTTTTGGTATCATCTGAGAAAATCTCAATAGCATATGAAAAATTCTTACCCTTTTTGTATGTTGGTGGAATGCATTCGTTCTCTAATCGGTGAGACCTTTCATAATCTATCTCACAAATCCTAATTACATTACCAGAGAAATCCATAAAGATTATATCCCATATTATAAATATACCTATACAAAGGCTTATGAATATCAGGATGACCATTGGTACTGTGAATAATGATGTCTTTTGGTTATCCAGTTTCGCATTGCATTCATCACATAGAGGTTTATCCATGTCTAGTTCTTTTCCACAGTTTGCACAGTATAATATTTGTTTTGGTTCTGATATTTCTTTATTGGACAAGCATTAACTCCCTATTATAAATATATTAAAATAGCTGTACACATAAATTCAACACCTTATATATAAATTTAGCTTATTTGCCAATTTTTATAAAAAAATAACAATAATATAATTAATTAATTATTTCAATAGTTTAATCATTTTGTTATATTTTCCAGTATCTACACAATTTATAGAGGGAGATGTACTATGAAAAGAAAGCTATTTATAATACTAACATTGATCTTATTAATCCTGATTGGTATATCCATGTCTTCAGCCCAAAACGAGAATATATCAAATCATAACCAAAATGAGAAAGTAGCATTTTCTGATAATCCTAAAGATAAACTCGCTATTGTTATTGGTGTAAATAAGTATGATAATATGCCATGGCTAAACTACGCAGTCCAAGACGCAAAGGATATTAGGGATATACTCATAGAAATGGGTAATTTTGATGTTATCTATATAGCCGATGATTCAAAGATTGAACCTACTAAAAGGAACATAACCAATTATTTACAATTAGCTCTATCCAATGCTGAAGCCGGTTTATTCAATACATTCATCTTTTACTTTGCTGGACATGGTTTTCATATGGATGGTGTTAATTATATATCACCAAGAGATATTAAAACATCATCGGATGAATACCGCAAAGATACCGCAATTTGCGAGGATTTTATAAAAAACACTATCCGAAAAATGGATGTAAAGAGTATGCTTTTCTTCGATGCATGCCGTAATGAACCTAATCGTGGAGATAAAGACGAAACCTGGATTATGGATAAAGATGATACCGGATTAAAAATCATATACTCTACCAGTCCTAAGCAGTTTTCCTATGAAGAATCTGACTTCGAAAATGGTGTTTTCACTGAATATCTACTAAAAGGCTTGTATGGAGAAGCTGACATAAACGATAATGGTTATGTATCATTCTACGAGATAGCCAAATACATGATACAAGAGCTATCCCGATGGACAATTAATAATCCAGATAAATCTCAAGTCCCTACCGTTACTATTGAGTTAAAAGATAATATATCCATGGATGAATGGAATATCACTAATGTTTCCAATGGATATATTGTAGATTGGGGTTTAGTGCCTGTGGATAACAATGATGAGGACTCAGGTAATATTAATAATGATAGTCATGGTATTGGGATACTGTACGCAACGTCTCCAGGTAAGAATGCCATGGAAGATAGCGAGTTGGAACAAGGAGTATTTACTCATTACTTTTCAGAAGGTATAAGTGGAAAAGCAGATTATAATAATGATGAATACGTAACTATTGATGAGATTTATAGATATGTATTCTTTAATGTTAAAGAGTATATTAGAAAAAAACATTCAAAAAGGGGAAATCAATTACCTATCTTAGAAAATATAGATAAAAATGGTGATTTCATAATTACTGAGATGAATAATAAAAATGAATTAAACTCTAGTGATAGACTAGCTATAGTTATTGGTATTAATGAATATAACTCAGATAGATTTAATAAACTTAAGTATTGTGTAAAGGATGCTAAATTAATTAAAGATATTTTAGAAAAAAAAGGCGGGTTTGATGTCGAATGTTATTCTGATGATGATATTGATCCAAATAGAGCAAATATAATGAATGCTATAGAAGAAGCAGTATATGCTATAAATAAAGGATGGATCAAGACTTTCGTTCTATATTATGGTGGTCTTGGTGGTCGTATTGATAAAAAAGACATTATTAATCCAAATGATGCAAAATTCAGTAATGGCAATATTGATAAAGAATCTGTAATTTTCTTAGATGATATTTTAAAATTCTTGGAAGAAGTTAAGAATAAAGCAGAGATTATGATTTTCTTAGATACAAGCAGGATTGACATTGATATAAAATAAAAAGTTAAAAAATATATAATATATAATTTAATAATGAAAAGGAGTAAGTTCATGAAAAATTTAATGACAATATCAGTTATACTTTTAATAATATTATCTTTATTTATAGGATATTCCATATTCGCTCAATCTGATGGCGATAATGGGATTGAAATCCGGTTTATGCTTCGGGTGGACAATTCTAACGAAAATGAAGAATACAATGTTTTATATGATGATGAGAATAAGAATTACTATATCGAGGAGACTTTTACAATTAATGATGAGTTTAAACTGGGATTGACATTCACCGAGGATGGGAAGGTTACTATTGATAATATAACCCCGGATAATGATTTAGTAGAAGTCTATCCAGGTGCTGATGGTATTGAAGTAAAAGCAAACCAGGAAAAGATTGTACCAGAAGGTTATCAATGGTTTACATTCTTGGGTAAACCGGGTAGAGAGATTCTTCAGATTAAGATTGAGACTTCTAGTGGAGGTTTTCTTGGATTTTTAAGTAATAAGGAAAAGAAGTTATATCAACTTATCCTTAATACCAAATCAGAAAGCGAGGATACCGAAGATGATGTTACTACATCTATATTTAAAGACCCAAATCTAGAAAAAGCTGTTAGAGAGCATATAGGAAAACTAGAAGGAGATTTAACTTTAAAGGAGCTTGAGTCAATAACAGAATTGGAAGCAGAATCTATGCGTATTGAATCTCTCGAAGGGTTAGAGAACTTAAGCAATCTGACCAGTCTAAACCTATTCAATAATAACATTGAGGATATCAGTCCGGTATTATATCTGGTTAATCTTACCAAATTAGATTTAAGTGATAATCGAATTGAAGATATAACACCGATTTCAACCCTTAAATATTTAACAAAGTTATCTTTGGTAAAGAATTTTATAACCGATATATCACCAATTAGTGGCTTGTCTAAGCTTACACAATTGAATTTGTATGGTAATCGCATATCAGATATCAAACCATTATCAGAGTTATATAATTTAGAGATGCTTAGTTTACCATTGAACAAAATATATGATATTAATCCTCTTAAGACACTTATTAATCTTAAGGAATTGTATTTACATACAAACCATATAGAATATATTGCTCCTTTAGTCAATCTTAAGAAATTGGAGATACTGCATCTATCATATAATAAAAAAATAGAAGATTTATCCCCTTTAAAAGACCTTACAAATCTAACCGAATTATACCTTTATGATAATAGTATAAAAGATATATCATCGTTAATTAATCTGTCACGGATAAATGTATTAATTCTTGGTGATAATCGTATTAAGGACATTACACCATTAAGAACTTTACATGACAATGGCGGATTACCAGAAGATTCAGAATTAAACATAACTAATAATAATATGAATCTTAGACCACACACCCCTAACAGAGATACAGTTAATTACTTAATAGGGAAGGGTGTAATAATAGAATATGAAAAAGGAAATAATGTAAAATAGGACTCATCATTCCAAATTTATCAAAAATTAAATATTAAAAAATCCCTTAAAAACTAAATTATTAACCTTATCAATCGAAAAAATAAACAGAAAAACAAATTTTAGGTCTTGTTAATAAAACAAATAAAACTTTTGCGTATAATTATATCTGCCGATATAAAAACTATATCGATACATATTGAAATAGG
>CAYUUC010000231.1:0-5849 GCA_964447635.1 uncultured Spirochaetia bacterium
CTCTAGCATCGGAATGCTTAATTATATACTTTGCTTGTTCACCGGTTAATGTGGGATATATAGGAACACTAACAATACCTAAACAAGCCATAGCAAAATCAAATAAGAACCATTCATAACGAGTTTCACACATTAAGCATAGTTTATCACCTTTTTGAAAACCTATCTTATTTAGTGAAAATGCTATATTAAAGATTCTATCTAATGCTTCTTCTGCATACATGTCAACCCATATATCATTATTCCTGAATGTAAAAAGTGGTTTACTCTTATAAATCTCAAGAAGGGATAAGCATAGCTGTGCTAAGTTTTTAATATCACCCATAAATGAATTTCCTTTTAATTAATTTAATTTTAATATATACATAACAATATTAATCTTTTTATAAAAATCATATTGTATTTTACAATAATAAAACCTATAACAAGTGCCAACGGATAATAAATATAAAAAAACATTAATCCTAAATATATAATAATAATCGAATAATACCTTGTGATAAACAATTAATTTTATTTACTTTTTATTTTTTATCTCATAATAAATCTTATAAATATCTCCAATTCAAATGGAGTGTTTAGATTTTCAATAAAATTAATTTAAGAAATAAAATTATTTTTATTATAACAAAATCACAATATCATATTAGTTATGGATATAATAATTAAACTATTCTAATATTTTTATAGTATAAAAAAAATTTTTGTATAAATAATTATAAATTAGACCTATTGCTTATTAATAGTAAATTCTATTTAAATAAATAATCACTATTGATAATAAAAGAAATACATGACCTATGATTATCATTGAAAAAAACCTTATCTGTGTTAAATTTAATTAAGTAAAAATGTAATTTACTTATGTTTTTATAAGTAAATTTCAGCAAAAAGACCTTATTTAAAAGAAGGTCGGTGAATCAATATTTTTATAAGATGCTTTATATTATTATATTAATATTTAGTATCTTTATATTATTATGGACTTAAAATCTATTATTAAGTCCTATTTAAAGAAAAGTTAAAATTATAAATGGAGAAGTATAATGAAAAAATTATTAATTATTTTACTGGCTCTTTCAATAAGTTTATTCTTTATTGGATGTCCAAAACCAGTTCAATATGAATTAACAGTTACTTTCAGTAATGCTACAGTAACAGCAAACGGAGACGAATTAACTAGTGGAACCGCTGTAGAATATGAAGAAGGAACAGAAGTAGAACTAGTGGTAGATCCAGACGACGGTTACATGTTCGATGAATGGACAGGGGATATAGGCGATGCTACATCAACAGATACTACTATTACCATAACAATGGATGCTAATAAAAACATAACAGCTAATACACAATCAGAAGACTCAGACCCACCAGCAGTTTCATCAATAGTTCCTGCTGATGCTGCAACAGATGTAAATCCAAGTGCTTCAGTAGTAGTAACATTCGATGAAGCTATGGATACAACTGCTACAGAAGGTGCTTTCACTCTTAATGATGGAACAAGCGATGTTAGTGGAACAGTCACATGGGATGGTGCTAATGAAGTAATGACATTCGAACCGTCAGCTGATTTAGCTGAGAATACTACACATACAGTAACAATAACAGATGCGGCTACAGACAATGCAGGAAACGCTTTAGAAAGTGCTCCATTCACTAGTACTTTCACAACTGGTAATATAGACACAACAGCTCCTTCAGTATCAACAATAGTACCAGCTGACGCTGCAACAGATGTATTTCCAGATGCATCTATTATAGTAACATTCAATGAAGCTATGGATACAACTGCTACAGAAGGTGCTTTCACTCTTAATGATGGAACAAGCGATGTTAGTGGAACAGTCACATGGGATGGTGCTAATGAAGTAATGACATTCGAACCGTCAGCTGATTTAGCTGAGAATACTACACATACAGTAACAATAACATCATCAGCTACTGACGTAGCAGGAAATCCATTAGATGGAGCTCCATTCTCTAGTACATTTACTACAGGTACTACTGCTGTGATTGTATGGTCGGATGACTTTGAAGGTACAATAGAACCTGAATGGAATGACTTTTATATCTCAGGTTCCCAACCATCAAATATCAATCCTCCTGTTGTTAGTGCTGACCAATATTCAGAAGGCGCAGAATCATTTAAATTCGCTGTAGATTTTACAGAAACACCTAAACTAAACAACTCAATAAAAGTTTTAGACGTAGATGTAGGTTCTGCCGATGCTACATTGATATTTGACTTATGGGTAAATATTAATGACGCTGGTAGCGATTGGAACTATTTCGAATTTGAAGATAATGGTAACCTAGAAGAAGAATGGGCATCAGATGATACAGATGTTGCTGATGAATCATGGATACTAGATAATACTTATACATTAACAGCTAATACTCATCATGAATTAGCATTTAGACTATATGCTTCTACATTCAGTGGAGATGGTTCTGAAGTAGCTTATATTGATAATATAAGAATAATTGACAATACAAGCGGAACAACAGTTATAATGCCAGAATCTCACCTGATTATGACAGAAAATGATATCAATGGTGACGAAATTGCTGATAATTCTACACATGATCTTGGTCTTGTTGAAGAAAATGTAGACTTTAATGTTGAATTTGGTATTGTAAACATTGGTAAAGCTTCTGTAGAAATCGATACTCCAATCTTTACAGATAATAGTGGTGGAAATTATTTCACATTTACTGATAATATAACCTATCCTGTAACATTGAATACATATTATGGATTAAATTATAATTCAACACAAGGAAATCCAATAGTATTCAATGGTCCACAAGGAGGACCTTATACATGTGATTTTGAAGTTGATGCTACTCCAGACACACCAGCAGATGGAACATTAAATGCAACATTCCAAATCTCAGCAGAACCTCCTACACCACACTTAAGAGTCTATGACCCAGATGGAAATGAAATAACAGATGGTGGAACATATGACTATGGTCAATTAATGGATGGTTTAACACAACCTGGTCAGTTCACTATAGAAAACTACGGAACTGCTGACTTAACCATAGGTGATGGTAGCGGAAACGTTGTTGTTCTAACTACTGGAACTGATTTTGCTGTCGATGGAACAGATGTACCAAATGACCAAGATATAGTAGCACCTTACGGTGGTACAGATACATTTACTATAAATTATTCTCCTACTGGCGTTGCTACACATACTGACGTAATAACACTACATTCTGATGATGGCGGTTCAGCTAATACATTTACTATTAACCTAACTGCTGAATGTATACCATATACACCAATTTCATTCCCTGAAGGATTTGAAGGAGACGGAACTTGGGGTGGTCTAACCACTGGTAATAATTGGATACTCAATGAAGATGGTAATACTACTATTACTCTTGATGATACAGATCCATATGCTGATACATATGCTGTAAAATTCGATGCTGTTGATAATGATGATAGTTATACATTTGACCTAAGCGGTTATATAGATACTACTTCTGTCGATGATGTTCTAACATTCAAGTATAAGAGAATAAGTGGAAGCTCATTCTCCGGTGAATTAAATGTATATCTAGGTGGTTCACAAATTGGTACTACAATTAATATGCCTGGTTCAGCAGGTGCTGATGCAGATTATTCAACATTCCAAACACCAGTAGGTGTAATAGATACACAGTTAGAACTTAAGATTGAAGCTTATAGTAGTGAATGGGCTACTGACCCCACAGTTTTCTTCATTGATGAAATCGATGTAGTTCCTCCTGCACCAGATATGGCTGTAACTGAAGACGGCGTCGATGTACCTAATGACAATACAACAGCATTTGATGCTGGTGATGTTATTGAAGGTGGTAATGTAGCAGTAACAATTACTAATAACGGTACTGGTGACTTAACCATTACATCAATAGCTGATGATGGTTCAGGTGACTTTGGTATAGACACCAATCCATGGAATGGAACTGATGATTTGATTATCACTCCTGGAAATTCAGAAGATATTCTGTTTGCTCCTGCATCAGGTAATACAACATCAGCTCTTGTTACAATTAACAGTGATGACCCAATTAATCCTACATTTGAATTCTTCCTAACAGTAAATGTTGTTCCTCCAACATTCTTTGAAGGATTTGAAGGCGATGGAACTTGGGGCGGATTAGATTCAGGTCACACATGGACCATTAATGATATAGCAGGAACCGGAGAAGTTTGGGTACTAGCAGATCCTTCAGGATATGACCTAAATGGAACATGGTATACGATAATTGATAGTGATGGATATGGTTCTGGTGGAGATCAAGATTGTGAATTGTATTCACCTAATAATATAGATGTTTCTGGTGGAGTAACAAACTTAGAATTTGATCACTATTACAGACATCTAAGTTCTACAGCTGAAATATTAGTATATGACGGATCTGTATGGAATACAGTTGCTGATTATACAGCAGACACCGGTGGATGGGGTGCTCCAACTCATGAGACTATAGACATTTCATCTTATACTAATATGGATTTCCAAATTAGAATTCATTATTCTGGCTCTTGGTCTTGGTATTGGTCTATAGATAATATAACCATATATTAAGACTATGAATTAAAAACAGTAAAACGATAAATATCGTTTATTAAATAAGGCACATCTCTCTTTCAAAGAGGGTATGTGCCTTTTTAATTATAATAGAGAATTAGCACTATTTATTATATTTAAGATTATTAATCATTATTAATATCAATATCCTCCCATACATATTTCCCATTTATATCAATAATTGTAGTTTTTACTTTTCCTTTAACTAAAGCCAAACCGTTATAGAAAGGTCCTGCTAGTTCAAATTTAGTAGGAATAACTAATTCGCCTTTCTTATCTATATAACCATATCTGTCATTATGTTTTACAAAAGCTAGACCATTAGAGAAGAATAATTGAGGAAGGAACTTTTCATGAATGCTGGAATAAGGTAAATCTTTTATTTTAATATTCCCTTTTTTATCGATGAAATTCCATTTACCATCAATTTTAACACTGGCTAATCCTTCAGCGAAGAAATTAGCCATTTCAAACTTAGGTTCAATGACCATATCTCCTTCAGGATTGATATATCCCCATTTATCATTAACTCTGACAGCAGCTAAACCTTCAGAGAAATGTCCTGCTTGGGTAAAACCTTTATCAATTGTGATGTTTCCATTTTTATCAATATATACCCATGATTTATCATGTAGTACTGGAATTAATCCTTCGCTAAAATAGTCATAGAATCCAAGTAGCATAGTTTCTATTAGTGTTCCACCAGTTAATGAACTATATCTGTGAAATTTCGGTTCTATAACTGTTTCACCATCTTTATTGATAAACCCCCATTTGCCATCTATAACTATAGGAGCTAAACCGTGAGAGAAGAATCGAACTTTTCTATATTTAGTTTCAATAATCATTTTTCCAGTTTTATCAATGAATCCCCATTTACCATCTTTACCCACAGCGGCTAAACCATCAGAAAAGCTATTAGCTACTTGAAACTGTGGTTTTATCACTTCGTTTCCTTTGTTATCGATATATCCATATAATTTATCATGGTTAATAACTACTGCCATTCCATCATGAAAGTACATAACCTTTAAATATTTAGGTTCTACAACGAGATTACCTTTACTATTAACATATCCCCAATCATTACCATCAAAAATGGGATATAATATTTCATTTTGATTATCATCGTCAAATCTTTTATCTATATTTTGATTATCTACTTTATCATTACATTGTACACAAACAAATATGGATAATAGAATTATTAAATATTTATAAACATTTATCATATAATCTCTCCTAGTTTAATAACTT
>CAYUUC010000232.1:0-5849 GCA_964447635.1 uncultured Spirochaetia bacterium
AATAAAATAAATAAAAATAAATTGAATAAAATAAAGGTTACCAATAAAATCCTATCTTTCATTCTTTAGACCTTTTTCTTTGTATATTATGATTGTATTAATTGTTCTTCATGGTTATTATCAATCTTCATGGTTTTCTACAGGAATTTTCTTAGGTGGATATAGTATTTCTTCAGTGATGAATTCTCCGAAACTCCCTAACATACATATAACAGAACCCCATATAACCCATATAAATCCTTCCAAGGAAACTTCTTTTAATGATATATAAATAATAAAAATATATAAGAATGTAAGAAATGATGTTCTGGAATTATTAATTACCAAACGATTAGAACTTGTTCTTGACTCATGGGGTTTTTTCCGCATTCCGAAAAAACCAAAAATTAATATGGATAAGAATATAAGAATAATCCCTATTATTTGGTTAAATACTAATGTATTGGCTAAACCCCCGAAAATCAATACTAAACCTATGAATATACTTACCGCCATTTGTAGAAATCCAAAAAACGCTACGATTGGACTAAATACCCATGATAGAATATTATTCTTTATTATCCTGGCAGGACTGGTTACGAAGTGCAGAATAGCATTACTAAAAGGAAAAAATACCGATATCCATATCAATATCGTTAATACATTGCCAAATCCTGCTTCTTCGATAAAATTAGCTGGACTAATATTACCCTTCACCTGATAAAAAATAAAATCCTTATTAAAGGATAATAGTATTAGCAAAGAACCAATTAAGATTATACCTATGGATGAATAATGAATGATTCTTAGGATTAACTTTTTTCTTTCTTCCATAATCTAAGACCAACTTTAACTTAAACTGATTAATATAATAAATTATTAATTAAAATGTATTTTATAATAATTAATATTTTTTTATATCCGATATAAGATAAAAATAGCTTGTAAAAATAGGAAAAATTAAATAAACTATAAAGAAAAGTAGACTATTTTCAATAACATATGAAGTAATCAATAAAGCTATACTTCATATAAAGTTAATAAAATATCTCTTTAAATCTATTTAAAATTTTAAGAATTAATCAAAGGAGAAAAAATTGAAGATAACTTTTTGGGGGGTAAGGGGTTCAATTCCTCAACCCACATCTCAATATATAAAAACAGAAAAATATGGAGGAAATACAACTTGTCTATCAGTAGAATTAGAAAAGCATACATTGATATTTGATGCTGGAACCGGTATAAATGGTTATGGAAGAAATTGTGGAAATAGAAAAAATTTCATCTTACTATTTACTCATTTCCATCACGACCATGTACAGGGCTTCCCTTTCTTTCTTCCTATTTTTTTACCGAATAGAATAGTACATTATTATAGTCCAATGATAATAAAAGTACCATTATATGAAGTATTAGACAGTGAATTTGATCCTCCTTTTTTCCCTTATAGATTTGAAAATACTATGTCAGGAAAGATTTATATGACTTTAACTCAGGTTGACAGCATAAGATTTATAAAAGCTGAAAACAAAAAACAATTCTTAGAAGCATTTATGGAAGCTGGATATGAAGAAAGTTTTCTTGATGAAAAATTAATCGAATTTCCCGATTTTATCAATGCACATCTAATAGTTAATAAGTCCCAGCATAAACTACCATATGAGGTTGCTAGAATTGATGTAATGGAAAATCTTGCACATCCTAACTCTGGAACTTATATATACAAAATTCTTACCGATGATAAATCTATGGTTTTCGCCACTGATATAGAAGGCAAAGTCGGCGGTTCTTCAAAGCTGATAAACTTTTCTAAGGATGTAGATTTCTTAATCCATGATTCACAATACTTCCCTGACGAATACCTGAAATATCAAGATTTTGGACATTCAACCTATGAGATGGCTTGCGATAATGCTTTGAGGGCTAATGTTAAAAAGTTGTTTCTAACACATCATGACCCATGGAGCGATGACCAAAAGCTAGATTTAATGGAAAAAGAAGCTCAGGAGTACATGAATAAAATCGGTGGTAATATTGAGGTTAGAGTAGCAAGAGAAGGCATGTCATTCTGATAATTAGGATTTATCACTACTCTTCTATTTCGCATCTATAGATAAATTTCTTTACCTTATCCTGTGAGGGCTCAATTATATAAACATCAAGATTATCATCAACAGCTATTCCAGTAGGGAAGTTAAGCTTATCACCTTGGGTGGTATCAGTCAAACCATCCCTCTCCCAGGCTTCCACAAAATCTCCTTCATATTCATATTGCTGTATCCTATCATTTAAACTATCTGCTATGAATAAAAATTGTGATTCCAATATATAAATTCCCTGTGGTTTATTAAAGTAACCTAATTGGGATGATACGGTTCCCTCTTCATTTCCATATATTAAGTCTATATAAAACTTGTACTCAGCAGGTGCTTTAGCCAACCTAAGAACGAAATTCCCTTCTGGACTGGACTTATATACAATTAAATAAAGGAAAAGATTAGCATCCTTATCTTTGTTAATCAGTAAGTTAAGAATATCAACATTATTTATATTTATTTTATCATTTTCATTTAACGAGGAATCAGTATAGTAATTATTTAATATAATCCAATTAGAGCCATCATACAATTGTATTCTATTATTACCTTTATCATATACAGCTAGATAATCATCATCATAAGTAACATCGATGTCTTCCGGATGATAGAACTCACCCGGGTCATCCACGCTATCATTATTATCATCATAGCTTAATTGTGCCATTCCGTTACCAGAAGTATCATACCTGAGTATTCGATTATTACCCTTATCAGCTACATAAACATATCCATTATCACTCACAGCTATTCCATGAGGATATAGAAGCTCATCATTACCGAATTCGGTTATAAATACTCCCTCTGGATTAAATTTTTGAATACGACTATTTGAACTATCAGTAACATATTGGGATCCATCCTTATCCAAATCGATATCCAAAGGTAGATTAAACTCGCCTTGTTCGCTACCATGTCCTCCTATGGAGTAATTCCTATCCAATGCAAAACATTGGTCTTCCTCATCGATATCTAATCCCTGGTCAAAAAGCCCGGGGCAAGCTATCATAAAGGAAAAACATAGTATAGAGATTCCACTAATCATCAAAAAACGGATTTTCATATAAATAAAATCCCCCTATAAATTCATTTATGGTGTTAAAATTACTAAATGAGTATAAAGACTACAAAATAATGAAAACAAACTAATTCTATAATGAGGAACATTATGAATATACTAAAAGATAACACTAAAACATTAATATTAATATTTTTATTCATTTTTATATTCTCAAATACAGCATTTGCCCAGGGTGGTGAATATAGGACATTACCCAAGGATGAATGGGATAGGACTCCTTTACTGCCTGATGATTTACAGGAAAAGCTGATTGATGGGATAACCAATCTGCATTCCTTTGATTTTGATGCTGCTGAGGAATCATTTAAAGATGCCATAAGAATAGCACCAGATAGAGTTTTTGGATATATATATGTAGCAACATTAAACTGGGTAAGATTATATGAAGATAATTTTAATAAAGATGCTGAAACCAAGTTATTAAATTATCTAGCTAAATCCTTAGAAATTGGAAAAGAAGCATTAACTAAAGAAGGAGCGAATTCTTATGATTATCTATATTTCGCTTTAGCCAAGATAATGAGTGTTAGAACCCATATCAAGAATAACAATTATCCAATGGCTTTGGTTGATTTTCTTGATGCGTTGAAAAAACTAAGAGCGGCATCTGCTTTTAAAGATGGTAACATCGATGTTGAGTTTGGTTTAGGGTTATATAATGCTTATACAGGAGCTTTACCAAAGTATATACTTAATATCCTTACTCAGATTACTAGTATGAAGACAAATATAACTCAAGGTATTAGACAGATTAGGAATGTTATGGATAATGGTACATTATTCAAGATTGAGTCGAAACTATTGATGGTCAATATAGAAGGAGCATACGCATCAAGATATAATATGGGTAGAAGGATAGCTGGCGAAGTGTATAATGATTTCCCTCTAAATATGATTAACAATTTCATGATAATGGATTTAGATAGTAGATACAATTATTATGAACGAGCATTGAAATTTTCAGAAGAAAAGATAGAAAAAGTATTATTCAATAAGATGTTAGATGAACAGAGAAGAAAAAAGTGGATACAGAAGTTGAACTATACAAAAGGAAGAATAGAATTTGATAAGAAAAACTATTCAAAAGCTAAAGAAATCTTCATTGACCTTATCTTAGAAGGTGAAGAAGAAGAAAAGAATAACCCGGGTTATAAGTATAAAAACGATCCAAATGTGGTTGGCTCATTTTTCCGACTAGGACTAATATTTGACCTTGAAAGGAAAAGAAATAAAGCTGTTTCATGTTATAAGATTGTTATGGATTCCGATATAGTAACCACTATGAAAGACTATGCGAATATGTTTTTAGAAAGACGATATGTAGAAGGTGATAGCAGGATAAATATTAAGTATTATCAGGAATATTATATTCCATAAAAATTATTTTGTATAGAAGTTAATCTTCCACATCCACGCTATCTTCTTCCTGATTTTCCTCTTCATTAGATTGATTATCACCGTAATTTGTTGTAGAAATTAATTCATCATCCAGATATCTTTCTCTTTTTAGTAAATTATCATTCCCATCGAAATAGAATATGACTTTCTGTGTTACTTCTACTAGATAGTGATTTTTAATGATTTCGATATCTTCATAAATCTCTATTTTCTCAAGATTTCCATTATTATCATATTCATAAACTCGATAGAATACAACGAGGTCTTTTTCATTATAAAATTCTTCTTTAATTATCTGGTTATCTTCATTTAAGTATTTTACAATTCTTTCTCTGGTTTGTTCGTCATAAATAATTCTTAAATTATTATTATCGGTTTCCAAGAGATTCTCAGAGAATAATAATTCCCCATTCGGGTAGTAATAAGCAAATCTGTTTAATTCTTCATTATCATTATAGGAATAAGTTTTGAAGTAACCATAGGGGTCAATGTATTCAACTTCTTCTTTACCTAGATATTCAGAATACCTACCGGTTTCATCGAATCTTTCAATAGCGATTAATCTGCCATTTTCATCATAATATTCAATTCTTTCCAATCTACCATCTATATATATTTCCAGGTAATCTAAGAATCTTTTATTCTGTTGATATTTAAATACACCCCTTTGTTTAATAACCACATTGCTATCTAAATTTATTACATAATCTAATATATAAGCGCTTCTGGATGGATTAACCTTATATGCTTTAATCTGAACTGGGACTTCTTGGGCTCTATCTTCGGGGTCTTCAGGCTCTCTATAGATATAAGTATAGATTGGGATACCAGGTGTTTCTTCTAGAGTGCTTTCATAAACTTCTTCAGTTAATACGACTTTCCCATTTTCTTCTATAGTAATTTTGGAATATCCGATTAAGTCACCGGTTTCGGTTCTTCTTTCATCATCTTCCGTATCATCTTCATCTTGTTCAGTTTGGTCATCATCATTATCATTTTGGTTTTCACCATCCTGCTGTGATGTTTCATTATCATTATTGGTTTGTTCATTATCATTTTGGTTATTATCTTCATTATCCTGCGCTACTATCATAGAAGAGAGGAATAATGCTATAATGATAGAAAATATTATTATAAATAAAATATTCAATATATTGGTATTTTTATTATTCGATTTGTTTTTATGGTTCATACTAAATTTATTCTCCAAATATTGATTTTTGATTATCTGTTATTCTAATATAAATATTGTCTTAAGCTTTGTAAATATGTTTAGTATAAAATAAGAAAAGGAT
>CAYUUC010000233.1:0-5820 GCA_964447635.1 uncultured Spirochaetia bacterium
TATGAACACATCTTTTCTAAATATGGAAAAAATAATATCCAAGGCAATGTCAGCCGAATCTCTTAGACTGAAGGTGATATCAGATAATATAGCTAATGCTGATACACCTAAGTTTAAAAGATCGACTGTGTCATTTGAGAGTGAACTAAAACGAGCAATACAAGGAAACAAACCATTTCCATTCGATGCTAAATTAACGAGTAAAAAACATATTCCTTTTAATAAACCAAAAAATTTATCCAATGTCAATCCAAGAGTACACTTAGAATACAATACAGATTTTATGAATAATGAAAACAATGTAGATGTAGAGAAGGAAATGGTAAATCTAGAAAAGACTCAACTTAGATATCAAGTCTATAGCTCCTATTTAGGAAGAAATTATAGACTATTAAGTACTCTTTTTACAATTAGATAATCTATAATAGGAGTATAAATTATGGGAATCTTCACAGCGATGAATACTAGTGCTAGCGGGTTAAGTGCTCAACAGCTCAGATTAGATATAATATCCAATAACCTAGCTAATGTTGAGACTACCCGAACCACAGAAGGTGGAGCATTTAAAAGAAGCATGGCAATATTTAGACCAAGAAATGAAATAGCTAGACAAAAGAGTACCATATTCCCCAGAGTCTTAGAACCTGGTATTGGTACAGGTGTTCGAGTTGTAAGAATTGAGAAAGACAATTCACCTGGAAGACTGGTTTTTGACCCCAGTCATCCTGATGCAATAAAATATGGACCTAAAAAGGGATATGTAGAATACCCCAATGTCAATCTAGTAAAAGAGATGACAGATATGATATCTGCCAGACGTTCCTATGAAGCGAATGTAACAGCGATGAATGCTGCTAAACAAATGTTTATAAGAGCATTGGATATTGGTCTCAGATAAAGCTAACTAAAATAATTGGAGGAAATGATGACAGTATTTAGGGCTTCTCAAGTCTCAGGTTATAATGTCCCAATGAAGACTACAAGTACAAAGCATTTCAATAAGATTAATCCTAACTCAAATACTATTACTCCACAGAGTAAAAAGACCGAGGGTGACTCTTTTGCTACATTACTAAGAAATGCTTTTTATGATGTAAATAGCATAGAATTAAGAAAAGATAATCTAATGCAACAATTCATCACAGAACCAAACTCTATTAATATTCACGATTTAACCAATTCACTAGCTAAAGCAGAAATGACTTTTGGTTTTGTAAAGTCAGTAGCAGATAAGATTGTCAGTGCTTATAGGGATATAAGTAATCTAAGATAATAGAATAAATTATATATACATAAAGGATTATACAATTTTTATCCTTTATGTATATATAAAAAATATATTTAATTAGAAAAAACTAAATCAATTAAAGAGATAGTCGATACCTTAATTTAGATATTTCTATATGGTTTTATAAACATATGTTTATTACGAATAAACCCGAAGAAGCTTAATATAAGCCTTCAGGGAGGGGTAGAAGATGCAAAATATTTTGAATAAGATAAGAGATTTTTTCTCCAACTTATGGAATAAAACCTCGACTCTAGCAAAAATTATTATTGGAGCAGCAATTCTCTTAGTTATAGTGTTGATAATCGTACTTATAGCCACTTCATCCAGACCTGATATGGTACCCCTTGTAAGAGGTTCTCTTTCAGAAGGAGATTATACTCGAGTTACTCAGGAATTAGAAGCCAGAGATATTAAATATAGAGCTAATCCCAGAACTCGAAATGTATATGTATCAAGCCCGGAACAAGCTACGCAACTAAGAACAGAACTCGCTCTCGATGAACAATTACAAGATAAAGATGGTTATGAACTATTTGATACACAAAGCTTCACTACTACAGAATTTGAGAGAAATGTCCAATTGCAAAGGACTATGGAAAGGAAAGTTGAATTACATCTCGAATCTATAGATGATGTAGAAAGAGCTGAAGTGGATATATCATTCCCACAAGTAGAATCAACATCATTATGGGAAACCATCGATTATACAGAACCATTAACTGCTTCTGTAACAATTACACCAGCACCCGGTTCCGAAATAACAGATGATAGTAAGAGAATTAGAGGAATACAAACACTTGTATCAAAAGCTGTAGATAATCTCGAGCCTGATAATGTACATGTTTTTGACCATCGATTGAACGAATTAACGGTTTTTGAGGGTTCTGAAGATTCTACATTCGATAAATTATCTAATTTCAATAAATTAAGAGAAATGCTAAAAAGAAATGTAAGAAGAGATATTGAACAATTACTCAAAGAAGCATTTTCTCCTGAAGGTTATTCCCTTGCAATCAACACTGATATAGATAGAGATGAAAGTGAAATAATGGCTCATAAATTACAACCAGTCCAAATAAGAGAGGATAATCCAAATACACCTCAGGATGAATCTAAAGTTGAAATTGCAGTGCCCATATCAGAATCTAAAACTGATGAAACATATAGAGGTCAAGTCTTTATCCCAGAAGGATCACCCAGTCCTGACTTTACTATACCACCAGGAGCTAAACAAGTTAGTGACCAGTATAATACTTATACTAACCAAAGTACAATTATAAATAATGAAATTGGAACTGTCGATGAGACAATAGACAGCCCTCCTGGAGACCAACTTTATATAAATGTCGCTGTAACCATAGATTATGAATGGGAATGGGAAAGAGACCCAGAGACAAACCAAATAGTAGAAGACCCAATAACCAGAACTAGAGGAAGGATTTATACCCCGCCTTCACAAGAAGTTTTGGATAATATCAGAAATAATATCGAAACTTACATAAATATCCCGGATAAAGCTAATCCAGGAAAAGTAAGTGTAAAAGCATTATTATTCCGTTCAACATTAGAAAAGCATAAACAGGAAGATGAAGAATACTTCAGAGCAAAAGACACCCAAAGAGTATTACTCTATTCAGCGATAGGCTTAGGAATAGTCATTTTATTAATCCTGTTATTCTTCTGGATTAGAGGAATTATAAGAGAAAGAAGAAGACGAAGAGAAGAAGAATTAGCAAGACAAAGACAAGCCATGAGAGAAGCTGCTCTCAGAGCTGCTGAACAAGAAGGCGTTATTTTAGATATGTCTCCTGAAGACAAGGCAAGATTAGAAATGCAAGAAAATGCTATAAGGCTTGCCCGTGAAAGACCAGAAGATGTAGCTAAGTTACTAAGAACTTGGATGTCTGAAGATTAACTTAATTAATTAAAACGGAAAGCCCTACTAATGGAGATATGTAGGGCTTTTTAATATGTAAATTGATGTAAATTAAAGAATAATATCCAATTATATTATTTTATATATAGGGATTTATTAATAAAATAAATCTATAGCAATTTATAAAAAGAGGTAATAAAAGTGGCAAAAGACGTATTTAAAAATGTAGAAATTGTTCAATTAAACACACCTCAAATAATTGAAAGTCCTAAGATAGAAGTTCAGAGCGAAGAAGAAGAGGAAATTAAAAAAGATGAATATACAGGACCTACTCTAGAGGAAATAGAAGAAGAAATATTTAGACAAAGACAGGAATTTGAAGAAGAGCAGAAAAAACGTAGAGAAGAAGTGGAAGCAGAATGTAACGACATTAAGAAAGAAGCAGAAGAATGGGCTTTTAATAAAGTAAAAGAATCTGATGATAAATACCAAGAAACATTGAAAAACGCTGAAAAAGAAGCTAATTCTATTATTCAAAATGCTAAAGAACAAGCTAGTATGATTATTCAAGATGCTAAAAACCAAGCAGCTGAAGTAATGGAATCAGCAAGGTCTAAAGGTGAAGAAGACGGCTGGGAAGAAGGATTCTCTCGTGGTGAAGAAGAAGTTAATCGTCTAATTACCAGATTGAATAGAATACTTTCAAGCACTATTCAAAAAAGAAATGAAGTCTTAGAAGAAGCCGAAAGTCAAATAGTAGATATAATCGTTGCTGTGGCTAGAAAAGTTGTGAAAACTATTACAGAATCCCATAAAAACATCATAATCGAACAGGTATCTGATGCTATTCAAAAACTAAAAGGTAGAGCTGAAATCACCATAAGAGTTAATGTCGAAGACCTTATGATGACCACAAAACATAAAAAAGATTTTATACAAATGGTGGAAGGAATAGAGAATGTAAAGATTCTCGAGGATAATTCTGTAGATAAAGGCGGATGTATCATCACAACAGATTTCGGGTCAATAGATGCCCGAATATCCTCTCAACTCTCAGAACTCGAACAAAAAATAAAAGAAATTGCTCCTTTTGACGAAGAGGGATAATAACCATTACCACTAATATAAGGAGTATGTATGGCCAATCGATTCGCTAAATATCTCGAAGTAGTAAAAAGAACCAATCCAATTAAGTATCAAGGTAGAGTGTCTAAGGTGGTTGGTTTAACCATTGAAAGTTATGGTCCAAAAACCGAAATAGGCGAAGTAGTAACCATAAGGAAAACTGATGGAGAAATTATACTTGCTGAAGTTGTTGGATTTATCGAAGAAAAAGTAATTCTTATGCCTTATGAAGCCATGACAGGTATTCATCCAGGTTGTGAAGTTGTTTCTACAGGCTCTACTCTCAGCATACCAGTTAGTGATAAGTTAAAAGGTCGAATACTCAACGGTGTTGGTAGAGCAATCGATGATAAAGAAGAAATATTCTCTTCTCAAAGATACTCCATATACAATGAAGCACCTAATCCTATTAGTCGAAAAAGGATTAATTCTACAATGGTAACCGGTATTAAAGCTATTGATGCATTAAACACGGTTGGAACCGGACAAAGAATAGGCATCTTTTCGGGAGCTGGTGTTGGTAAAAGTACTTTGTTAGGTATGATAACCAGGAATGTTGAAAGTGATATTAATATTATTGCTCTAATAGGAGAAAGAGGTAGAGAGGTAAAGGAATTTATTGAAAAAGACTTAGGGGACATTGGACTAAAAAAATCCATAATGGTGGTTGCTACCGCTGATAAACCCCCTCTTATGAGAGTTAAGGGAGCATTTGTAGCATTAGCTATTGCTGAATACTTCAGAGACCAAGGTCTAAATGTTACTTTAATGATGGACTCTATAACACGTTTTGCAAGAGCTCAAAGAGAAATCGGTCTAGCTATAGGAGAACCACCAGCTACCAGAGGTTTTACCCCATCAGTATTTACAATGATACCTGAACTTTTAGAAAGGGCTGGAACCAGTGAAAAAGGCTCTATCACAGGTTTTTATAACGTACTGGTAGAAGCCGACGACATGAACGAACCAGTATCAGACTTAGTTAGAGGTCACCTTGATGGACATATCTCTCTTATCAGGTCTTTAGCAAATAAAGGACATTATCCCGCTGTTGATGTAACAGATAGTATAAGTAGGGTTATGGTGGATGTAGTATCACCTAAAGTGATGGATTACGCTACAAGAGTAAAAAAAATTGTATCAGTTCATAGAGATGCAGAAGACCTAATCAACATTGGGGCTTATGTTAAAGGAAGTAATCCGGAAATTGATTATTCAGTATCAATGATTGATAGAGTTAATGAATTCTTAAGACAGGGGATATACGAAAAATATGAAATTTCGGAAATTGGTGAGCAATTATTTGGATTGTTCGATGATGATACATTTGACCTGGAATCTAATTTTAAAGGATTTGAAGAGAAGATAAGCATAGAAGATTTTGACATTATTGATGGAGAACTTTTTGAGGAGGAGATTTTACCAAAACTGGATAAAGATGAAGATAGGGATTTATTAATGGATCATTATTTAAAAGATAAAAACAGCGATAATTATATACTAAAAGAGAACTCTACAAAAGAAAACC
>CAYUUC010000234.1:0-5790 GCA_964447635.1 uncultured Spirochaetia bacterium
CTTTGGTCATATTGTAAAGAGCCACCAGTATTATACTTATACCGCAGAACACCTCAATACCGACTGCCAAACTGATAAACGGCAATGTCCCTGCTGAGGTAAGGTCTCCTGTATTTGTTCCTAACGGCATAATAATATTCATGAAGCTGTCCGGTGTAGCCATGAAGTTGTACAAGAAAGCTGTAGTTAATCCCGCAAAGCCTATACCAATGAACGCAACCAGAGCCAGTGACTCGAATATACCAAGTATCTTCCTTGTGGTGTAAGACTTTCTGGTAACGAGCATCCCAACGAGTAAGAGAGCGGTACCCGAAGCGGTTACTGCTCCTCCCTGGAAGCCACCACCCGGACTAAGATGCCCATGGATAACAAGGTAAGCCCCAAAAACCACAATGATAGGGAAGAGTAAGAAAGCAGCATAGGAGACTATCCGGGATACTTCAGGACTGAAGCCCGATGGTCCTTCTACAGGGTCTTTCTTCTTCTTCAAAAACTGATAGAGTAGCAGGGATATACTGGAAACGGCGATGAATAGGACTGTCCCTTCGCCTAATGTATCAAAACCTCTATAATCGAAGACCACGCTGGTTACGATGTTGTTGGAGCCTGTTTCCTGCTGACCGTTTCTCAAGAAGTAGTCATCCATAGTCTTGACATTTTCTGTTTTACCCTGACCTATCTCCTCAAACACATTAGGGTTTCTTAACGGCTGACCCGGTGAGTGAATAGAGTACATTGACGGTATAATCATAACAAATAAAAATCCTACTAAAAATAAGAATGCTATGAAGCTTGCTATTTTAGTTTTCATTATTCCTCTCTCCTCCTTGTCAGTTTTACGGAAATGACGAAAATCACCGTAGTTAGTGCCGCCCCGATAGAGGCTTCTGCTATGGCTACATCAGGAGCGTCGAGGAGGAAAAACACAATCGTCAAAAGTAAACTAATAACGGCAAAAGTTACCACACTTGCCAATAAATCCTTGAAAAGGAGGCTGGCAAGTGCTCCTAACAGGATTACTACACATAATATAATAAATAAAATGCTTACTATAGTCACTTGTTTTCCTCTCCCTCTTCCGATTTGTCTGATTCAGAAACGGTTTTTTCTGCGGTCTTCTCTACAATATTTCTTTTTCTGGGGTCTAAATCGTCAATCTCAGCACCAAAAGGCTTAATACCGAATTTATGTGCCCCCCTTGCTATCGCATGAGAACCGATTGGGTTGGTGAATATGATAAAGAGGAAAGCAATACCAGAATGTAAGATAATGGTAAGGCTTAATGCCCCGTCATACTCAACTACCGCATAATAAAGTATAATACCCAATATCATGAATAAAGCACCAAAGGTTGTTCCTTTGGTGGATGCATGTAATCTGGTGTAGGCATCGGGAAATCTTATCAATCCCAGAATACTCATCAGATTAAAGAAAAGACCAATACTTATTAATACTATTATTGCTATAATCATAATCTCACAAACCCTTCTTCTTTTCTAGATAGCGAGACATGTATAAAGTCCCGATGAAAGAAAGAATACCATATACTATACCAATATCTATGTAGAGTGCTTTCTTCATCATAGCCCCTAAAACCACCATAGTAACAATAACCAGTGTGTTGATGGTGTCCAGAGCAACCACTCTCTCCGGTAGATTCGCACTGAAAATAAGTCTAAGAAAACCCAATGCGATATAAACCGCTAGTAATATTCCTGATATAAAAAATATTTCACCCATATTTATAATATCCTATTCTATTATTCAAATATCTTAAATTTTATCCGAATATCCTTTTTATCCAACCATGTAAAACACCCGAAACATCCTTAGGAGTAGCCGGTTCACCTTTGGCTTTCTTCCAGCTTAGATTATGAATGTATAAAGCATTCGTGTCAGGTTCCATATCTATGGTTAATGTTCCGGGAGTAAGAGTGATGGAATTAGCTAATATAAATGTTCCCGTCTCGCTTTTAAGTCCGGTGTCTATCTTAACGATGGCAGGTTTAAACCTACCGGTTATTACCCTGTAAACTACTTCAAGGTTAGCCAGTGTTAAAGATAATAAGAACGGACCAATAATATAAAGTAAGAAAAGTATCCAGTTTAATGGATTTAGTATCTTAAGCGGGATTTTACGGGGAACGATTTTCATGAATAGAGCAGAAAGGAAAAGACTTACTACTCCACCAACTATCAATTCCTCAGCCGACCAGAGCCATAAGTCTCCACTACCGGCTGTGAATAAAAGATAAAACAAATAACTTGCCAATACAAAGAAGATATAAGTCATATTGTTTTCCTACATTTGTTTAATATAGCTAAAACAGCTTTATAATCTGTTTTCTATGAAACTTTATTAGAATGCTTTAATATATTAAACAAGATTGGAAAAATCGTCAAGCTTTATTTACTAAAAAAAATCTTCTATTTTTCTTTATATAAGCTATATCCCTTTTATGCAAAGTGAATACAGCTTTAAGATTAGGTTTAAATTTTAGAATGGATTTAAATTGTTTCCTAGTGTGAAATTTCTGGTTTTAAAAGAGACCCTCCTAATATCCTCTCATCTTCTCCGAAGATGTCATAGGGAGGACTTAAAGAACTTATCTCTTAACCTCTTCTACTCACACTTTTACTAATTCTTTCCCCTATGAGGGGAAAGGTAGAATGGGGTCTCTTAATAAAAGATCAGACTTATATCAACAAAAATTTCACAGTAGGAATTGTTTCCTAGTGTGAAAAAAATTGTCATTTTATAATTCCCCACACGAGCCTAATTGAAATGTTTTGTGACAGGTCATCTTCGATGCACGACATCATTGCCCTGAACACTCCATGTCAGTTTTAATCCATTTTTTGTAAAAATTTATGATAATTTTCTCATATAAAAAATTAATCCTACTTTTATTATATTCAATATACATGCACAATAAATAAGTAAGAGGATAAAACCATATGAAAGGATTTATTTATATTTTCATGGGAGGGCTTTTTGCTTTTATAGGATATATAATCTTTGATTTCCAGGGAATCATTATTGGGTCGATTATAGGTATTGTCATAGCTGGTCAGGTAACGAAAAGCAAAAACAGCAAAGACGAGAAGCTCAACCAGATACAGAAACAGAAGCAAAACCAGTCTTACCGACATGTGGACAACACCAGAAAAAAATCAAATACTAATTTAAAGCAAACCAATAGATCAACACAATATAAGAAAACCACACAGAAAAAGGAATCTTCCACTTCCAAATCTAAAACCACACAGAAGAAACAATACAAAAACCTTACCAGAAAAGACCTTAAATCAACCAATGCCAATCTATCTCTGGATGACCTGGTAGAAGATACTTCCGAAGACATCGAAGAGATTGCCGATACAGCACAGGAAGAACACGAAAAGTTCTTTGAGAAGATAAGTAAAAGTATAAACAAGAGTATAACAGGGATGAAGGAGGACTTCCAAAAGGACTACGAATACTCAGTAGAAGAAAAAACCGATACATTCCAGCAATGGCTAACAAAACGGGAAGAGAACAACCGGAAAGAACTTGAACAAAAACGAAAAGAAAAGATAGAAGCCCA
Organism: uncultured Spirochaetia bacterium; assembly: GCA_964447635.1. GTDB lineage: Bacteria > Spirochaetota > UBA6919 > CAYUUC01 > CAYUUC01 > CAYUUC01. The sequence continues at coordinate 3,588 of CAYUUC010000234.1, forward strand.
ACAACACCAGAAAAAGAAGACCGAAGACATAAAAGAACTTTATGAGGAAGTCAAAACTCTAGAAGAAAAGCTGGAAAAACATGCACCAATCGAAACCAGCCATCAGCAAAAACAATTGACCGATGGCAAGGACAAACCCATCGACGAAAAGGAAAAGCAAGTCAACCTCTTCCAGATAGATAAACAAACGGAAACCAAAGGCTATACTCCTTATGAAATCATCGAAACCGATATCGATTATTACGCTTCTGATACACTTAAAAGAGCGCTTAGCAAATCCGGAGAACAACAGATACTGTCATCGGATTCGCTAAACACCGAAAGGGAGATTACCTTCAACTCTGATATCCTTTCTATGCTGGAAAAAATGGCTGGACCGGGTTATGTCCGCTCGGATAAAGTCCATTCGGACTCGATGACGAAATTTGGTTTAACAAAATAAGTCCGGCTAGAATGTATAATTGAAATTCGCCACCTCGTTCCCCGCATAATCTCGTAAGGATGTTCCGGTGTAAACCAATTCAGGTGTTCCTGTTATTGTTATTAAAAAAATAATTTCCATTACATTGTTAATCACATTAATTGAAGAGATATCTGCTTGTGTAAGCGAACTACCATTAATATCAAATACCGTATTCGACGGAATGAAGTTCGTATCCAAGAATTCATTAAATACAATAGTCATGGTATCACTTGCATAAAAACTATTTACATCATCTATTATTGGAGGTTCGAAATCCTCAACAAAATTTATTTCCACATCCTTCGTCCCATCAATATAGACATCCACAACATAGAAATACTCCTGTAGGTAATAGTTGTTCGTTATATCATCATAAGTCCCGCTACCTTCATTGAATAGACCTACCTCGAATGATGCTCCTCTAGCCGGTGATGTATAATGGTTAGGTAGCAACTGTATCGAAGCTGTCGTAAACGAAGAGACCGCTATTGCTGTTGGTGAATCCATATAGGTAAAGGTTAATGGATTACTATTAATGTCATTTACCTCAATCGAACCACCTAACTCTGCATTCACATCATTATAATAATCATTAACACGGAGGATAAGCTCCTGAAAACCGGCTTCAGGCGATGCGTCCACAGATACATCCTTATAACCATCTACAATCAATATGTATGTACCATCTCCCTGGTTGACAACCTCCCCGCCATTAGGTCCGTTGAACCCGTCAAACATATATCCCGGGTGTAGGGCGTCGGCAGCTTGCAGATTGAAGATGATTTGGGTTTGGTCGAGTATATCGGGCATGCTTAGTGGTGACCCGTTTGCCTGATAATACTGTAGTCCGATATCATAGGAATCGATTGGTGCATCTATTTCCACACCTACCGTTAATCCGAAATCGAATGCGGTGTCTACCTGATGAGTTTTCAAGTCAAAGTTGGCAACAATCACTTCATTATTATCCATGATAAGAGTATAAGTTCCATTGTCGTTGTCCGTAATTGGAGATATATTACCGTTCCATGAGTTAAACATATATCCGGTGTTGGGCATAGGGGTAAGTATCACTTCCTCACCTTGGTAGTAATAATCGTTTGCTGGATTTATACCCACCGTTCCTCTGTCTATAGGGTCAATCTCTATGGTTAATGTCAGGTCTGATGGTAATGTATCGAAGTAAGCAATGATGCTTTTGTTAGAATCCATGGTTATGGTTATGTTTTCTACTTCGTCGATGAAGTCGCCGTTGGCATGTTCCCACTTTCCGAAAGCATATCCGACGCTAGCTTGTGCCTGTAATTGAACTTCCTCACCCTCAGTGTATGTATCTTTGTCTGGGTCTATGATGATTTCACCAGCATTATCCGGCTGAATGTCAATACTGAGCGTCCATTCCTTCCCTTCATCTATATCGATAAGTACACCAGCATAATATTCACAGGATATAAATACAAAAGAAAAAAAGAATAATACAATAAGGATATATTTTAACTTTCTCATATTATTACCTCATAAAAAATTGACTAGCTAACATTATTAAAGATAACCCTATTTAATATATAAACCAGCATAGAATAAATTATTTTGTAATTACTCACATAAGGAAATTAAATCATAGAATATAGTTGAAAAATAGAAACATCTTATTATAACTATTATAACATATGGAATAAAAAAATGAGGGATTCTTATACCCAAACTTTTGCTAATTCCTTCTCCTAATGAGGAGAAGGC
>CAYUUC010000235.1:0-5771 GCA_964447635.1 uncultured Spirochaetia bacterium
CTTCTTTTCCAGAAAAGAAGAACACATTAGCAATTTTCATACCGCTCACTACTGACTATAATTACATAAATAATATTATAATTTTAATGTTTTTTCAATATTGATTTCCTATAAATCCACTATTATTTTGCATATAATAACATTTTAGATATGAAAAACAATGAAAATAAATCCAAACTATCTCGAATTATATAAATCAGGCGAACTACTCAACAGAGTAAACAAAGCGAAAGCCAAGCTTAATGACTGCACAATATGTCCTCATAATTGCCATGTTGATAGGACATTAGGTAAAGAAGGTTTCTGTAAAGCAGGAGACAAACCCATCATCTATTCATACGCACCTCATTTTGGAGAGGAAAGCGTATTGGTCGGTCGAGGAGGTTCTGGGACGATATTTTTCGGCAGGTGCAATCTTAATTGCGTTTTCTGTCAAAATTGGACAATTAGTCAGCCTAAAAAGAATAACTTCAATAAAAATCATGAGACAAGCATCGATGAACTGGCTAACATCATGACATACCTACAGAAAAGAGGATGTGAGAATATAAATTTTGTATCACCGACCCATTTTGTACCACAGATACTCGAGGCAGTTAATGTTGCCTGCGAAAAAGGTTTAAATCTTCAATTGGTTTATAACTCAGGTGGTTATGACACTGTTGACATGCTTAAACTTCTTGATGGAGTATTCGATATTTATCTTCCCGACTTTAAATATACAGAAAATGCTATGGGTAAGAGATATAGCCGAATTCCTGATTACTTTGATGTGGTAAAGAATGCATTGAAAGAGATGTATCGTCAGGTAGGCAATCTCGAAACAGATGGACTGGGAGTTGCGAGGAAAGGTCTTATCATACGGCATCTCGTTCTTCCTAATGAAATATCGGGTAGCCTAAAAGCATTACGATTTATCCATGATGAGTTATCCCCGAATACAGCAGTCAACATCATGTTACAGTATAGGCCCTGTTTTGAAGCATCCCTACATCCCGAGCTTTCCTCATATGTAAAGATAGAAAACTATAACAGCATTTTGAGTGAAGCAAAGAAAATGGGACTTAGTAATTTGCTTAATGATTGATTATCCTCATTTATAATGCTTTTTTGGAAAAATCCTTTCGGTTTATTACTTATTTAATAGTTTATACTAGAAATTATTTGGAGGATTATTTCAGATGAGAAAATACTTAACAATGGCAGGTTTAGCAATAATACTTACAATGTTAATAATGCTTAATTGTAAACCTAAACAAGATATCAGCATTATTATCAAACATAATGGAGTAGAGATAGATAATGGAGAAACATTTGATTTTGGAGAAGCCGAAGTTGGTCAATCCAGTGATGAGGAGACATTTATCATACAAAACACCGGAGAAACACTAATAGAAATATCAGAAATCATAGTAAACAATGGAAGGACTCATTTCAATTTTAACACAGATAACATACCCACTTCGCTAGAAAGCAATGAAGAAACCACTTTCTCTGTTGTTTACGAACCGATGAATTCTAGTGATAAATCTTCATCAATTGATATTATGGTTAAAGATAGTACAGAAGCTTCATACAGTTTAACCTTTATTGGAACAACCCCCCCTGACATATGGGAAGAGCTAACTACTAACACATCACCAGAAGAAAGATGTGATTCGGCTATAGCTTTCGCTGATGATTATAGTGAAGTCTTCATCTTTGGAGGAAGGATCGATATATCTGTTCCAATTAATGCAGATGATACATGGAAATATAATATCGATTTAAACCAATGGGAGCAACTATCTCCTATTGGCAATCCACCGGCAAGAAGAGCATCATCAATGGCTTATATAGGCAATGATATTATACTGTTATTCGGTGGGTTAGGTGATGGTGATACAAGACTAAATGACATATGGGAATACAATATCGTCAATAACGAATGGACTGAATTATATCCATCCGGGAGTATCCCGACTGCTCGTTCTAATTCTGGTATGACCGCAATCGGAGATAATAAGTTGATGATATATGGTGGAAGCATAGATGGAAGCACATACTCCGATGAAATATGGGTTTATGATTATAATACTAATGAATGGACAGAACAAATACCCTCATCCACAACAAATCCCCCCGCAAGGTCTGGTAAAGGATTGGTCTATACCGGCAACGATAAGGTAATGCTTTTCGGTGGGTCCGGCGGATATCCAGATTACTATAATGACCTATGGGAATATGATATCACCACAAAGGAATGGATGGAAATCACACCTACCGGAGATGTACCTGTAGCTAGAACTTATTTTGGAATGAGCATGGTTAGCGAGGATAAGTTCCTGGTATTCGGTGGCTTCGATGACCAATTAGAATATATAGGCGACACATGGGAATATGATATAACGGCTAATGAATGGACCGAGTTTTCCAGTATATGGTCTCCATCAAACAGAGGATTCCCCAGTATGACATACATAGGCAATAACAAGATAGTAATGTTTGGAGGTATGATACCAGAAGGAGCATGGGTCAATCTTTATAAGGAAACGCTAGAGTTTTATACTGGTGAGTAAACCAATCATAAAGACAGATTTAAGGTTAAGGACAAAGAAGCATCAGCAGTCTTGATATTTACCTTCATAGAATGGTATTTCATTTATTGAGAATTTTTAATCTGGTGGAAATTGAAGAATAGGTTTATTTTATTATCTTTTATATAATTGTTTTATATTTTTGTGTAATCTAAATACAAATATGCGAAAACAGATTAAATGATATAATATATTTAAAATATTAAGTTATTTAGTAAACAAAAGACTCGATTCATTAGATAATATCCTTGATAGGACTAATGAATGTATTGCGAACTGGAAATGGATATCCAACCACTTTAATGTGAAAAGTTTGCTAATAAATTTATGATATATAAAAAATTACAGGTCGTTATATATCGAAAGGATATAATTTAATTTGATACCTAAATACTACGAATTTTATAATCCGGTAAAAATCATTTCAGGTAAGGGGTCGGTAGCGAACCTTACCGATGAGCTCCGCCAGCTTGGTTCGAGCAGGGCTTTAATCATAACAGATAAGGGCATACAGAAGGCAGGGCTAACTCAGAAGGCGGTTGACGCTTTCGATAACTCCAATATATCTCTAGCCGGTATCTTTGACGATGTCCCTCAGGATTCATCCATGAAGGTGATTAACCATATCGCATCACTGTACGAGAAGGAAGGTTGTGACGCTCTGGTAGCGGTGGGCGGTGGCTCTGTTCTGGATACATCCAAGGCGGTCAACATCGTAGCGAGTTACAATGATAGAGATATACACAAGTATCTGGGGATGGATAACCTGGAAAAGCCGTTAAACACTCTCATTGCAATACCTACAACTGCGGGAACTGGTTCCGAGGTAACCAGTGCCTGTGTAGTCTATGACCCTGATAAGGATATGAAGATGACTATCACCTCGCCATTTGTCTATCCTAATACTGCTATCATAGACTCAGGCATGATGACGAGTATGCCACCCAAAATCACTGCATCAACAGGTATGGATGCTTTGACTCATGCTATTGAAGCGTATACCAGCTTGCAGAAGAATCCCTTGAGCGATGCTTACTCTCTATCTGCGATTAAGATGGTCTTCGGCTACCTTACCAAAGCGGTAGAGAAGGGTAAGGATGAACAAACCCGTCTCATCATGGCAAACGCTGCTACCCTCGCCGGTATATCCTTCTCCAACGCTATGGTTGGGATAGTGCATAGTGTTGGACATGCTTTAGGAGGGGTGACTCATCTGCCACACGGCTTGGCTAACTCCATTATGCTTCCTTTTGGCATCGGCTATAACAAGGATAAGTGTTCACATCTCTATGCTGATGTTTATAGATATGTTTTCCCTGATGACCAATTCAATAATCCTGAAGAAGGGACGGAAAAGCTCATCGGGAAAGTAAAAGAGTTGAAGCAGTCCCTTAACCACATATGCAATCTGCCAGCTACCCTGAAAGAGGCTGGTGTAAGCCATAGTTTGTTTGAAGAGGTGGCGAAGGCGGCTATGCTCGATGGTACAGTCATATATAACCCGGAGAAGGTTACCGAAAATGGTATACTCTCTATTCTACATGATGCCTACGAATAGATGAAACTTAACTCGCATAGAAGCTTCTATTTGTCAATTTATTGAATAAATTGTATTATCTAGTGGTAATACAATAATAGATAACCACAAAAAAGGACACCATCATGGCAAAATCTAAACTCGAACCTCATAAGTCGATAATCAAGCGATGGGTAAATAAAGGCATGTTAGATAAGGAGATAGCGGGTAGGCTCAAGGATAAATATGGGCTTACTGTCAGACCAAGCACAGTGAAGACCTTCCGCTTAAACCATATCCAGCAGGATAGCAAGGAACAGCCATCGAAGCCTACTAAAAGCCCGACCAATGCGAAGAAACCGGTGGATAAACGCCTGAAAAGCTTCGAGATAAAGAAGGTAGTGAAGGAGCTTAAGTATAGAGTGGTTGACCATCTCAACCGTAAGGAAGTATCCACCGAAGAGCTGAACGATATCTCCGAATCAATTCTCCACATAATGGAGATTGAAAGCTATTTTCCGGATAAGTTCAAAGATTGGTAGAGTTTGAGAAGTCTTTTCTATTCAGGGGAGCCAAGAACACTCTCCAGCATGGAAGGCTCGACGAATCGAGCTTTCTTAATCATCCCGTCTGCTTCTTCCACAATGCTTTTATCTCCTCCTACCAAAAGTAAAGTGAAGTCGTTTTGTTTAGCCTGGGGTGTTATTGCTTCTGCCATCTTTATACCTTTTTCACTTTCCTTATCCAGCGAGATAATGACATATGCGGGGAATAGCTCCATTATCCTTTTATTTGCTTCTTTGAAGTCTGTGCTTTCATAATAAACATCCCAACCTTTTTCGGTTAGTCTTTCTTTGAATTCCTTCGCCTCTTCTTCGTTCCAGCTTACCATAAAAATCTTATTATTCATAAATCCTCCGTGATAAAACACATATTCATTAAAAATATAAGTATATAAGCATGTTTAATCAATAGAATGGGTTGGGATTTAAAACTAAGAATGGGTAGTGTTGTAAAGTGTTGTAATTAGTTCTGATTTTATAGAAAAGGATAGGAGATTCTCGCCTCCTGCCCTTTGTTGTGTGGTTTTCTCTTGGAGCAAGGGGGATTCGAACCCCCGACCCCCACCTTGCAAGGGTGGTGTTCTCCCAGCTGAACTATTGCCCCATTTTATAGACAGACTATATTATAATAAATCTATGGTAAAAGTCAAAACTTTTCTTTACTTTTTTTTATTCGGGTATTTTTATATCGTCTTTGATGGGCATTTATCTCTCTTGGTTTATAACACCTGAATCTTTGATATTGTTAAAAAATTGTTCTTCATTAAATTTCTTTTGTTCTTTCAAGGTATTTTAAAGTTTCGAGGAATTCATACGCTTCCATAAAGAGTCTTCTAAAATCTTCATCATGAACAAGTTTTCTTTCAACGATTTCCCTTTTATCTTCTTCTAAAGTCCCATCTAGGTAATTGGTTATTAGCTCGATATCTTCATTATTTAATTTAAATCTTAGGATTTTGTCCATTGACTTTTCCTTATTTTTTCGTGTATATAATATTTACTGTAAATGTTTTAACGAATCTTCACACTTTTTTTATGGAAAGTCGGAATATTTTTATGCTTAATACCAATAATTGATAATTATTGGTATTTTAAAACCAATTTCAAATATTAATA
>CAYUUC010000236.1:0-5768 GCA_964447635.1 uncultured Spirochaetia bacterium
GGATTCATCTTTATGATAAGCTGTATCCCTACCGACCCAACTGATGGCGGTGACGGCGGTGACGCAGGCGATGGTGGTGACGCAGGCGATGGCGGTGACCCAGGTCCATACATCATCTCTGGATACATAACCGAAGGCGGAACAGGGTCAGATGACTATGGCGTAACCCTAAAAAGCGATATCGTCTATGAGATGATGGTAACCGATACCAATGGCTACTACAGTTTCACTGTCGACCCCGGTCTATACACCATCGTACCGTCTAGACCCGGCTACTCATTCGATAGTCCGAGTATTGATGTAACCATTGTAGACATGGACTCGACGGGTAATGATTTTGCTGCGACCGACCTTGGCACTTCCTATACCTACATACACGACATACAAGGAACGAACCACTCCAGCAGTATGGACGGAAGCAATGTAACGGGTGTATATGGTATAGTGACGGTGGTGGTTCCGGATAAGGGCTTCTACCTGCAGACACCGGACAACCAGGTTGATACAGACCTAAAGACATCGGAAGGCATCTATGTTTATCAAGGTATCCAGCCTGCAGTAAGCGAAGGCGATGAGGTTACCTTCGATGCGGTAGTAGATGAGTTTGGATACACCGGCTGGCTACCTCTTACGGAACTCAGTACCATCACAAATCTTCAGACACTCAACACTGGCGTTACTCTCCCAGCCTCTATAGCTTTGGGAAACGGCGGTAGGATACCTCCGGTCGAAGCGATCTACTCAGGAAGCGGTGCATCAGCGGACATCTCCAACGACCCGATAGGCGACTGGGAAACAGAAGGCATAGCCTTCTACGAAAGCCTGGAAGGTATGCTGGTAACCGTGAATGATGCGGAGGTGCTAGGCACATCTCATACCGTCTTCGATGAGTTTTATGTGGTAGCTGATAGTGCCGTTAACTCCAACTCGGTAACGGATAGAGGCGGTCTATACATAAGTGAAAACGACTTCAATCCGGAACGAATACTGATTGACTATGGAGAGAGTTCCGGTACCATCTATGACCAGGGGCAGGAATATGATATCGCTCTAGGTGCAGTGTTTGATGCACCGATAAACGGAGTTATCGGTTATAGCGACAGCTTCATCACTCCATCACTGAAGTCTGGCGGAAAGTATAAGGTATTCCCTATCGAAGCTCTGCCTACTTATACCGAGAATACACCGCCTAGAGAGACCACGACTATCACCTCTTCTACCGATGTCCTCACCGTAGCGAGTCTTAATGTGGAGAACTTCCCGGTATCAGATGATGATTGGGGTTCTACCGAGATACAAGCTAAGATAGACGAGATAGCGAACACCATCGTAAACGGACTGAACAGCCCTGACATCATCGGTATAGCAGAGATGGAGGACGACTCAGGACCTACTAACGACGGCACTGTATCGGCAACCCAGAACTACCTTGACCTGATAGACGCCATAGAAGACATAGACTCGAGTCTAATCGGTGTATATGACTTTACAGAGATAACCCCTGCCGACGGACAGGACGGCGGATGGCCCGGAGCTAACATCAGAGTAGGCTTTATGTTTAGGCTAGACCGGGTAAGCTTTGTAGAAGTGCCGGGAGCCGATGCATCCACTGCCAATGCTGTGATAGACAACGGCGGGACACCCGACCTTCAGTACAACCCGGGTAGGATAGACCCGACAGACAGTGCATGGAACTCGAGCAGGAAGCCCCTAGTGGCTAAGTTCACCTTCAACAGCAACGATGTATTCATCATTATGAACCATTTCAACTCCAAGCGTGGTGATGGCGGTCTATGGGAAAACATACAGCCCCCAGAGTTCGACTCGGCATTCCAGAGAAGCCAGCAGGCAACACTGGTGAACCAGTTCGTGGATGACATCCTGGCAATAGACCCCAACGCTAATGTAATCGTAATGGGCGACCTTAACGACTTTGAGTTCTCAGAACCGATTAAGATACTCACCGGTGAGGATGAGGGCAACCCTGTCCTTTATGACCTCGCAACCGAGCTTCTACCGGAGAATGACCGATACTCATACATATATAACGGCAACTCACAGGCATTAGACCACATCCTAATCTCATCTAACATACTTGACAATGCCACACCAGAGGCGGACATCGTCCATCGATACAGTGAATACCTATATGGAGTGAGGATGTCCGACCATGACCCGACGATAGCTGGTTTAAACTTGACACCGGGCGTCGATAACACTCCTCCAGTATGGCTCAGCGGTTATCCCAACATATCCGATATCAATCCGGTAACACCATCGGCTAATCTCAACCTGATGACCAATGAGACCGGAACGGCTTACTATGAAGTAAGCACCACGGTGGACGCTTATACCGACCCGGCGACACTCAAGACGGATGCTATCAACGATGGAATGACACAGGCATTAACCGGCGGGACGGAGGCTACAGTCTCATTAAGCCTTACAGCGGCGCAAACAAACTATGTCTATGCAGTAGCGGAAGACAACGAGGCTATCCCTAATCTGCAAACAACCATCGAAGTAATGACCATCGACTTAAGCGATTCGACCCCTCCAAATGTAACCACATCGGTAGCTAACACCACCCACAACTCAACACAGCTAACCATAGAGATTGACGAAGACGGGACAGGCTACTATGTATTAGTAGAAGACGGAGTAGACACCCCACCGGCAGACAACAACGAAGCGAAAGCCAATGGGACACCGGTTAGCCTATCGGCAGACACACCACAGATGGTAGTGATTGACAGCCTTAACCCTGATACAGCATACAGCGTATATGTGGTAGCGGAAGACATAATGGGTAACCTTTCAACATTAGGAACACCGGAGACCTTCACTACGAACAGTTCCCCGGGAGGCGAAGCGGTATTCATATCGGAATACATCGAAGGTAGTAGCTACAACAAAGGCTTGGAGATATACAATGGTACCGGTTCTACTGTGACCTTAAGGTCAGGCTCGACTCACAACTACTTTATGCTGATAGACCAGCGTGGAGGTTCATCGACTGGTCCTGTAGACTGGACATCGGCGACACTGGTTGTGTTTGATGATGGGTCTTCTATTAATGATGGTGATGTATTCTGTATAACCAACAGCTCAGCAGATGCTACGATGCTTTCTGAAGCGGACATGCAGAACAACACGATATGCAACTTCAACGGCAATGACCCGGTTGCTCTGGTAAAGGATATGAACAATAACGGCACTTATGAAGAGGCAACAGACATAATCATAGATGTAATCGGACCGGACAATGTAACGGGAGACTTTGCGAAGGATACCACACTGGTACGCAAGGACACAATCACTTCAGGAAGCAGTTTCTGGGATTTAGCGGACTGGGATTCTTATTCTCAGGATACATTCACATATTTCGGTTCTCATTCGGTAAGGAGTATTCCGGTTCTCAATTATTGATTTAATGAAAATCCATTTATAGAATAGACGTTAGAAAGCCTCCCCTTTATTGTTGGGGGAGGCTTTTTACATTTTATTACATTTCTTTAAAAATTAATAGAATTTAATAAAGATTTTCTTATTCACTTGTTTTCAACTCGTAAGTCCAGTCAGAAGTCAATCCCCAATCCAGGACATACTCGTATCCAGCATCCAATAGAGATTGAGCACCCATGTTAGCACCCTGGTCAGAAGCACAGTATACGATGATGTATTTATCCATTGCTGGTGGGTTTTCCATAGCGGATACATCTCCGCCAGGTATACTTATAGCGGTAGGGATATGTCCTTCAGCGTACATATTAGCTGGTCTTACGTCTACCAGTACATACATACCTTCGCCGGCTGTATCGCCATTATCGATGAGTTCTTTAAGTTTATCAGCATTTTTCCTTAGTTCCATACCCATGTTTTCCGGTAGAGTGTTAATAAACTCTTCGGTTTCGGTATCGTTGGTGTTTTCTGTGTTATTTGTATTTTCCGTGTTATCCGTGTTATCCGTGTTATCCGTATTATCCATATCGTTAGCACCATCGCCTCCAGTACAAGCGAATAACGCTATTGAAAGTATTATTACTAATAATAAAATTAGTTTTTTACTCATAAAATTTCTCCTTATTAATTAATTTAGATTCTCTAAAGATTAACGTAAATTTAACCATATGTCAACACTACATCTTTTCATATTTATGTGTTGTAATTAAATTATATTAACATTCTTTTTTTTAGGAGTATAAGTCTATGAATAAACTAAGTAAAATCTTAATTTTAACCTTGGTGATATTGCCATTACTGATATTCATCACCTTCTGTTCCAATACCACCGAGAATAACAATAACCAAGCGGAAAACGATAACCAAACCAACAATGAGGACAACACAGATACGGAAGAATCTTCATCCAAAGCCGACCTGGACAAAGTAGCCGATTCAGCCAACATGTTTGCCATGGACATGTTCAGCTCCATCGAGAAGGAGATAAGGGCTTCATCATCAGGAAAGACCAAGAACATCTTCATCTCACCATACAGCATCTTCACCGCCCTATCCATGACTAACAACGGCACTTCCGGGAATATGCGAAAAGGCATGTCTGAGACGCTACACATCGCCGGATATGACATAGAGACGGTTAACCAGTCCCTTAAACAAATCAATGAGCGTTTAGGCAATAAAGACCGAAACATTGAGCTTTTAATAGCCAATTCAATATGGCAGGCAAAAGACTTCCCCATCAAAGACAGCTTTATACAAACCATGAAGACCTATTACGATGCTATGGTTAAGGCGGTCACCTTCGGAGACCCCAAGACCAAAGACCTTATCAACGATTGGATAAGCGATAAGACCAAAGGACTAATCAAGAACATGGTTTCAGAAACCACCCCCGATGACATCATGTATCTGGTAAACGCCATATACTTCTTCGGAAACTGGATAAGACAGTTCGATAAAGAAGACACCACAGACCAGCCTTTCTACATGTTGGACGGTAAGAGCAAGGATGTGCCGATGATGTATGCTGAGGACGATTATCTATACTATAGTAGCAAGGGCTTCCATGCGGTAAGGCTTAGCTATGGTAAGATAGAGAAAGAACTCGATGAGCCGGAGTTCTATCAGCTTTTATTCAGTGATGAGTTTGTTAGTATGTACCTATTCGTTCCAGAGAAGAAGGACGGACTGTATGAGATGCTCGACTCTCTAAACCATAAGAAGCTGGGAAACATTTTTGACCAGTTCTACTCCAGCAAAGTAAATCTAACCATGCCTAAGTTCAAGATTGAGTTTGGCAAAGGTGGGGATAAGAACATCCTGGATAACCTCAAATCTATGGGAATGCCCATTAAGGACAGCTTCGAGAACCTTACTGATAAAGCACCGGAAAAGCTATACATATCCAAAGCGTTACATCAGGCTGTGGTAGATGTGAATGAGGAAGGGACGGAGGCTGCCGCCGCTACCGTAGTAGGTGTAACCATCGAAAGTATGCCTAACATCGTGGAGTTCAAAGCGGATAGACCGTTCCTGTTTGTGATTAGGGACGATAAGACCGGTGTAATTCTGTTTATGGGTGTTCTGAAAGAACCTAAAGCTGATTGATTTAGATAGGTTTTTGGATAATGGTATTTTTCTCAATATTGAAGATTTTTCTGTAATTAATCTCTCCGTATAATAACACAAACCAATATATTAAAATTATTTTGTCAAAATACTTCAATAAAATTAATCTTAATTATATTTGTAAAATATCAGTAGTGAGCGGTATGAAAATTGCTAATGTGTTCTTCTTTTCTGGA
>CAYUUC010000237.1:0-5751 GCA_964447635.1 uncultured Spirochaetia bacterium
AGCTAATATTAATACTCTGGTTAATATCCTAAATAAGATGAATATGCATAATGAGTTAATAGAAAGTATAAAAGAATATCATGAGTATATTTCATATAAAATCTATGCCGGGTCTCCTGAAGTAAAAACAGATGAAATCAAAAAAGATATGGAAAGACTAAAAAAGGTTTTATCTAAGATTGAAAACAATATTAAATAGAACAATCATTGGATGATAGAATATGACAAATTTAAGAGAAGTAAGAATTCCCATTTTGATATTTATATTGATAATTATACCTTCCACTGGTTTTGGATTCAATGACCTCAATCAAATCTTTACTGAAGCAAATTTTCTATATCAAGAAGAACGATATCAAGAAGCATTGGATTTATACAAACTGGTTGAGGAAAGCGGGATTAGGAATAAAACCTTGTACTATAATATAGCTAATACTTATATGCATATAAACCCCATTCAACTAGGAGAAGCAATTCTTTATTATAATAAAGCATTACTATATGACCCTGCAGATGAAAAGATAAGATATAATCTTGATATAGCCCGTTCTCTGGTAATATCCGATTATCCTTCATCCAATGGTGATAACAATACTATACTGTCCAATATATTTAACATAATATATACCCACCTTAATCTTGACATATTGACATGCTTGATAATTGTCTTACTTACAGGGATATCTATATCTATAATCGTTTACTTCCTATCGATGAAAAAGAATACTTTACTATTAAAAATATGTGTAATATTAATTATAGTATTTATCATTTTATTTGTAATATTTGCTATACGATTTAGATTTGATATAATGGTTAAATATGGGGTAGTGACTGAAGAGGAGATTAAGGTATATATATTGCCTTCTGAAAAGCAACAAGTACTGCTCAGCTTATCAGAAGGAGTGGAACTAGAGGTAATCGACAAAACCTCACAAGAATGGTTTTATATTAGTCTACCCGGTGGAATAAAAGGTTATGTTAATTCAAAAAAAATAGAAATTATAAATAATTTTTAGCGAAATTGCGAAAGGATTTACATATGAATGACATTATCATTATTGGAGCTGGAGTTAGCGGAGCATGTATAGCCAGGGAACTCTCCCGCTATGAGTTTAACATCCTGGTACTAGAAAAGGAGAACGATGTCGCTTCCGGTACAACCAAAGCTAATAGTGCTATCGTTCATGCCGGTTATGACGCTAAACCCGGCACTATGATGGCTGAGATGAATGTCCGCGGTAATGAACTATATGAGAATCTATGCCGGGAATTGGATGTCCCGTTCCAAAGACTCGGTTCTTTGGTCATAGCATTGAATGAGGAGGAAGAACATAAGCTGGATGAACTTTATGAACGGGGTATTAAGAACGGGGTTCCAGATTTAAAGATTATATCTGCAGAACAAGTGCTAGAGATGGAGCCACATGTAAACCCCGATGTTACAAAAGCTTTATATGCTCCAACGGCAGCTATAACAAGTCCTTATGAGTTATGCATAGCACTAATGGAAAATGCAGTAGCAAATGGGGTTGAGTTTAAGAGGAACGAAAAAGTCACTTCTATAAACAAGTATAATGACACATTCCAACTAACAACAGAAGCTGGAAATAGTTATCAAGCCCGAGTAATCGTCAATGCTGCGGGACTTTACGCTGATGAGATACACAATATGGCTGGCGGAAGCGGATTCAGGATTAAACCAAGAAAAGGCGAATATCACCTACTGGATAAGTCGCAGGGGAAGTTAGTCTCGATGGTAATCTTTCAAGTGCCGACAGAGAAAGGCAAAGGCATACTTGTCTTACCTACGGTTCATGGCAACCTTATCGTAGGACCGAATGCCACTGATATTCAGGATAAGACCGACCTATCTACAACTTATAAAGGGCTTAAACACATTGTAGACAAATCTAAGACAACTATAAAGGACTTTATTCTTAGAGAATCCATCACCTCCTTTGCCGGTCTTAGAGCAATACCCGATACCCCGGAGCGAGACTTTATCATCGAAGAATCAAAGCAGGTTAAGAACTTCATCAATGTTGCTGGAATCTGTTCACCGGGTCTAGCATCATCTCCAGCTATAGCGGAAAGAGTTGTATACCTAATTGCAAAACTGGGCATAGTCAATTTCATTCCATCAAAAAAGTTCAACAATACCAGAAAAGGCATTCCTAGTATAGCTGATAAGAATACCCATGATGCTGTAAAACTCTATAAGAAGGACAATCGTTATGCTAATATTGTATGTAGATGTGAAGTCATATCAGAAGCGGAAATAGTAGAAGCTATTCATCGAATACCGGGAGCTATAGACTTCGACGGAGTTAAAAGGCGGGTTAGAGCTGGCATGGGCCGTTGTCATGGGGGTTTTTGCCTTCCAAGAGTTTTACAGATACTCGCACGTGAACTAAATATCCCTCCGGAGAAGATAACCAAATACGGTAGAAAATCATATCTCCTATCAAGAAAAACCAAAGAGGAGGATTAAATGATAAATGAATTATTCTTTGATGTTAGTGTAATAGGAGGTGGTCCAGCAGGGATGGCCGCTGCTATCGAGGCACAGGAGCAGGGCTTGGATAAAGTACTGATTATCGAAAGGGAAAACGAACTTGGGGGTATACTACAACAATGTATCCATAATGGATTCGGCTTACATATATTTAATGAAGAACTGACTGGACCGGAATATGCACAGAGATTTATCCAGAATGTAGAAGATAATCAAAACATCGATGTCATGCTTAATACTACTGTCCTTCATATCAACAACGATAGACAGATGGTTGTTATAAATAAAGAAAACGGTGTTCAAAAGATTAGGTCAAAAGCTATCGTCCTCGCTATGGGTTGCCGGGAAAGGACAAGGGGGATGATACGGGTTCCCGGAGATCGACCAGCCGGCGTTTACACTGCGGGGACTGCTCAAAAGATAATCAATATAGATGGATATATGCCTGGAAAAAAGGCTGTCATACTGGGTTCGGGAGATATCGGTCTCATAATGGCTAGAAGGATGACTTTGGAAGGAGCAACTGTTCCTGCCGTTCTCGAGATAATGCCCTATTCTAACGGCTTAACCAGGAATATAGTCCAATGTCTCGATGATTACAATATCCCGCTTCTGTTAAACCATACAATCCATCATATCCACGGCAATGATCGAGTGGAAGGAGTAACCATAACAGGAGTTGACCAGCATCTTAATCCTATTAAAGGTTCAGAGAAATATATTGAATGCGATACTGTATTACTCTCCGTTGGTTTGATACCGGAGAATGAGATATCCAAGAAGATAGGAATACATCTCGATAGGATGACATCCGGTCCCAGGGTTAATGAAAGTATGGAGACCAACATCCATGGCTTCTTTGCTTGCGGGAATGTGGTTCATGTACACGACCTGGTAGACTATGTAACGACAGAAGCCCGTGTTGCTGGGAGGAATGCCGGCTTATCGGCTATGGCTAGGTTAAAATCAGATAACTATATCATAAGCACCTATCCAGGAGAAGGAGTAGCATATATAGTCCCACATAATATCCGCCCGATAAATCTAAATGAAAGTCTGGAACTCTTCTTCAGAGTCAGGAAAGTGTATAACAATGCTTTTATTACAGTTGAAGGTGAGATAAACGATAAAACCATTGAAATTATGAAGAAAAAGAAAAAGATAGTCCTACCTTCTGAGATGGAACGTATAACTCTTTCCAAAGAACATATTCGACTATTGACTGAAGTTAATTATATAAGAATCTCGGTTAAGGGTGAGGATAATTTCATTTAAAGGAGTTTTAATTATGGATAAAGAAAAGAAGGTTTTCCCATGTGTGGTATGTCCTGTTGGTTGCGAATTAGAAGTGGTGATTGATAATGGTAAGGTAATCGGTGTAACCGGCAATAAGTGTAAAAGAGGGGAAGTATATGGTAAAACCGAAGCTGAGAACCCGGTAAGGATTTTAACATCAACCATTCGGGTCAAGAATGGTGTCCATCCGGTTTGTCCTGTAAGAACTGATGGAGTTATACCAAAAGATAAAATCTTTCCTTGTATGAGAAAAATCAATAAAATCGAAGTAGAAGCACCGATTATGGTTGGTCAAAAAATCATAGAAAACATTGAAGATACAGGTGTTAATGTCATCGCCTCAAGAAGTCTTCCTGTAGATAAACCGTACAAACATGTATCATAAACTTATTATTAATATAGATTATGGATTCTCCGGGTCAAAGAAGAGATTATAACCTACAATCGTATTACCATGGTTAAGAGCCCAACTAACAGGGATATTCTCTGATGTCCATACGTCTTTATCTGATAGAGTGCTATACTTAAACCCATCGATAAAGGTATGTATCAGGATACCCTCTTCTAGACATTGAATCACAGTATCAACATAAGTCTCTGAAGTGATCATCAGCCATGACATATCAGCTTCATCTGTTACAATTCTATTAATGGGTGCTTTGATGAACTCATCTTCAGTAGGCCAGGAAGTCCAATCAGAATCATCATAAGGAGAATCCCAGGTGGTGGTTCCATAAAGTCTTAACATCTCATAATTGTCATCTGCCGGTGCTCCTTCATTCAAACCGCTACATACAATATTGAACACAAAATCTGGATTCATGACCTTATCCTGGAATGGTGACGGTATACCATTATCCCACATACATCCTGATAAATCATAACCATTCAGTTGAGCTTGATAAAAGGTATGGATGTAATATACAACCACAAAAGAATTACAGCTACCCTGTCCACCCTGGTTACCAATCGGCGGAAAGTAGATTTCCTTTGAATTGTCAAAATAATCAAGGATATCAGATAGTTTAATTAAGTTTGGATTAGGATATACATAATTTTTCCTGGTCTTAATTTCATTCCATTCTTTACTAGACGGTGGGATAGCTCCTGTTCCGAAGCCATCGACGGTTTTATTATAATCTTCGTTATCTACATAAGTTCCAAATTGTCTCCGAAACTCCTCTACTGATTCAATTGGAGGGGTGGAAAGGTGATAGAACCTATCTTCTTCATCATCGGTTAATGGTCTTTTAGATGGAGGGATATTCCCAACATGATCTGTAAAAGTAAGAACAATCTCCTGGTCATTTACAGTACTAATCGGAAGATTAGATATAGAATACTCCAAATCCGGTGTGCTACCATCATCATAGGAAGATGTAGTCCATATTCTTAATCCTGCATTGTTAATCGTTCCGGTATCAACATGTCCATCATTTTGGTCAGATTTATCAATTAACTTAATATATACATCATTATCATTCATTAGACTATAAAACTCAGAGATATCCAAATGAATATTATTATTCGGGAATGGATAATCTCCAAGAGTGTGCCCTGGATATATTATATCTATGAATTTCTTTTCCATTTGAGGATTAGAACTATCACCTACCCCCAGAAAAATATCGAAATCACTTCTATATGGATGTGTTATGTTAAAGCTAATAGTGGCTTTTACTTCATTCAACTCTGTAGGTGGTTCCCAAAAACCTCCATATAAAGATACTTTTTTAGCGGCTCCAAATGTCATCCAATACTTACCATCCGGGACATCTTCCCATGAACCACCTATGCCCCAACTATTCACAATAAGGAAAGCTCCTTTATCATCGTCTGTATCAGCTTGGATGGTTTCCGGTTCGGTATTGTATCCATCATATTGACTAAAAATGGAGTAGTAATATGTGGTATTAGTTGATAGGTCTGTATCGATA
>CAYUUC010000238.1:0-5750 GCA_964447635.1 uncultured Spirochaetia bacterium
GATAAAATCAACTATATAACAAACCATATGAAATAAGATTTTATTAGGTTATAAATAAAAAAACAATATAGGAGAGGATTTTTATGTCATTTATAGAATTTGTTCATGCTAGAGAAGTATTAGACTCAAGAGGTAATCCAACCATCGAAGTAGAAGTAGAACTGGAAACAGGGGAACTAGGCAGAGCTATAGTACCATCCGGTGCTTCTACTGGAGAACATGAAGCTATCGAGTTAAGGGATGGTGATAAAGAAAGGTATCTAGGTAAAGGTGTTCTGAAAGCAGTTGAGAATGTCAATAAAATCATCGAAAAGGAAATCGTTGGGATTAACTCACTGGACCAAGTCGGGGTAGATAATAAACTTCTAGAAATTGATGGAACAGAGAATAAGTCCAGATTGGGTGCTAATGCAATATTGGGTGTGTCACTAGCAGTAGCTAAAGCAGCCAGTGACTATTGCGAACTACCCTTATTCCGTTATATAGGGGGAACTAACTCTAAAGTCCTTCCCACACCAATGGCTAATGTGCTTAATGGTGGGTCACACGCAGATAACAATGTAGATATCCAGGAATTCATGATAATGCCAGTGGGTGCTCCATCATTCAAAGAAGCACTAAGATGGATGGCTGAGATTTTCCATAATCTTAAGAAAGTACTAAAAGAAAAAGGATATGCTACATCAGTTGGTGATGAAGGTGGTTTCGCTCCAAACCTTAAATCCAATGATGAGGCAATCGAAGTCATACTTATGGGTATTGAAAAAGCAGGATATAGTCCTGGTGATGATATTATGATTTGTATTGATGCTGCCTCAAGTGAGTTTTTCAATAATGGCAAGTATAAGTTCAAATGGTCAACTGGACAAGAGTTTAGCCCGGAGGAAATGGTAGACTTCTACGCAAAATGGATTGATAAGTATCCTATAATCTCTTTAGAAGATGGTATGGCTGAGGATGATTGGGATGGTTGGAAACTATTAACCCACGAGCTGGGAAACATGGTTCAACTGGTCGGTGATGACTTATTCGTTACTAATACCACCAGACTTAAGAGAGGTATTGATGAAGGAATAACCAATTCTATTCTTATTAAGCTAAACCAAATAGGTACTCTAACCGAAACTCTCGAAGCGATTGAGATGGCGAAACAAGCAGGTTTCACAAATGTAATATCCCACAGAAGCGGGGAAACATCAGACCATACCATCGCTGATTTAGCTGTAGCTACAAATGCGGGACAGATAAAGACTGGTTCACTTTCTAGAAGCGACAGAATATCAAAATATAATCAATTATTAAGGATAGAAGAAGTACTTGGAGTGAATGCTATCTACAAAGGTAAAGAAGCCTTATATAATTTAAAATAAGCATTGATAAAATGTGTTAGTGAACCCTTTGATTTATTACTCCTCAGTTTTATCCTTTTCTTCTTCAGTAGATGCATCTTCCCCACTTTCTATTTGCTTTTGTTCAACTTTAGCTTTAAGTGCAGCAAGTTTATCCTTTAGATTGCTGGATGATTCAAGTTCTTTGAACTCTTCTTCCAGGCTAGACCCTTCTAAGGACTCATTTATCTCTTCTTCTGCTTCTGTTCTTGCTTCCAATTGGTTGATCTTTTCTTCCATTCTAGCAAATGTATCAAAAGCACTGGTATCGCTTAAAGAAGCCATGGTTTTGTTAATCTTTTGTGTAGCTTCGGCTCTTTTTTGTCTTGCTATAAGTAGGTTTTTCTTCCTGTTGGCTTCTTGTAGTTTATTATTTAGCTGAGTTAGAGCTGCTTTTAGTTTATCTACAGCTTCTCTTTGAGCCACCCATTGTTTTTCATAGCCAGCTGCTTCTGATTCAGCGCTTTCCTGTCTTTGTAGAGCCTGCATAGCGAGATTATCTTCACCCTTTTTAACTGCTAGTTCAGCTTTCTCTCCCCATTTATTAGCTTCCTTTCTTGCTTTTTCATATTCCCTTTGTAGTCTTTTCTCATCAGCTATAGCGGAGGCGACTTCTTGCTTAACCTGCACTAATTGAGAGTTCATATCACTAATAAGTTGATCCAGCATTTTTTTCGGGTCTTCTGCTTTATTGATAAGGTCATTAATATTGGATTTAATAACCGTAAGAATTCTTTTGAAAATTGACATATTAGCCTCCTTTTATTTAATCACTTCTGCTATTTTTTTAAGGTCTTCAGTCAGAGCAAGTATTATAGAATCAATTGTTGCCTGGAATTCATTATAGTCTAGATTTTCTGCTTCTAGATTATCAATCAGGATAACGTTGTTATCACTTATTGAATAAGCCCCATGAAGAAGATTAGCATTTAATTCCAGCAAAAATCTATAAAACTTCTCCTTGTTGGTCTCAGGTACTTCCATAACCTTAACTCTGAAAGTTATTACTGGATCATCATAAAGAACAACGATATTATTGATATTATCAACTTCATCATGAATAATCCACATCTTATCATCAATTTTTTCATATGGGAGATCAATTTGAATTAGATATTCTTCTATGGTCTCCCTGATTCTTGATTCTTCTGTTGATTGCATATTTTCCTCCTAAATATTACAAAAACCAAGTTTTAATTTTTTCTTTATTTCAATTTTTTTATAAGCTGTACAATATTACCGGTTTCATTATATTTTACTTCATCAAAATATAATCTAGCCATAGATATACCAAAACCACCTAATCTTTTCCCTTCATCGATTCTTTCCTCTTGATGTTCAATACCTTTATATTCCCCATTAAGGAATTTTCTAAAATTAAAGCCACTTCCTTCATCTTCCACTTTTATCTTCAAGTATTTTTCTGATATTTCATAGTTAACTTTTACAATAAGTTCTTTATTAAACTTATTCCCCCACTCTATCGCATTTACACACATTTCATATATACCGCTTTTTATTTCTTCTATATCTTCTTCGTCTATCCTAGTCCTTCTTAGTATATTAGCAATCATATTATTAAGCTGGTCTAGATATTTTATCTCCGAATTCATAGCGAATGTTATTTGTTCAAAATGTTCACCATTTCTAATTAATTCTCTTCTCCATTCTAATAGTTCCTTGACTTCATTTAATAGCTCATCAGTGCTAAAGGGTTTGCTTATATATTGGTTAGCCCCAACCATTATACCATTGATCATGCTTTTAAAATCATTAAGTGCAGTAATCATTAGAATAGGTATCGGATTTGTTTTCCTACTCATTTTTAGCTTTCTACATACTTCAAATCCGCTGATATCAGGTAACATCAAGTCTAAAAGGATTAGGTCTGGATATTCATTTTCTCCGTTTTCCAAGATATCCAGAACATCTTCTCCTCTATACAATTGGAATATTGAATAGTTTTCAACTTCTAGAATATCCTTTATCATCTGATTATTTACCACATCATCTTCCACGATTAGTATCTTAGGTTTTTTGGATATATCTTTTTTATCTTCCACTTTGATTTATAACCATTCCATTATCATGATTATTTTCTAGCATAGGTATATTCTAATAAAAATTAATAAAAAAAGAATATACATATAAATATAAGTAATAAATATAAAAATATTCTGATATTATCAAGATGCGATTTGTGTTTCTTTGGTTATTTTTTTCTCAGGTAAGTTAGTTATAAGGTTATCAAATATCTTTTTAATGTCTTCCTTTTTCAGACCCATTGATCTAGATTCAAATATAATCTTTTTTAATTTTTTTTCCGTAGACATTTTTGTGTTATTAAATTCTTTCTCAAGGTCAATAGTAGATACATAACATCCTTTACCTTGTCTGGTAATGATATAACCCTTATGTTCCAATTCATTATAGGCATTCTTAACTGTGATCACACTTAAACTAAGTTTTTTAGAGAGCTGTCTAATGGATGGTAAAATTTCTCCTTGTCTTAAATCCCCTTTTAAAATATTAAGTTTTATCTGGTTAAATATTTGTTTATAAAGAGGTAAAGTACTTTCTTGAGAAATGTCTATATTCATTTTTAGCTCCTGTAAAATTTATCGAAAAGAATCTTCATTAATCATCAATGGATTTTTTTATTTCAATTTTTACCACTGTCATCGGGTGTGGATTTCGATTATTTCCACTAAATTCACTAATTCCAGAATTAAACCAGTACCCTTTCTTTGAAGATTCTTTAATCCAATAATCTACAAATATTGAAAAAACCTTTGTTTTCCCATATTCATTTTCTATTAACAACACATCAATATTTTCATATCTTGCTTTTTGATAGTATACTTTCCCATCTTTTAATTTTAACTTATATTTTGATGGAAAAAAGGTATATTCAATTTCATTATTCTTACTATCGGATGTTTTTGAGGTCATTTGAGGAATCCACTCTAAAATTTCGATACTATCAATTTCATCTATGTTTAATTCCTTTTCATAATTTATATCACCCACTTTATTAGTAACCATAAAACCTTTCTCTTCTAATTCAGTAGTACCTTTTATAACCTGTCCATTTTGTAGGAATAATCTGACCTTGATTCTTTCTAATTCACTATTTTCATCTCTTTCTTCGTTAACAATATCCTGGTTTTCTTTAGTATTGCGTAAAGGATTGGATTGGTTTAATAACTCAACACCATCAGTAATACCATCACCATCGGTATCGGGGTTGGTTGGATCAGTACCTATTAAAACCTCTTTCCCATCAGGTAACCCATCATCATCTGTATCAATTTTCTTTGGATTTGTTTTAAAGTCAGACTCCCTTTTATCAGGCAATGAATCTCCATCAGTATCCATGAATATATCCTCATCTTCTATCTCTTCTTTATCATTGATACCATCCCCGTTAGTATCTTTCTTTAACGGGTCTAAACCATATAAGTATTCATTCCCATCTGATAAACCATCTCCATCAGTGTCGATAATCAAGGGATTTGTATTAATCTTATACTCCATCTTATCCGAAAGTCCATCCCCATCAGTATCGATAGATTTCGGATTCAAACCTGATAAGACCTCTTCACCATCTTTAATACCATCCCCATCAGAATCATCATTAGTAGGGTCTGTACCTATTTCATTTTCTCTCCAATCAGGTATTCCATCATTATCTGTATCCGTAGAGTCTACCTGAGAGCTCAAAATAGCATTAATAAGAAACATAATGATAAATGCTAATATAAAAGATAGGTTCCTTAAGGTTAACGAGTTCATAATAATCCTCTATTATTACTTTTAGAAAAGAAATCGGATTTTTTAATAAATAGGTTTAGAAATGCCTTTTAATCTGTCTTATATAAATGAATAAAGATGATAGGATGGTTGTTAATTATAAAATCCCAATTCTACTAATCTATTACTAATTTCTTGATATAAAATATTATTTTCAATATCATATCCTTTTAATAACCTATATGTTATTGTAAACTCTCTTTTAAGGTTATATGTATCATTCATAGCTTCATAAATAGTACCAATAAAATAATGATTAACAGGATTATTAAAATCTAAATCTATTAATAAATCAGCTATTAATAATGCATAATTTAGTTGATCAGAATCTCTATATATAAGCATAACTCTTAATAAAACATCATTAACCATAGGAAAGTATTCATTCATAAGATCTGTATTAGCTTTAAATATATTATACTTATTAGACTTAATTAAAACATCTATAAGGTTTTCCCAATAATTAAATGAATATGGTGAGTGTTTTAATAATACTTTTAATAATGCTAAGGCTTTTTTATACTTATTTCTTTTAATATATAAACTTAA
>CAYUUC010000239.1:0-1194 GCA_964447635.1 uncultured Spirochaetia bacterium
AGATAAGAAATCACATAAGCAAAAAATGTACCGCTCAGTTATGGTAAAAAAAGGAAATTTTAAATGAATTAAAGACACAAGGTCAATATTGATTATAGGATGGTTTCTCAAAAGAAGATTTTATCTGGAAAATTCCTACTATTAATAGTATAAATCCTACTAATTGGGCTAAGGGGAGTAAGAATCCTACAAAAAATGAACATAATCCTATGATGAAATGAGCAAGAATAAAACCAATGCCGGTGGGATTGGATAGATTCCGCTTTATTATAGCTAAACCGCTAAAAAGTTTTATATAACCGAAGATAATCAATCCTATCATCAATAATAAGATAAATACTACGAATACTATTCCTATAGTAGTATCATATGTATATTGTTGTGATGCAAAGACAACAGCTATTAATATAATTATTACTGCTATAACCGGAGCTAATACATATAAAATTATTGCGAGTTTTATCTTGTCCAAACCTTTCTGAATATCATAATTAAAATTATGCTTAATCCGATTCAAGCCAACAATGGCTACGATATGTCCAGCTAAACTAACTAAGTTCATAAATATCATCATAATAATTGTTCCAACACCTAAATCTATTTTATCTAAATAGTCATAATAGTAATAAGTATCTATGTTTGATACCAAACTAAAGGATTTTATAACAATTATTATACCCAATATGAAATTGGCTATTCCAGACATAAGAACGCCTGCTATAAGATGGTTCATGTTGGGAGCCTCACCTATATTTTGATTAGTGGAACTATAGGTATCCGATGTATCATTTAAAACTTTACTGGACAAAGATCTGTACTCTTCCTCGGTAAGCAGACCTTCATCCTTCATTTTTTTAAGTTTTTCTAACTCTTCATGATTAATTGGCATAATACATTCCTCCTGGTTTTTAATAATTATGAAAGATATTGATTACATATATCAATACTGGTTTATAGTTTATCTGTTTAATATAGCTTAATTATGAAATATAATATTATAATATAAAGGTAATATTATATCATGTAAAGACTATATCTGTATTATTGTCTAATAAATTTCATTTTTGGGATAATGGTAAATTTTTTTCACTTCTGTGATATTTATATTAATTAATAAGCATTATTAGTTGAATCTTACGGCACAGCTCAATAGAGATGCACTGCTCAATAGAGATGCACTGCTCAATAGAGATG
>CAYUUC010000239.1:1294-5748 GCA_964447635.1 uncultured Spirochaetia bacterium
TAGAGATGCACTGCTCAATAGAGATGCACTGCTCAATAGAGATGCACAGCTCAATCATGGATGGTGAACACGAGACATTTCGACTAGCATAGTCTTTGGTCGTAAGCTCAAAGTCTGGAATTATTTTACAAAACCAGTTTTTTCACAGGAGGAATTTTTTTATTCATTATATAATTTATAGATTTATTCACAAATACATTTCAGTACAAAGCCTACTAACTTTTTATATTTAGCAGATGAGCGAAGTATTTTGAAAAAACCTAAAAATGAATTATATATAAAATTATAAAGTTGTATTTAAACAAAATTAATGAAAATTTAACCATATCTAACAAAAGAACAGGCTATGGTTTCATATAAGGTTGTTCCTCATTGTTATGAAAGATTTAAACGGAGAATCCCCCCTATCCACCCTTATTGAAAGGGGAATAAGAAAGAAATCCAAGTCCCCCATAATTAAGTCTTCGCAGAAGACGAGGGGATTTAAGGGGATTCCTCTTCATTTTCATTAATTTTTGCGGAAGAATCAATAAATTTGGAGGAAATTTATGAAAAAGTATTTAATATTAATAATGATTCTTGGTTTATTATTAATATCACTCGCATGTAACCCTCAACCACACTACAAGCTGGAGATAGTATGGCTATCGGACAACGAAGAAGCCATCGTAGAGACGGAGGGGGCGGAGGGATTTTCCCTTCCTCTTAGCTATAAGTCTGATGAGTGTATGACACCGGACAAATTCGAACAGATGGAAAGACTCCAGGGGGAGTATGATAGCATCATTGTTAAGTTTAAACCTCAATACCAGGTCAGAGACATGGACTTCAGCACCAAATCATATGACAAATTCCGCAAGTACGGCTCATTCGAACCAGACACCGTATCCAGAGCAAACATAGCCGTGGTTAAACCGCATGATACCCGGCATGTAGACTGGAGAGAAATGATAATGTATTACGAGTCTCTCCCTGAGGTTAAGTTTGCAGAACCTAACTATAAAAGATACCTTCACGCCATAGACCCCAACGACCCCTATTATCAATATCAGTGGCATATGAAAGACTTACTTATACCTGATGTATGGGAAGACTTCACAAAAGGTGACCCCAGCGTCATCGTAGCCGTATTGGACAGCGGTGTGGCTTATACAGATGACCCGGCAACAGACCAGGATTACGGAACAGCCCCCGATTTCCAGAATACTAACTTTGTCCAGGGTTATGACTTCGTAAACGGAGACTATATTGCTTATGATGACAATTCTCACGGCTCGCATGTAGCGGGTACGATAGCCGCCAGCGAAAACGACGGGGAGGCTTGTGTAGGTATGGCACCGGATGTGACCATTATGCCCTTTAAGGTGATGAGTGCTTCCGGCGGTGGTTATGCTTCTGACACTACCAGTGCCATTTACAAAGCTTTGGAAGACGGGGCTAATATTATCAATATGAGTCTGGGAGCTACAGGCTACTCAGAAGCAGAGAGAGAAGCCGTTAATGAAGCTCATAGACAGGGGATGATACTATTCGCTTCCACCGGCAACGAGCACGCTCCGGTTGGATACCCGGCGGCCTTTGACAATGTGGTGGCAGTAGGAGCATCGAACAGCAGGAAAGGTGTCACATACTATTCTAACTATGGTAAAGAAGTGGACATCGTAGCACCAGGTGGCGATGGTAACGATATCGATGGTGATGGAGAAGCCGACCGTATTGTACAACAAACCATTACCGGACATAACCCCCATACTGGCGTAACTTACTACGAATTCGTTATTTACGGCTTCCAGGGGACATCTATGTCCTGTCCACATGCGGTGGGACTGGCTGCGTTGATTAAATCGCATTATACCGGACTGGATAATGATTCCATAGAAAGCATAATGAAGAATACCGCAGACGATGTAGAAAAAGAAATATTTAATGATAAATTCGGATATGGTATAATCAATCCTTATTCCGCCCTCTTGGCAACCGATACAGCAAAGCAATCCGGTATAGATAAGACATATAACCATGAGGTAAGCAGAGCCTTCGAGTATGATAAGACAATACCAACCGTGGACGAACATAAAATCAATGTAATCGGCGGTAAGATAAAGATTAGCATATATATCGGTCAAGACCCGCCTGATTCACGAATAAGCCTATTATACGATGGTGATGAAGTAGCGAGTTCGGACGAGGGTTTCGTCGATGAGGGGTATATAGAGTATGATACCGGGTCTAATGCGGGTGAATACACCATAAAAGTAGAGATAGAAGCCGAATAAAGACAAATCCATCATAAAAACCAACATTAAACAAGTTTTACTGTTTCCAAACATGCCTAACTTTATTAAATTATAATTTAGGAATAAAGTTTTAGATAAAGTCAAATTAAATCTATTTTATGAAGAGAGGTAAATGTTATGTTTAGAAAAGCATTGTTAATATTTTTAATCATATTTATTATCTTCGCATTCTCTTTCTGTACCGGGAAGGAAGATAATACAGTAAATAACAACGATAATAATGTAAATAACAATGATAATGATACAGACCTGGAAGTGATAATCCCTGTTGAAGAAAACAGTGTAGCAGAGGCAAACTATATCGAAGCCTATTCAAAATGGCAACAGAATAACATCACCAGCTACACTATGAAGGTTAACTATGGTGCATTCTCTCCTATGGACGGATTATGGGATGTAGTGGTAGAAAACGGGCAGGTAGTCCAGCTCTTGTTTAACGGGAACGAACCTACCGAAGCCTTTAAAGATAATATGAGCAACCTAACCATGGAATACCTGTTCCAAATCGCCCAAGAAAGCTATAAGAATGAAGTGGGTGCTACTTATCTACACTATGCTGAATACGACGAAGAGGACGGTTATGTCAAAATCGTTGCTAAGATCGTGAATCCGACAAAAAAAGAAAATGTCCCCACTGAAGGCACATTTAAATACGAAGTAATAGAGTTAATCCCGGATGACGAATAAGAGAGACTGACAAGACTTCAGCATCTTTCTACCAACATAATCTTAGATGAACAATGATATGATATTAGATATTGATGATTTTTGAGTTTATTTCCGGTATTGTAACCATGGTTTTATACTCTTCGCAACGGTCGATAATCCTGTTTATATTGATATTATAGAAGCCGTTTATACCCAATCCTTCGATGGAAAATGAAGAGACAATATTAGCATATAGCAAAGCTCCCACCATAGTCTCGAAAGTGTAAGCACCCACGAAATCGATATAGCTCAGGAAAGCCCCGGCAAATGCATACTTGTATCCAGTCATGTCTATGACTTTCTCCACCGGGTAAACGGTCATCATAGATAGGCGTGATTTCGACATTAGCATAACCGATGTTCTATTCAACATAATAAGGTAATCCAGACCCTTGGTTGGGAATATGTTCCTAGCTCCGTTTATGATGTTGTTATTCTTATTGAGTGCAACGATGTCCTCATATTCCATAATGATTATGGATGATGATTTCAGAATCTTCTTGATGCAAGCGGGGTTCATCTTTATCTCCATAGAGGGAGCAGCAGTCATGGTTTTAGTTTTCATAGGACGGGTTTTATCCAATATTCTTTTCTGGATATCGGATTTCAACTCACCGACATACAACAGGTTTGGTTTGGTTTCTTCTAATGATTTTTCGAAAGGGTAATCATCATAGATTTCCATTCGTTTCTCTTCTTCAACAGGATTGTATAGGTCATTTTTGTAGACGAGTAGATGGGTAGGGCTTTCCTTACTTTTTATTATGGATATATTATCGATATCGATATTATCCTGCTGGAGTTTATCCAGTCCTTCTTTTGGATAATCGTTACCGATAGCGGTGATTAGCCTGGTTTTGCTAAGTATTCTTGAAGCCATAGAGAAATAAGCGAGTTCACCTCCGGGTATATTATCCAGCTGACCCATTTCGGTATTTATCGTTTCCCTGGAAATACTTCCGATAGCTGTTACACTCATATTCACCTACCTATAATAAAACATAAATCCAACCTACTTTTAATAGTGCAGTATAGAATAAGAAGATTATTAAAATATGGTTAATAGTCAATAAT
Source organism: uncultured Spirochaetia bacterium (assembly GCA_964447635.1). Lineage (GTDB taxonomy): Bacteria > Spirochaetota > UBA6919 > CAYUUC01 > CAYUUC01 > CAYUUC01. The sequence goes on from CAYUUC010000239.1 coordinate 5,374, forward strand.
TGCCAGAAATGTTGTTGTTTAATGAAGAAATCTTGATAAAGAAATCAAATACATACATTAAGTAACACATTTTTTTATCGTTGCCAAATCCTTTACGATGCTTAATGAAATGGGTTTATCAAGTACTCCTTTAAAGATATAAGTCTGATCTTTTATTAAGAGACCCCATTCTACCTTTCCCCTCATAGGGGAAAGAATTAGTAAAAGTGTGAGTAGAAGAGGTTAAGAGATAAGTTCTTTAAGTCCTCCCTATGACATCTTCGGAGAAGATGAGAGGATATTAGGAGGGTCTCCTTTAAAACCAGAAATTTCACAGAAGGAAATAATTCTTTGTACAAAATTGGTTGAATGATTATCCAAGTGAACTTTGATATC
>CAYUUC010000240.1:0-5672 GCA_964447635.1 uncultured Spirochaetia bacterium
TAAGTGTGGAGAATATTTATGTTAAAAAACAAAATAATATTTATATTGGTTTTAGTCTTCTTTATGATATTAGGTTTAACGATTACATCTTGTAATCTAATAACTTATGAATTAGACATTATCATAAACCCAATAGAGGATGCAGGAACAGTGTTAACTGAACCAGACCCTGAAGAAGGAACATATGAAAAGGATACAATCGTTACACTGACACCAGACCCAGCCGATGGATGGATATTTAAGCATTGGGAACTAGATGGTATAATCTTCCCTGTAGATAACTATCCTACAATAGATGTGAAAATGAATGAAGATAAATCAGTCAAAGCTGTATTTGAATCATATACTCTCACAATCAACATCGACCCACCAGCAGGCGGAGATGTAACATTAGACCCTGACAAGGAATACTACGAACCCAACGAACAAGTAATACTCGAAGCAGTCCCAGCTGAAGGTTATGGATTCGATATGTGGCTTGGAGACCTCTCTGGGAGTGAAAACCCGGTTACTATAACCATGGATAGACCTATGGAAATAACAGCCCTATTTGAAACATTCACCTTAATCACCGAAACAAGCCCTGTAGACGGAGGTAGCATAACCATCACACCGGATAAACCTAATTATGCACCAGGAGAACAAGTCCAGGTTGAAGCATTCCCTGAAGCCGCATACAACTTCATCAACTGGACTGGTGACCTTAGTGGAACGGATAATCCCGCTACTATAACCATGGATGGCGATAAATCCATAACAGCCGTATTCGATACAAACACACTCTCAATCAATATATATCCGGTAACAGACACTGACGGTAACCCAGCTGACCCGGGTGATGTATCACTAGACCCACCAGGAGGAAATTACGCAACTGGAACTACAGTTAATCTAACAGCCAATGCTAATCCTAAATGGAAATTCAGCAATTGGGGCGGAGCAAGTATAGGTTTCTTAAACGATAACGGTGATGGTACCGGTTCTATAATCATGGACCAAGACCACGTCTTAAGTGCTTCCTATCAGGAACAATGGGAACTAATACTTAACATAAACTCGGTGGAAGACCCAATTATAAGTGATGTTACAGTGGAAGTGGATGACCCGGATAATGTAGATGCAAATGGATACTATGCTCCAGGAGCAGTATTGACTTTGACACCTAATCCTGCTGTTAACCATAGCTTAAGCGAATGGGCCGGTGCTAATGCATCAGACCTTACAAACAACGGTGACGGAACATACAGTCTGCTTATGAATGAGGATAAGGAAATCACAGCGAACTTTATCGAAGGTCATCGTATCTATATCAGCACTATACCAACCAATACAGGTTCCATAACGATTAACAATCCTGAACCTTACGGGGTTTACCCAACAGGAACAATCGTAAGCTTGACAGCAGAAGCTATCGACCCGGATTACTCTTTCGCTGAATGGCAAGGAACCAATGGAGGTGATGTCTCTTATGTAGGAGATGATATAGACGGTAATAAGATGTTCGAGATAACCATGAATGAGACTAAATACATTACGGCAAGATTCAAGCTCATCGGTTCTGAATCAATACCAGTTACAGTAAGTGGTCCAATGTGGTCAGGAAGGGACAACTTCGCTACAGCTGTCTACGATGGTAAATTATGGGTTATTGGAGGTGAACCTGGTAAAGATGATATCTGGTCTACTACTGATGGGGAGAATTGGACTGAGGAATGGGCAGATGCACCATTTGGTGTAAGATATAGTCCTGGTGTGATTATCTTCGATGAAACAGATGATGGAACAGATAACCCAAAACTATGGCTAATCGGTGGAAGTGATGGTAATATGAGGAATGATGTTTGGTCATTCGATGGAAGTACATGGACAGAAGTAAAAGCTCATAACGCAGGAGCAGACTTCCCACCAAGAAGGGCTCATCAATCCCTACTATATGATGCTACCGATGATGGTGTTGACAATCCGACTATGTGGGTAATCGGTGGTCAGGACTCCGGTGGAGACAACCTTAGTGATGTATGGAGTTCACCAGATGGTATTAACTGGACAGAAGTAGTCGCCAATGGAAGCGCACCTTGGCAACCAAGAAGATATCATACAGCACACATATTCGACCATGACGGCAATGGAGATAAGATGTACATCATAGCTGGTAGAAGTAATGCATCACCTCCAGAAGACTATGAAGATGATATATGGTACAGCACAAACGGAACAGACTGGTATGAGTTAGCCCTAACACCTCAACCCGGTGGTAACTGGCATGGTAGAGCATGGCATAGAACCGCTATATTCATGGGTAAAATCTGGATATTCGGCGGAGCTTATAATGACAACGGATGGTATCACCGAAACGATGTTTGGTCTTCGGATAACGGAGAAGATTGGGTAGAAGTGCATCCTCAAAACGCCTCCGACCCAGACTTCTGGGCTTCACGATCCAGCCATGCCAGTGTGGTATTCGATGGTAAGATATGGATACTCGGCGGAACTGTTAGCGGAGTTAAACAGAATGATGTCTGGTACATGGACTAATCCATAATCATTTCTAATGAAATAAAGCGAAGTTATGACTAAAATCATGACTTCGCTTTTTCCTATCTCTATTTTTATTAAACTATTCTCATATCACTTTCCATATTAATAATTATTATATACATATTTAACCGATTCTTTGACAAATTAAGGGGATTTAACTATAATTTTTACATAAGTAAAAACCTAAAAAGAAGAGGATTGATTATGAAAAAAGTACTATTTGGTATTAGTTTATTACTAATCTTAATGACATTTGTTTATTGTCCAGATACTCCATCAGGACCAAGATTTGAAGTAACGGAGACCGAATTAGCTTTCAGTAATGACCCATCAGGTCAGGATACACACGAACTTACATTCGACTTAACCGTGAAGGATTACAATGACCCGGTTGATTGGTCGTCCGAGACATCAGCAGATTGGGTAAGTATAGACCCGTCTTCCGGTACCGTGGGAACCGTTCCACAAACCATCACAGTAATGGTAAACGAAGAAACACCTCCAACCGAGAACAAAGATGACACCTTAACCATATCAGCTGATGATAGCGAAATAGGTATCGAAGATGTTGTAATCACTCTAACATACACATATACTCCGGAAAAAGACGATGTGTTCATTGTTCTTCTGGAAACATCAGATGCATCTGACTATTACTATGCAACTATAGATGCTGATGAGAATGTAACCCAGATAAACGGTCCATCAGGTGTTCAATCTTTTAGTGCTTATGACATTGAATATGATTATGATTGGGGAACAGAGACTGGTGATGTTTACATAGCCGGTCGACAAACAGATTGGTCAGATAATGACAGATTTGTCATCCTTAAAAATGACACAGTTCATGCTACCATAGACCCCCCAGCTGGAGCTGATGCTTCATTCGGTTCTTACCTAGCTAATAATGATCGTATAGCTGTTCTGGATGGCGTTGTCCATTCTATTGTAAGTGCTAAAGTCCCTAATCCTGAACCAGGTGGTGACAACACATGGACACACTATCACAACGGAACCGATTATGAAACTCTACCAGACCCGGCAAGCGGTAATTCATATAAAATACAACACATACAAGAAATTGATGGTAGTATCTATGTTTATGGTTACGAGAAAGATGGTGAATCATGGATAGCAGAAGAAATTAAACCGTTGGCTTGGATTTATGATGGTTCATCATGGACTGTGGAAGATAACTTCCCCACTATCGACACCGTACTGGGTGCTCCTAATAATAAGACATTCGATGTAGAAGACCTATCTCTAGCAACTAATGGGGATATACTAATATCAGCAAGATTATATGATGATACAGCTGGGCTGGAATACGCTGTCATCTTCCGAAGCGACAATACATATGAGTTGGTTGGTGATGAAACAAATGGTTCAACCACTTATACTGTTCATCATGTTGCTACAGAAGATGATTACATCATAACCGTAGGCAATTATCTAGTAGAAGATGAAGTTTACCTGGATGGTCAGCTGGCAGATATGGAACCTCCACAAGACCAAGACCCGGTTAAATTTGTAGATTATGTTAAAATGCTATCTGATGGCGAAGATGTATATTCATGCGGACACCATCAATACCATGATACGCCATTCTACAATAAAGCTGTAGTCTACAGAGGGTCTAAGATAGTACTAGACAAGACTGAGATAGATTTTGGTGTTTTCGTGGAAAACTATTATACAGCTGAAGACTTTGATGTACCACTAAGACCTTCTAACTAAGATTTAACCATGATACCGGATTGGATGAAATTGTCTTTCCGGTATCAATTACCTAACCAAACTATATAATCAAAAAAGCCATAGATTCATCTAACCAATCAAGGAGCAAATCCGCTATGAATGACCAGGATATGGCATTGAATAACCTCATCCTAAAGGTCAAAACCGGTAGTCATCTATACGGAACAGAGACCGAAACTAGCGATGATGACTATATAGGCATATTCATCCCGGATGAGGAGTATACATTGGGTTTGAAGCATATAGAACAGGTCGACCTATCAATAGAGTCAAAAGATGAAAGCGGGAGGAATACCTCTCAGGCGGTAGATTATACGGTTTATACTCTATCCAAGTTTGCTAACCTTTCCTTACAGAACAACCCCAACATACTCGAAGTGCTATACATCAATCCGGATTATACAGAGCACATTAACGAATACGGAAGGTCACTGCTTTCAATAAGGGACAGATTTCTATCGGAAAAGCTCATCGATAGGTTTTACAAGTATGCCGTCTCACAAAAGCATAAGATGTTCTTAAGGTCAGGCAATTATCTAAGCTTAAACCATGCTCTTGACTTTCTGGAAGGCTTCGATGGCAATATGCTTATGGTAGAGTTGAACAATAAACAAGTGCTGGATAAAATACTGACCGAACAGCCAAACATCACTATCCGGTTTAATAAGCAAAGCCTGCCAACAGCCCTATACTACAAAGATAGCCCTAAACCATTTATGTTCATCCGATATAGTGAAGCCAGCAAAACGCCAAAGTTCTACGATGTAGGTGATATCAACATTCAAGCGAATCACTTTGTTAAGAAAGCGAGGAAGTACATAAAAAACCGGTTAAATAAGTTCTCGCACCGTGGTAAGAACATAATCGCTAAGTATAGTTATGATACAAAGTTCGCTTATCACCTGATTAGGCTTTTGCTGGAGTGTGAGGAGTTCATCGATACCGGTAAAGTGGAGTTTCCATTGTCTTACGCAGGCTACTTGAAAGAGATAAAGCTAGGGGCATATTCACTCGAAGAACTGGTTGCCCAGTCAGAAAAGATTGAAAGAAGGATAAAAACAAAAACTTCTGGTAAAAATTCGACTTTAAAAAAATTACCGGATTTTAATCTTATTAATCAATTCATTATAGATATTTACAAAAAGTTCTATGGATACATTAAAGGATAATACATAGATAATCATACAATATTCCAAATATCATTCGTATACTATTCTTATATGTTTTAAAGTATTATATTAATTATAATTGGAGATTTTTATGAATAGACCCGAATGGCTAAAAAAGTTAAAAATATATCAGCAACCAAGCATAAAGAAGGCAACCATAGAACTGCTAACCTCGTTTTTGCCTTTTATAGTCTTGCTTGCTGTAAT